>NZ_BAABAU010000001.1:1200000-1500000 GCF_039537585.1 Frondihabitans peucedani
GAAGCCGGCGGAGTCCTGCGCGTTGACGGTGATCGAGACGAGCTGGCCGAGCAGTGCGGGGAGGGCGGAGACCGTCGTGCCGACCGGCGTCGTGACGGCCGCGAGCGTCGCCGGGATCCCGGTGACGGTCGGGGCGAAGACGCCCCGGAGGAGCGGTGCCAGGGTGCCGTCGACGACGGGCTGCAGCGCGGGGGTCAGGACCGCCGAGCTCACCGTCAGGCCGCCGAGGCCGAGCGGCGTGATGCGGGCGTTGACCGACAGGGGTGCGCGGCCGGTGGTCTTGAGGAGGTTGCCGAGGGTCGTCGTGCTGACGACGGACAGGGTGCCGACATTGACGCCGAGTGCCGCGACCCGCGCGGTCAGGGTCGCCGTGACGGTCGCGGTGCCGATGGCCTGGACGACCGCGGTGTCGAGGGCGGCCGGGAGCTGCGTCACCAGGATGTCCTGGAGGGCTGCGGAGACGATGCTCCGCAGGGCCGGCGTCGAGAGCAGCTGCGTGTTCGCCGGCTGCCCGTTCAGGGCCTGCAGCGTGTTCAGGTCGATCACGATCCTGCCGGTCGACGGGGTGACCGTGACCGGGCCCGACGTGTAGGTCCGCGCGAGGACGGGAGCGGTGACCGCTCCGAGGTTCAGGCCGCTGAGGCCGACCGTCAGACCCGTGCCGTTCAGGCTCAGGACTCCGAGGCCGAGCGAGTTGAGCGCCGTCGTGAGGTCGCCGGTGGTCCCGCTCACCACGGTGTTCAGCGCCGACGTGTTCGTCGTCAGGTCGTTGAGGTCGGATCCGACCTGGTTGACCGTCGTCTGGAGCGAGGTGTTGAGCCCGCCGATCGCCGGGCTGGTGACGGCGAAGTCGGCCCCGGCGATGGCGTAGGAGGACGAGGTGCCGACCGCGGACCCGCGGGTCGCGGAGATCCGCGAGGCGAGCGCGCCGATGTCGAGCTGGGCTGCGCTGGCGACCGCCGCCGAGGCGCCGACGCGGCTGAGGAGCGGCGTCAGGTTGAGTGTCGAGGCGCTCCCGGGGGTGCCGGGGCCGACGGCGATGGTGCCGTCGGAGCCGATCACACCGGAGGCCGCCGTCGAGCCGGTGGCGGTGGTGTTCGCGTACTGCCCCGCCGCGCCGAGGGTCAGGAGGCCGTTGGTGCCGAGGAGGCGCACGCCGTTGCCGAGGCTCACTCCGAGGGCGTTCACCGCCGTCACATCGAGCGGGTTCGACACGGTGCCCTGCGTCGCCGTCGCGGTGGTCGCCGAGTAGGCGCTCCGCAGCTGGGCGATGGTGTCGAGGTCGACGATGCCGGAGCCGGAGAGGAGGGCTCCCTCCGCCTCGCTGACGTCGCCCGTCGCCGCCTGCGCGGGGACGATGGCCGAGGCGGCGATCACGGCCCCGACGACCGTCGCGGCGCCGACCCGGAGGAGGAGGTGACGACTGAAGAACGAGGGCGAACGACGGCTGATCCGGTGGGTGGGCATGAGTGCCTCTTTCTGACGGGCCGAGACCCGTCACTGATCCGAACCTCCGGTGGTGGGGCGGAGGGTGGTGCTCGAGCCGCTGGTGAGGCGACTCGTCGCGGGCCCGGTGGTGAGTCGGAGCCGCTCGTCCCGCTGGTGAAGCGGATCGGGGTGGTGCTCGGCCTGGTGAGGGCCGTCGGGTCGGGTGCTCCCCCTGGCTGGACTCGCGCGACGGCTTGGGACGATCGCGCGAGGGGGGGATGGCGGGGTGCGCGGTGGTGAGGCGCGCACTCCGCAGGTGGTGCCGGGGCCGTGCTGACGGGCGCCTGATCCGCCCGTCGCTGGTGCACGACCTCTAGCGTCTGGGAGGTCGGCCCCTCGCGGCGCCGTGGGCGAGCGGAGACAGAGGGATGGTGAGCCTGATCCTGGTGTGCGACGTCACGGTCGCGTCCTTTCCCGAGGGGAGGAGTGCGTCTCCGTGGTGAGGGGAGACGAGTGGTTGCCGCAATCTTAGACAGAAGGAGGGGGTCGAAGGCGAGCGTTCTGCCCCATCTGTACCCCCAAAACGAGTGGTGTCCTCCCTGTGGAGGACCGGCTACCCTCGGCCCGTCTTCGTCGACGCGTGCGGACCGCGTTCGCAGCGCCCGAACACGCAGAAGACCCCCCACGCACCCGCCAGAGCCCGGTTACCCTTGCTGCATTTCTGCCCTGGGGGAGTTGGCCTGGATGGCGCCACGTGGGGAGCCGGGCACTACTTTACCGTCTTTCAACGCCCGTGCAGGACACCCGGGTTCAATGGGTGCATGAGAATCGTCATCGCCGGGGGCCACGGCAAGATCGCCCTGCTCCTCGAACGCCTGCTGTCCGATGCTGGTCACGACCCCGTGGGCATCGTCCGCAACCCCGATCACACCGCCGACCTCGAGCAGGCCGGTGCTCGCGCCCTCGTCCTCGACCTCGAGAGCACCGACGTCGACACCCTCGCCGGGCACCTCGACGGGGCCGACGCCGTCGTGTTCGCGGCGGGCGGCGGCAGTGCCAGTGGCGCCGAGCGCAAGCTGACCATCGACCGGGACGGCGCGATCCTGCTCGCCGACGCCGCCGAGAAGGCCGGCGTCTCGCGGTACGTGCTGATCTCGGCGATGCACACCGACGAGTTCGACGCGTCGCGCGCCGAGCTCCCGGCCGAGGGCGACGACGTGTTCCAGGTGTACCTGCGGGCGAAGAGCGAGGCCGACGCCGACCTGCGCGGCCGGGACGCGCTCGACTGGACGATCGTCCGTCCGGGCGGCCTCACCGACGATCCTGCGACGGGCCTGGTCGCGGTCGGCGCCCGACTCGAGACCGGCACGATCCCGCGCGCCGATGTGGCGTCGATCGTGGCGACGGCCCTGCTCGAGGGCGTCGCCGTGAAGACGCAGTTCGAGGTGGTCTCGGGCGAGCTCGAGATCAGCGACGCGCTGACGGCGATCCGCTACTGACCCGGCCGGGCGGGGGCCGCTCCCCCCGCCCGCCGACGGAGTCAGACCAGCTCGGCCGCCTGCCGGGCGATCTCGAGCTCCTCGTCGGTCGGCACGACCAGGACCGACACGGGCGCGCCCTCCTTCGAGATGTACCTGGCCTCGCGGGAGGCGAGCTCGTTCCGGTCGTCGTCGATTGTGACCCCGAGGAACTCCAGCCCGAGCAGAGTCCGTCGCCGCAGCAGGGCGTTGTTCTCCCCCACGCCCGCCGTGAACACGATCGCGTCGAGACCGCCGAGCTGCGCCGCGTAGGCGCCGACGTAGTGCCGCATGCGGTGGCGATACACCGCGAGCGCCGCCTCGGCCACCTGGTCGCCGCGGGAGGCGGCATCCTGCACGTCGCGCATGTCGCCGTTGCCGGTGAGCCCGAGGAGTCCGCTCCGCTTGTTGAGCATCGTCTCGATCTCGTCGAACGACAGCCCCGCCTCGCGGTGCAGGTGGAACACGACCGCAGGATCGACGTCTCCAGACCTCGTCCCCATCACGAGCCCTTCGAGCGGCGTCAGGCCCATCGACGTCTCGATGCTGCGGCCGCCCTCGATCGCGGTGGCGGACGCCCCGTTTCCGATGTGCAGGACGATCATCTTCAGCTCGGCGAGCGGGGTGTCCAGGAAGTCGGCGGCGGCCTGCGAGACGTACTTGTGCGACGTCCCGTGGAAGCCGTAGCGGCGCACCTGGTGCTTCTTGGCGAGCTCGTCGTCGATGGCGTAGGTGTAGGCGGCCGGCGTCAGCGTCTGGTGGAACGCGGTGTCGAAGACCGCGACCTGGGCCACGTCGGGGAACGCCTCCTTCGCGGCGCGGATGCCCTCGAGGTTCGCGGGGTTGTGCAGCGGTGCGAGGGCGGAGAGGCGTTCGATGGCCTCCTCGACGGCGTCGTCGACGATCGTTGCGCGGTCGAACTCCGACCCGCCGTGCACGACCCGGTGGCCGACGGCGAGGAGCGGGTGCTCGTCGAACGACGGGCCGTGCTGCTCGAAGGCCTTGAGCATGGCGGCGAACCCGGCGGCGTGGTCGGCGATCGGCTCGGAGTCGTTCGACGTCTCGTCGCCGGTCAGCGCGTTCCGGTGCTTCGTCGCGCCGGTCTCCTCGCCGATGCGCTCGACGAGCCCGGAGGCGAGCGTCTTCTCGCCCTCGAGCTCGATGAGCTGGTACTTGAACGACGACGAGCCGGAGTTGACGACGAGGACGGCGCTCACAGGGATGCTCCTTCGGTTGCGGCGGTACCCGCCTGGATCGCGGTGATGGCCACGGTGTTGACGATGTCCGACACCAGGGCGCCGCGCGACAGGTCGTTGATCGGCTTCCGGAGACCCTGCAGGATCGGCCCGATCGCCACCGCTCCGGCGCTCCGCTGGACGGCCTTGTAGGTGTTGTTGCCCGTGTTGAGGTCGGGGAAGATGAACACCGTCGCGCGCCCGGCCACCTCCGAGTCGGGCATCTTCGCGGCCGCGACGGTCGGATCGGCGGCCGCGTCGTACTGGATCGGCCCCTCGACGAGGAGGTCGGGGCGGCGCTCGCGCACGAGGGCCGTCGCCTGACGGACCTTCTCGACGTCGGCGCCCGAACCGGAGGTGCCGGTGGAGTAGCTGAGCATCGCGATCCGGGGCTCGATCCCGAACTGCTCGGCCGTCTGCGCCGACGAGATCGCGATGTCGGCGAGCTGCTCGGCCGTGGGGTCGGGGATGACGGCGCAGTCGCCGTAGACGAGCACGCGGTCGGCGAGCGCCATCAGGAACACGCTCGAGACCACACCGACGTCGGGGAGCGTCTTGATGACCTCGAACGACGGCCGGATCGTGTGCGCCGTGGTGTGCTTCGCGCCCGAGACCATGCCGTCCGCGAGGCCGAGCCTGACCATCATGGTGCCGAAGTACGAGACGTCGGTGACGGTGTCCATCGCCATGTCCATGGTGATGCCCTTGTGGGCCCGCAGAGCGGCGTACTCGGTGGCGAACTTCACCTGGAGTTCGTGGTCGGTCGGATCGAGCACGGCCGCGTCGGTGAGATCGAGCCCGAGCTCGGCGCCTCGGGCGCGGACGCTCGCCTCGTTGCCGAGGAGGGTGAGCTTCGCGACGCCGCGCTGCAGCAGAGACGAGGCGGCGCGCAGGATCCGGTCGTCGTCGCCCTCGGGCAGCACGATGTGCTTCCGGCTGCTCCGGGCCCGGTCGAGCAGCTGGTACTCGAACATGAGCGGGGTCACGACCTTCGACGGGCTGACCTGGAGCAGTCGCAGCAGCTCCTCGCCGTCGACGTGCCGCTCGAACAGCGACAGGGCGAGGTCGGTCTTGCGCGACGAGTCGGCGGCCAGGCGGCCGCGGGTCTGCGTGATGGTGAGGGCCGTGTCGTAGGTGCCGAGCTCCGACCACAGGATCGGCAGCGGGCTCCCGAGACCGCCGATCAGCCGGACGACCTGCGGCGCGAGGTCGAAGCCGCCGTTCAGCACGATGCCGGCGAGCGACGGGAAGGTGTCGGAGGCGTGGGCGAGGACCGTGGCCACCAGGACGTCGGACCGGTCGCCCGGCACCACGACGACGGCGCCCTCGGTGAGACGCGGCAGCACGTTCTCCATCGACATCGCCGCGACGACCACGCCGACGGCCTCGCGGTCGAGGAGGGCCTCGTCGCCGCGCAGGAGACGCGCGCCGGTGGCCTGCATCACCGAGCGGAGCGTGGGCGAGACCAGGACGCGGTCCTCGGGGATCGCCCAGACCGGCACGAGCCCCTCCGGCGACGCGGCGAGCGCGTCGCCGATGCCCGCGACGACCTCGTCGAGGTGGCCCGGCTCCGCGCGGTTCGCGATCACGGCGAGGAGCCCCGCGTGCTCGCTGCGGAGCTCCGTCGTCGTCAGCTCGGCGACCTGGCGCATGTCGGCGCCCGAGCGCGGCCGCTGTCCGTCGGACGTCCGACCGCCGAGGACCAGCAGGACCGGCGCCCCCAGGTTCGCGGCGATGCGCGCGTTGAACGACAGCTCCGTCGGGCTCCCCACGTCGGTGTAGTCGGAGCCGACGATGACCACCGCGTCGCACTGCCGCTCCACCGCGGCGAAGCGGCCCACGATCGTGGCCAGCGCGGCGTCGGGATCGGCGTGGACGTCGTCGTAGGTCACGCCGATGCAGTCGTCGTACGGGAGATCGACGCTGTCGTGCGACAGCAGGAGCTCCAGCACGTAGTCGGGCTCGCTGGTCGAGCGGGCCACGGGGCGGAAGACGCCCACCCGGCCCAGCTCGTGACTCAGCGTGTCGAGCACCCCCAGGGCGATCGAGGACTTGCCGGTGTGGCCTTCGGCCGAGGTGATGTAGATGCGGGTCGACACACGAGCAACTGTAGGACCGCCACCTCCGAGCAGGCAGGGCGGACGGGGTTCCGCGCCGTGGTTCGTCACCGGGCCGCGGAACCGGTAGAGTGCTCTAGGTCGAACGCCGCCCGCGAGGGCGACGATCACTGGAGAATTCGCCTAGTGGCCTATGGCGCACGCTTGGAAAGCGTGTTGGGTTCACGCCCTCGGGGGTTCGAATCCCCCATTCTCCGCTCGGCGTGGCCCCTGTCTGTTCTCGGTGAGAACAGGCGGGGGCCTCGCTCGTCTCCACGGGTCGCTCCGCTCCCGCGGCGGCGCTTCGCGCGCCAGGCGGCGCTTCGCGCGCCAGGAACGGCGGGACAGGGGAAGGCAGCAGGACGGCCGGCGACGCTTCGCGCGCCAGGGCAGCACAGGGTTAGGGTCGGAGCATGGCGGGTGAAGTGACCTCGGCGCGCGTGGACGCGTGGCTGTGGGCGGTGCGGATGTACAAGACGCGATCGGCGGCGACGGCGGCGTGCCGCGCCGGACACGTGCGGGTCAACGGCGAGCGGGTCAAGGCGGCGCAGGCGGTCCGCGAGGGCGATGAGATCCGCTCCCGCGAGGGCGGCTTCGACCGGATCGTCGTGGTCCGGAAGCTCCTCGTCAAGCGCGTCGGCGCTCCCGTCGCCGCGACCGCGCTCACCGACCTCACGCCTCCCCCGCCTCCCCGCACCGAGATCGCCTCCGTGCCGGTGCGCGACCGCGGAGCCGGCCGCCCCACCAAGCGCGATCGACGCGAGATCGACCGGCTGCGCGAGGAGATCTTCGGACGCACCGACGAGTGATCCTGCGCCCCTGACGCCCCTGTCCGATCCCCGGATGCGCCACCGCCGGCTCGCCCGGACGGCCCGCCCGACGGGTGAGAGAAAAACATACTCTCCGGTCGGATACCACCCGAACTGGGCTGTCTACCCGCCTCCGCCTCCCAGTACAGTGATCCGAGCGCGCGATCTCCCCCAGGGGTGGAGGAGGCCGGCGCCCCGTCACGTCCAGGGGGAACGAAGCGATGCCGAGCGGAACCAGCCGCACCGAGACCGACACTCACGTGACCCCGCTCCCGACTCTCGGACGGACCGCGCTGCTGTCCGGCGCCTTCAGCCTGCTGCCCGTGTTCGCCGTCGTGCTGTACCTCGCCCGCACCTCCCCCGCCTGGCCCGTGGTGCTCGCCGTCGAGGCCGTCGTGGCCGTCGTCTTCGTGGTCGTCTACATCCGCTTCCGCCTGGTCTACTCGCGCGTGACGCGCACCCACTTCGTGAAGCGCAGGATGCTGCTCCCGCAGGTCTCCGTGCAGCGCACCAGCATCGACCGCCTGCTCCTGCACCGGGTGTACCGCACCGGCTCGACCGAGGCGCTGACCCAGCTCCTCGGCGTCGACTCGCTGGGTCGCCGGGTGCTGGGGATGAACGCGCTGTTCTGGTCGGAGGACGACATCCAGCGGGTCGTCGAGGCCCTCGACGTGCAGACGACCGTCGACACCCTCCCGATGTCGGCCGCCGAGTACCACCGCCGGTTCCCGGTGGCGCGGGGCTGGTACCTGCGCTGGCCCGTGCTCATCGGCGCGGCCGCCGCCGCTCTCGGCGTGCTGGTGGTCGTCGTGCTCTCGCTCGAGAGCGTCGTCGACGCCTCCTGACGGCGAGCGCCGCGGGTCAGCGGCGGCGCAGCAGCGTGCCGAAGATGCCCTTCGCGACGTCGGCCACGAGCCTCTGACTCGACTTCGAGGTCAGGAGGTCCTCGATCATCGAGCCCGACGATCCTGACGATCGCGTCGACCGGGGCGTGGAGCGCGAGGTCGACCTCGTCCGGCTCGCCTCCTGGCGCTGCGCCTTCTCGGCCCGCTCGAACTCGCGCTGCTGCCGCTCGTAGTCGGCCTGGGCCTTCGCCTGCTGCTTCGCGGCGCGCGCCTGATCCTGCGCCTGCGCCTTCTGAGCGGCCGCGGCCTCCTTCGCGGCCGCGGCAGCCTCGGACGCGGCCCTGGCAGTCTCGGCCGCGCCCTCCAGCTTCGCCGCGAGGATCTCGCGCGCCGACTCGCGGTCGATCGCCGTGCCGTACCGCGCCAGCAGCGGGCTCGCCGCGACCGTCTGGTCCATGGCCTCCTGCGGTGTCGGCGCCATGGAGCCGCGCGGCGCTCGGAGCCTCGTCCAGGCCACCGGGCTCGGCGCGCCCTTCTCGTTCATCACCGTCACGACGGCTTCGCCGGTCGCGAGCGACTGCAGGACCGCGCCCAGGTCGTAGCCGCTCGACGGGTACGTCGACACCGTCGCCTTGAGGGCCTTGGCGTCGTCGGGGGTGAAGGCGCGGAGCTGGTGCTGCACGCGCGAGCCGAGCTGGGCGAGCACCTCGCTCGGGACGTCCTTCGGCGTCTGCGTCACGAAGACGATGCCGACGCCCTTCGACCGGATGAGCCGCACCGTCTGCGTGATCGAAGCGAGGAAGTCCTTCGATGCGTCGCGGAACAGCAGGTGCGCCTCGTCGAAGAAGAACACGAGCTTCGGCTTGTCGAGGTCGCCGACCTCCGGCAGGTCGTTGTAGAGGTCGGCGAGCATCCACATCAGGAACGTCGAGAACAGCGCCGGCTGCGTCGCCACCCCCGGCAGTTCGAGGAGGCTCACGATGCCGCGGCCGTCGGACGCCACCCGCAGGAACTCGGCCGTGTCGATCTCGGGTTCGCCGAAGAACTCGTCGGCGCCCTGGTCGGCGAACGTGATCAGCTCGCGCAGGATCACCCCCACCGTCTGCGAGCTGAGGCCGCCCAGGTCGGCGAGCTCCGGCTTCCCCTGGTCGCTGACGAGGAACGTGAGCACGCTCCGCAGGTCGGCGAGGTCGAGGAGCGGGAGCCCCGCCTTCTCGGCGTAGTGGAAGACCAGGCCGAGGCTCGACTCCTGCGTGTCGTTCAGGCCGAGGACCTTGCTGAGGAGGAGCGGCCCGAAGCCCGAGACGGTGGCCCGCACCGGGATCCCGGTGCCCTTGCCGCCGAGTGCGAAGTACTCTGTCGGCGCAGCCTGCGGCGACCAGTTCTGACCGATACCGCGCGTGCGCTCGAGGAGCTTCGCGCTCGACTCCCCCGGGCTGGCGATCCCCGACAGGTCGCCCTTGACGTCGGCGGCGAAGACCGGCACCCCGGCGGCCGAGAGCTGCTCGGCGAGCACCTGCAGGGTCTTCGTCTTGCCGGTGCCGGTGGCGCCCGCGACGAGGCCGTGCCGGTTAAGCATGGCGAGCGGGATCCGCACCGGGACGTCCGCGAGCGCCTCGCCGTTGACGAGAGCGCCCATCTCGAGCGCGGGCCCGTCGAAGGCGTAGCCGCTGCGGATCCTCTCGACGTCGTCGAGGCCGAGAGGGCCGTCCGCGGCCGTGGTCGAGGGCTTCGCAGCGCTCTCCGCCCCTGCCTCTGGCGCACTGTCGGCCGCAGCCGCGGCGGCAGCGGCGGCGGCAGCGGCCTCCGCCTGGAGCTGTCGCGCGTGCGCGAGAGCGGCCTCCGCGTCGGCCTGCGCCTTCTCCGCTGCGGCGACGGCCGCGTCCGCGTCGGCTCGGGCACGTTCGGCTGCGTCGCTCATGGCTTCAGACTAGGAGGCGGCGCCCTCCGGCGACAGTGCTTCTCGCCGCCTGCGCTCCTAACCGCCTGCGCTCCTAGGCTCCCGCGCCCCTATGCTCCTGCACCCCAGGGCTCAGTGCCCGATGTCCGGCACCGTCCGCGGCCGGACCAGCAGCCACAGGCTCAGGATCGCCACGGCCGTCGTGCAGATCATCACGGCTCCCATGGGCGCCGCGGTCGTCACCCCGATGAAGCCCACGACGGGAGAGATGAGCCCGGCGAGACCGAAGTTCAGGGCACCGAGGAGAGACGCGGCGGTGCCGGCCTCCTTGCCGTGGTTGACCAGCGCCAGCACCTGGACCTGCGGGAACGAGAACCCGCACGACGCGATGAAGAACCACAGCGGCACCAGGACCCCGAGGAGCCCGAGGTGCAGGCTGTCGAACACGACGATCAGGACGGCGGCCGTGATCATCACGCTGGTCGACCCGGCCAGGATCCACGGCGGGCCGAAGCGCTGGGCGAGACGCGACGACGCCTGCACCCCGAAGACGACCCCGAGCGAGTTGATCGCGAAGAGGAGGCCGTAGGTCTGAGCGCTCATGCCGTAGACCTCCTGGAACAGGAACGACGACGACGCCAGGTAGACGAACAGGCCCGAGAAGACCATGGCGCCGATCAGCGCGACCCCGACGAAGATGCGGTCGTGGAAGAGCACCCGGTAGCGCTGCCGCAGGGTGGAGTGCCCCGCCTCTCCGCGGCGCTCCTTCGGCAGGGTCTCGACGACGAAGAACACGGCCGCGGCGACCACGAGGATGCCGTACGCCGCGAGGAACGCGAAGATCCCCCGCCAGCTCGTGAAGCGGAGCAGCTGCGAGCCGATGACCGGTGCCAGGATCGGAGCCAGGCCGTTGACCAGCGCCAGCCGCGACAGCATCCGCACCAGAGGCCTGCCGCCGAAGAGGTCGCGCACCAGAGCCATCGCGACGACGCCGCCCGCCGCGGCCCCCATTCCCTGCAGCACCCGGAAGAGCCCCAGCACCTCGATGCTCGGCGCGGTGGTCGCGCCGATGCTCGCGACGACGTGCAGGGAGCTCGCCACGATCAGGGGCACCCGCCGTCCGACGCGGTCGCTCCACGGCCCCACCAGCAGCTGCCCGAGCGCGAACCCGATGGTCGTCGCCGTCAGCGTCAGCTGGATGATGCCCTTGCCGACGCCGAAGTCGCTCTGCAGCGAGGGGAACGCCGGCAGGTAGAGATCGATGGTCGCAGGACCGAGAGCGGTGAGAGCCCCCAGGACGACGACGTAGACGAGGCGCTGGCGCCGGGTGAGGGCGTCACCCGGGTGCACGACGGTGGTCACGGAGCTCCTTTGCCGAGGATGTCGCGCAGGCGGCACGAGGATGGCGCCCGGGCGGGTGCGCGGCAGCGCACGAGAGACGACCCCCGCCCGTGATCGGGGCGAGGGAGGGAGGAGGGGGGTCGCCGCCACTCGACGGTCGCAGCACGTCAAGCCTAGTGTCGACCCCGGGGTCGGCCGCAAGCGGTCGACCGCCCGATTGAGAACGCCGTCGGAGCCCCGGTCTAGGCTTCGGGAGACGCACCGGATGCAGGAGGAAGCATGGTGGACGCTCGCATCGTCCAGACGACGAAGTCGCTTCACACGGCGATCGTCGACCTCGCGTCGTCGACGCCGGTCTCAGCGATCACCGTCGCCGACGTGACCCGCGCGGCGGGGATCAACCGCGCGACGTTCTACAGCCACGCGACCTCGCCGGGCGCGCTCCTGGCCGACGTGCTGCGGCCCGAGCTCGATGCCATCCGCGCGGCCGACCTCGACGCCCGCGAGGAGGGCCGAGGGCCCGCGACCGAGATCACGAGGCGCGGGATGGAGCGCGTGGTCGAGCACGTGGTGAAGTACCGCGACGTCTACCGGCTCGCTCTGCCCGACCCGCTGGACGCGTCGACGCACCGAGCGCTCGCGCGGCACTTCGAGGAGTCGTCTCTGATGCACCTCGACCTCCGCGACGCGGCCGCGCTGCCGCAGGGGTTCTCGAAGCCGCTCGCCGCCGGGTTCGTGGCGCACGGCCTCGTCGGGGTCATCGAGAACTGGCTGACCGGCAAGCGGTCGAGCAGGCGCTCCCTCGTCGACAACATCATGCTCATGCTGCCCACCTGGTGGGACTGACCGCCGCTCGCCCCGGATTGCGCCAGAGTTGCGCACGGCGGAGTCGTGCACGCCAGAAGCACGCACGGCCGGGTCACCCACGGTGGAGGCTCGCCTCGAAGGCCTGCAGGGTGTCGTCGTGGAGCGCCTGCCGGAGTCTCGCCGTCGCCGCCTCGTCGACACGGACGACCGACTGGTCGCCCTCCATGCCGGTCCCGGCCGTCGGCATCGTGAAGAACGAGAAGCCGGACAGGTCGATCCCGCGGAGGCTGTACGCGAGCGAGCCGGCAGCCCGGAGCGTGAAGCCGGAGTCGACCGTCAGGTTCTTGGAGGTCTCCGACGCGAAGTCGGCGAGCGCCCGAGGATCGGCGAGCACGTCGCGACTGATCGCCCGGCTCAGGATGCCCTTGAGCAGCAGCTGCTGGTTCGCGACCCTCTGATAGTCGCCGGTCGGGAAGGCGTAGCGCTCTCGGGCGAAGACGAGCGCCCGGTCGCCCTCGAGCTCGATCTCGCCCTCGGGGAAGAAGCGGTCGTCGCCTCGCGACGCCGTGAACGCCTGGGGGTTGTCGACCACCACGCCGCCGAGGCTCGTGGTCATCGAGGCGAGCCCGGCGAAGTCGATGATCGCCACGTGGTCGATCCGCGCCCCGAGGAGCTTCTCGAGGGTCTGGATCGCGAGGGGCGTGCCTCCCCAGGCCAGCGAGGCGTTGACCTTCGCCTTGCCGTGGCCGGGCACGTCGACCCAGAGGTCGCGCATGACCGACATGACCGACACGTGGCTGCAGTCTTCGGAGACGTGCACGAGCATCATCGTGTCGGCCCGCTGCGATCCTGCGCTCTCGAGATCGTGCGAGGAAGTCGTCTGCCTCGAGTCGGAGCCCAGCAGCAGGATGTTCATCGCTCCGGTCGAGGGGGCGGGGCGCCCCGCCTCGTCGGGGAAGGCCTCGGTCGAGGCCAGAGTCGTCAGGTTCTGGCCGACGAGGTTCTGCAGGAGGACTGCCCCGGCGCCGAGCACCGCGAGGATCAGCACGGCGACGACCCCGAAGGCGATGGCTGCGTTGCGGATCGCCCGCGAGCGGCGGCGGCGGGTGCGGCGCGAGGCCCGTGTCGGGAGCGACTCCGGCGCGGGGGCGGGGGTCGTGGCTGTCGGCGACGCGCTCATCAGTAGGCCCCCACCGGCGCGACGACGGCCCGGACGGTCTGCAGCAGGATGGCGGCGTCGTAGCGGAGGCTCCACCGGTCGACGTAGTGCAGGTCGAGGTCGAGGCCCTCCTCCCACGAGAGCGTGCTGCGGCCGCCGACCTGCCAGGCGCCCGTCATCCCGGGGACGACCTCGAGGCGGCGGAGGGCGCGCGGGCAGTAGGCGTCGACCTCGGCGGGGAGCGCCGGCCTGGGGCCGACGAGGCTCATGTCGCCGCGCAGGACGTTGACCAGCTGCGGGAGCTCGTCGATCGAGAACCGGCGCAGGATGCGGCCGAGCGGCGTGACCCGCGGGTCGTCGACGAGCTTGAACAGCGGGCCGGACGCCGTGCCCGACGCTCCTGCCACGGCCTTGAGGCGGACGAGGACGTCGTCGGAGTCGGACCGCATGGTGCGGAACTTGATCATCGAGAACGGCTGGCCGTCGAGCCCGACCCGCGTCTGCCGGTAGAGCGCTCCGCCCGGGCTCGTGATCGCGACGAGAGCCGCGACCACGAGCAGGATCGGAAGCAGCAGGAGCAGCCCCAGAGCGGAGCCCAGGATGTCGACGCCCCGCTTGGCGAGGGACTCGCTCGACGCCCGGGAGCGGTGCTCACGCTGGGGTCGGGCGGCCTCGGCGATCGAGGGGAGGCGCGGGCTGGCGAGGTCGAGTACGGTCGGGGTGCTCATGGGCTTCTCCTGCAATGTGCAATATGACATTGCAAGAGTAGCTCAGCACACCGACTGTATCAATACCTGATATTTCTCACTCTTGTCGGGCGCGAGAGACCAGCACCTACTCCAGGCGGTCGAGCGCCTGGAGCACGTCCACCACGAGGTCGTCGACCGACTCGATGCCGACGGACAGCCGGACGACCGTGTCGGGCACCTCGAGCTCCGTCCCGCGGACGGAGGCGTGCGTCATCTCGGAGGGGTAGCCGATCAGCGACTCCACTCCCCCGAGCGACTCCGCGAGCTGGAACACCTCGGTCGACTCCGCGAAGCGCCGGGCGGCCGGGGCGCCGCCGCGGACGCCGACGGAGAGCATGCCGCCGAAGCGCTTCATCTGGCGAGAGGCCAGCTCGTGCCCCGGGTGGCTCGGCAGGCCCGGATAGTACACCCGCTCCACGGCGCGGTGCGAGACGATCGCCTCGGCGATGGCCTGCGCGTTCTCGGAATGGCGGTCGACCCGCACCCCGAGGGTCTTGATCCCGCGGATTGTCAACCACGCCTCCATCGGAGCGGAGATCGCGCCGACGCCGAACTGGATGAAGCCGATCTTCGACGCGAGCTCGTCGTCGCGCACGACGAGGGCTCCGCCGAGCGTGTCGGAGTGCCCGCCGAGGTACTTGGTCGTGGAGTGCACGACGACATCGGCTCCGAGGGCGAGCGGCTGCTGGATGTAGGGCGACGCGAAGGTGTTGTCGACGACGACGAGGGCGCCGGCGGCGTGGCCGATCTCGGCGAGCCCTTCGATGTCGGTGATCTTCATCAGCGGGTTCGACGGCGTCTCGACCCAGAGCACGGTCGTCTCGCCGGGTCGCGCGGCCGCGCGGACCGCGTCGAGGTCGCTCATGTCGACGGTCTCGAGGGTCACGCCCCACGGAGCCCAGACGCGGCTCACGAGACGGTGGGTGCCGCCGTACACGTCGTTGCCCATCACCACGCGCGAGCCCGACGAGAGGACGGCGCGGAGGAGGGCGTCCTCGGCCGCGAGACCGGACGCGAAGCTGAAGGCCGCCGAGCCGCCCTCGAGGCTCGCGAGGACCGTCTGGAGCGAGTCACGGGTCGGGTTGGCCGACCGGCCGTACTCGTAGCCGCCACGGAAGCCGCCGATGCCGTCCTGGACGAAGGTGGAGGTCTGGTAGATCGGCGGGACGACGGCGCCGGTGGTCGGGTCGAAGGCCTGACCGTCGTGGATGGCGCGGGTCTCGAAGCTGTGGGTCACGGGGTTCCTTTGCGTGGTGCTGGAGGGCGCGGCAGGACCGCGGGTCATTCGGAGAGGAAGGCGAGGAGGTCGTGCCGCGTGACGACCGCGGCGGGCTTGCCGTCGGAGGTCACCAGCAGGGCGTCGTTCTTCTCGAGGGCGCGGCGAGCGGTGGAGATCGACTCGTTGAGGCCGATCAGGCCCAGGGGCGCGCCGGTGAACCTCTCGATGGAGTCGGTCATCTGCGCCTCGCCGGAGAACACGAGCTCGAGCAGCGCCTTCTCCTCGACGGCACCGACGACCTCGCCCATGACGACGGGCGGCTCGGCCGAGAGCACCGGCATCTGCGAGACGCCGTACCGCGACATGATGCCGACGACGTCGCGGACCGTGTCGGACGGGTGCGCGTGCACGAGGTCGGGCATCGCGCCGTTCTTGGAGGCGAGGAGGTCGCTGACGGTCTTCTCGTCGCCGACCTCGCTGAAGCCGTACGAGCGCATCCACCGGTCGTTGAAGATCTTGCCGAGGTAGCCGCGGCCGCCGTCGGGCAGCAGGACGACGACGACGTCGTCGGGCCCGAGCTCGCGGGCCACGTCGAGCGCGGCGGCGACGGCCATGCCGCTCGAGCCGCCGACGAGGAGACCCTCCTCGCGGGCGAGCCGCCTGGTCATGTCGAACGAGCGGGCGTCGGAGATCGCGATGATGCGGTCGACGACGCTGCCGTCGTAGGCGCCGGGCCAGAAGTCCTCGCCCACGCCCTCGACGAGGTACGGGCGGCCGCTGCCGCCGGAGTAGACGCTGCCCTCGGGGTCGGCGCCGATGATCTGCACCAGGCCCTCGCCGACCTCTTTGAGGTACCGGCCGGTGCCGCTGATCGTGCCGCCGGTGCCGACGCCCGCGACGAAGTGCGTGAGCTGCCCCTCGGTGTCGCGCCAGATCTCGGGCCCGGTCGTCTCGTAGTGGCTGAGCGGGCCGTTCGGGTTCTCGTACTGGTTGGGCTTGAACGCTCCGGGGATCTCGCGGACGAGGCGGTCGGAGACGCTGTAGTACGACTCCGGGCTGTCGGGGGCGACCGCGGTCGGCGTGACGATGATCTCGGCGCCGTACGCCGTCAGGACGTTCCGCTTGTCTTCGCCCACCTTGTCGGGCAGGACGAACACGCAGCGGTAGCCGCGCTGCTGGGCCACGAGAGCGAGACCGACGCCCGTGTTGCCGCTGGTCGGCTCGACGATCGTGCCGCCCGGCTTCAGGTGGCCCTCGCGCTCGGCCGCGTCGATGATGCGGGTGGCGATGCGGTCTTTGCTCGAGCCGCCCGGGTTGAGGTACTCGACCTTGACCAGGACGGTGGCGCTGATGCCCTCCGTGACCCGGTTGAGCTTGACGAGAGGGGTGTTGCCGACGAGATCAATAACGGAGCCTGCGTACTTCACCCAGCGAGTCTACCGGGGGCACCCGGGAGTATCTCGGGGATGACGGGCGATGACAGACCCCGCGGCGACCGCAGGATCGGGCCGGGGCATCAGCCCGGGACGGCCGCCTGCTGCTCGTACAGCTCGGTGTAGAGCCCTCCCAGGGCGACGAGCTCGTCGTGGGTGCCGCGCTCGACGATCCTGCCCCCGTCGACGACGAAGATGACGTCCGCCGCGCGCACCGTCGAGAGGCGGTGGGCGATCGAGATCGTCGTGCGGCCGCGGGCGGCCGTGTCGAGTGCGTGCTGGACGATGCGCTCGGAGACGGAGTCGAGGGCGCTGGTGGCTTCGTCGAGCACCAGGACCGCGGGGTCCTTCAGCAGCACGCGCGCGATCGCGATGCGCTGCTTCTCACCGCCCGAGAGCCGGTAGCCCCGCTCGCCGACCACGGTGTCGTAGCCGTCGGGGAAGGACGCGATGGTGTCGTGGATGTTCGCCAGGCGCGCCGCCGCCTCGAGCTCGGCCTGGCTCGCACCGGGCTTGGCGTAGCGGAGGTTCTCGCCGATGGTCGCGTGGAAGAGGTAGGTCTCCTGGCTGACGATGCCGATGTTCGCGACGAGGTCGTCCTGGCCGATGTCGCGGACGTCGACGCCGGCGAACCGCACGGACCCGCCCGTGACCTCGTAGAAGCGCGGGATCAGGTACGAGACGGTCGTCTTGCCGGCGCCCGACGGGCCCACGAAGGCGGCGAACCGGCCGGGCTCGATGTCGAACGAGAGGCCGTCGAGGGTCAGCGCCCCGGGCTCGGCGTCGGGGTAGGCGAACCGGACGTCGTCGAACTCCACGCGGCCGAGGGCGGTGGGGTCGAGGGCCGACGCGGCCTTCGGGTCGCGGATGGCCGGATGCAGGTCGAGGTACTCGAAGATCCTGGCGAAGAGGGCGCCCGAGGTCTGGATGTCGAGGGCGACGCGGAGGAGCGCCATGAGCGGGAACGTGAGGCGTGCCTGGACGGTCGTGAAGGCCACGATCGTGCCGGCCGTGATCGGGATGCCGCCCTGGATGAGGTACGCCGCCACCAGGTAGATCGCCGCCGGGATGATCGACAGGAAGATCTGCACGGTGGCGAAGAACCACTGCCCGCTCATCTGCTGCCGGACCTGCAGCCGGATCTGGTTGCGGTTCTCGGCCGAGTACCGCTCGATCTCGGTGCGCTGCTGGTTGAAGCTCTTCGCGAGCAGGATGCCGGACACGCTCAGCGTCTCCTGCGTGATCGCGGTCATGTCGCTCAGCGACTCCTGCGTCTCCGTCGCGATCCTGGCCCTGACCTGCCCGACCCGGCGCTGCGCGATGACGAGGAGGGGCAGCAGGATCACGGCCACCACGGTCATCTGCCAGCTCAGCAGCAGCATCGCCACGAAGGCCGCGATGACCGTCACGGTGTTGCCGAGGACGCTCGAGATGGTGTTGCTGAGAACGCTGGCGACACCGCCGACGTCGTTCTGGAGCCGCGACTGGATGACGCCCGTCTTGGTGCGGGTGAAGAACGCCAGCTCCATGCGCTGCAGGTGGCCGAAGAGCCGGATCCTGAGCGCGCCCATGACCTTGTTGCCGACCGTCGCGGTGAGGTAGGTCTGCCAGACCCCGATGGCCGCCGAGAGCACCCACAGGCCGACCATGGCGCCGACGAGGCGCATCAGGACCGGGACGTCCGGACCGCCCTTCGGGAACAGGCCCCGGTCGAACGCCTGCTGGGTGAGGAGCGGGGGCAGGACGCTGAGTGCGGCGCCCACGAGCACCAGCACCACCGTCACGACGAGGGCGTTCCGGTGCGGGGAGAACAGGCTCCGGATGCGGGCGACGAGGTCGGGGATCTTCGGCGCCTCGGCGTTCGCGGCCTTCTGCGCGCGGGCGTCGGCCGCCGACACGCGGCCGCCCGGGCGCCCCCCGCCGCCGCGCATGCCGCCGCCGGAGGCCACCGAATCCATCCTGCTCACGGGACGAGCCTAAGCCCGCCCGGATGCCCCCAGTTGTGGCCGGGAAACGAAAACCTGCCTGTGAGAAAGAAATCTCAGTTTATGATGTGCAGGTCCGCATTCTCCGTCCCGAGCGGGGAACTACCCGATGCGGCAGAGGTAAACGCGTGAATCCCCGAAACGACACGACCGTCGACCCCGAAATCTCGACGGCTCTCGAGCTCGACCACCGATCCCTCCTCGAGACGATCGAGAGCATGTGGCCGCAGATCGCCCCTCTGCAGGGTGCCCGTCTCCGCGACGCCGTCCGGAGCGTGCCCGAGAAGGAGTGGAGCCACCGCCCGCGCATCCTGATGGCCGTCGCGGCGAGCCACCGCTCGGTCGGCTCGACGAGCCGCAGCGCCGCGCTCCCCTGGCTCCGCTCGGTCAACAAGCTGATCCGCGCCGACCCGCACTCGCCGCTCGACCTCCGCGCCGGCTACCTCGTCCAGCTGGCCACGACCCTCCGCACCCTCGGCGACCAGGTGAAGGCCCGCGAGCACCTCGAGACCGTCCGGCACCTGCTCGAGGAGGACCTCTCCGGAGAGGTGGGGCGCAGGATCGACACCAGCGCGTCGTTCTCGCTGCAGCTCGGTCTCGTCCGCATCCACGCCGGCGAGTTCGACGAGGCGCTCTTCGCCCTGTCGCTCGCCGAGGGACTCGCCGACGAGCACCTCTCGACCGCCGAGCGGGTCGAGTGCCACTCCGCTCTCGCCTGGGTGTCGTTCCAGCTCGGCGACTTCGACGCGGCCGAGCGCCAGATCGACCTCGCGACGCAGCACTCGGAGGGCACCGAGCTCCTGCGGTCCACTTTCGCCGCGCTCGCTCAGATCACGCGGTTCCTGCTGCTCGTCGAGCGCGAGAAGACGGGCACCGACCTCGACCTGCCGCTCCGCGAGGTCAGGATCGCCAGCCGCAACAGCGACTGGGAGGCCACCGCGCTGTTCGCCGAGGCCGTGGTCAAGCACGCCGCCGGGTCGCACATCGAGGCCCTCGACCTCCTCGGGCGGGTCACCCGGCTGCTGGTCTCGTTCAGCGGGCCCGTCGTCCTCCGCAATGAGGCCGGGATCCTGCGCGCGGAGTGCCTCCGGAGGCTCGGCGACAGCGACCAGGCCCGGCGCGTGCTCGACGGGCTCGCTGCCGGCCAGCACCACGCCCCGTGCCCGCCGCGGCTCCTCGCGCTGGGGCTGTTCACGCTCGGCGATCCGCAGGGGGCCCTCGATGCGCTCCGCGACTGCCTCGAGCTCGGCGACCTCCACTCGTCGCGGACGATGTCCCAGATCTACGCCGTCGCAGCCGCCGCGCACGCCGACCTCGGAGACACCGTCGGCTCGGCGATCTCGTTCGACCGGGCGCTGCTCGTCGCGGCCACGAACGAGGTGACCTGGCCGTTCCGCGGCCTGCCCGACGAGGTCCTCGCGCGCCTTCTCGCCGGAGCGGCGGGTCGCACGCAGCCCGCCTCCGTCGCCGCCCTCATCGAGCGGATGCACGTCTCCCCGCCGCCGGCGGCTCACCCGCTCGCCGACCCGCTGTCCGAGCGCGAGCTCGTGATCGTCCGGCACCTCACCACCGGCGCGACCCTCAGCCAGATCGGCGCCGAGCTGTTCATCTCCGTGAACACCGTGAAGAGCCACGTGCGGAGCATCTACCGCAAGCTGTCGGCGACGAATCGCCGCGAGGCGATCGCCCGGGCGGCGCAGCTGGGGCTGTCGGGCGACTAGGCCGCTGATCCTGCGCTCTGGTCCGCCCGGCCCGGCAGCGGAGGCCGCGGACGCCAGAAGCCCCCGACCAGACGGTCGGGGGCTTCTGTCGTTGTGAGGCTGTGTTACTTGAGGGTCACCGAAGCGCCGGCGGCCTCGAGCTGAGCCTTGGCCTTCTCGGCGGTCTCCTTGTTGGCGCCCTCGAGGACGGTGCTGGGCGCACCGTCGACGACGGCCTTGGCCTCGCCGAGGCCGAGGCTCGTGAGCGCGCGGACCTCCTTGATGACCTGGATCTTCTTGTCGCCGACCGAGTCGAGGACGACGTCGAAGGAGTCCTTCTCCTCGACCTCTTCGGCGGGGGCGGCGGGGCCAGCGGCACCGGCAGCGGCGACGGGGGCAGCAGCGGTGACCTCGAAGACCTCTTCGAACTTCTTGACGAAGTCGCTGAGCTCGATGAGCGTGAGCTCCTTGAAAGCCTCGATCAGTTCGTCCTGGCTGAGCTTTGCCATTGTGTTTCTCCTTGTTGTCTAGCTGAAAAGTGGTGAGTGAAACGCGTACGGCAGCGGGCTACGCTGCGGATTCCTGCTTCTCGCGGAGTGCCTCGACCGTGCGGACGGTCTTCGACAGCGGCGCCTGGAAGAGGTAGGCCGCACCGAACAGCGAGGCCTTGAAGGCGCCGGCCAGCTTGCCCAGCAGCACCTCCCGCGACTCGAGATCGGCGAGCTGGTTGACCTCGGTCGCGGTCAGGGGGTTACCGTCGAAGTAACCGCCCTTCACCACGAGCTGAGGGTTCGCCTTGGCGAAGTCACGCAGGCTCTTGGCAACGGCGACAGGGTCTCCGTGGACGAAAGCGATCGCGGACGGTCCAACGAGCTCGGCATCGAAGGAGCTGATGCCGGCGTTGTTCGCCGCGATCTTGGTGAGCGTGTTCTTCACGACGGCGTAGGTGGCGTGCTCCTTGATACCGGTGCGCAGCTGCTTGAGCTGAGCAACGGTGAGCCCGCGGTACTCGGTGAGCAGGACGGCGGTCGAGTCGCGGAACGAGTCCGTGAGCTCGGCGACCGAAGCTTCCTTGTTCGCCATGTCGCTCCTAACGTGTGTGGTGCCGGCAGCCCCCGGGCCGTGTCTTCGAGAAGACACATCTCACACGAGAAAAGGCCCTGCGCAGGAGCGCAGAGCCTCGACAGAACGTCTTGCTTCACACACCTGCGCGGGTCGTCTCTCTTGCGAGGACCTTCGGCCGGTGTGACTCTCACGAGCGCACGCCGACAACCAGCGGTCTTGGGCTGGGATCAGTGTAGGCGGGCTGCGCCCTGCCGCGCAACTCGGGTGAGTGCGCTCCGTTCACGTCCACCGCGCGGCACGGAGTTGCACCGCGGGGGTAGCGCGCCCGCCCGACCGCAAAGGCAGCTCGCGACCGCCGGCGTGTGCGGTCGCGAGCTGCCTTCGTGGTCGCGGGAGGGCGCGCGGAGCCGGAGGCCACCGGGGTCAGGAGCGGACGGGCTCCGGCGCCGGCAGCGGGACGGGAGCGCCCTGCGGCGCACGCTCGAGCGGCAGCCGCACGGTGAAGACCGCGCCCGGGTCGCCGTTCGACGCGGTCACGGTGCCACCGTGGGAGTGCACGACCGCCTGGACGATCGCGAGGCCGAGCCCCGTCGATCCTGCCTTCCGCGACCGCGAGCTGTCGGCCCGCGCGAACCGCTCGAAGAGCACCGGCATGACAGCAGGATCGATGCCGGGACCGTTGTCGGACACGGTCACCACCGCCTCGTGCGCGTCGTCGTCCCGCTCCAGCGTGACCCAGACCTCGGTGCCGTCGGGGGTGTGCGTCCGCGTGTTTCCGAGGAGATTCGCGACCACCTGGTGGAGGCGCATCGGGTCGCCGAGCAGCGTGATCGGCTCCTCCGGCACGGACACCTCGAACTGGTGGCCCGAGTCCTGGACACCGGTGTCGTGGACGGCGTCGAGCACGATCCTGGTCAGGTCGACCTCTTTTTTGATGAGGTCGGTACCCTCGTCGAGCCGCGCCAGCAGGAGGAGCTCCTCGACGAGGGAGGTCATGCGGACCGACTCCGACTCGATCCTGCCCATGGCGTAGACGACGTCCTCGGGGAGGTCCTTGCCCATGCGGCGGGTCAGCTCGGCGTAGCCGCGGACCGACGCGAGCGGGGTGCGCAGCTCGTGGGAGGCGTCGGCGACGAACTGCCGCACCTTGTTCTCGGACTGCTGCCGGGCGGCGAGGGCCTGCGAGACGTGGCCGAGCATCCTGTTCATGGCGGCACCGACGCGGCCCACCTCGGTGCGGGTGTCGGTGTCCTCGTCGGGGACACGGGCGTCGAGGGCCACCTCGCCGCGGTCCAGCGGCATCTCGGCGACGCGGGAGGCGGTGTCGGCCATCCGCTGCAGCGGCCCGAGGGCGTAGCGGACGGTGAGGAGCGCGAAGAAGATCGAGACGGCGATGCCAGCGGCCGCGATGATGGCGATGCTCGCGATGAGCTTCGAGACCGGGCCCGTCACGCTGTCGCGCGGGAGGGCCACGGCGACGGTGATCGTGACGTTCTGCCCGGATGCGGTCGGTCCGGTGAACGTGGTCGACTTGCCCTGGAAGACGCCGAGGGAGCCTCCGAGGTCGACTTCGGACGACTTGCCGTCGGTTCCAGACGGTGAGAGTGCGAGAAGTCGGTCGCCGACGGACGACGAGATGCTGGTCGGCCGACCGGACTCGCCGACTCGGATCTGCACCTGGCTGGTGCCGTTGGAGACCGCTTCGATGGTCCCGGGGATCTGGCCCCGGCCTCCGTCGTCGCCGACGCCCATGGCTGCCGACGGGATGCCGAGTTGCGCCGTCGCGCGGTTCAGGGACGACCTGACCTGGGAGTCGAGCTGGGTAGCGAGCACGTTCTGCAGGACCAGCACGCTGATCGCCCCGATCAGGACGGCGAGCAGCGCGGAGATGGCGACGATCGACAGGATGAGGCGCCGACGCAGAGTCAGCGGCCCACGCCAGGTCGCCGCCCACCCGCGGACCGCCGCGGCCGGGTGGAGCTGGCTCATGCGACGGGCTTGATCACGTATCCCACGCCGCGGACGGTGTGGATCATGGGCTCCTCGCCGGCGTCGATCTTCTTGCGGAGGTAGGAGATGTAGATCTCGACGACGCTGGACTTGCCGCCGAAGTCGTAGCTCCAGACGCGGTCGAGGATCTGCGCCTTCGACAGGACGCGGCGGGGGTTCCGCATCAGGAAGCGAAGAAGCTCGAACTCGGTCGCGGTCAGCTCGATCTCGCGGCCGGCGCGGTTGACCTCGTAGCTCTCCTCGTCGAGCACCAGGTCGCCGACGGTGATGCGCGAGTCGCCGCCCTCGGACACCATCGCGGCCGAGCGCCGGATGAGGCCGCGGAGCCTCGCGACGACCTCCTCGAGGCTGAACGGCTTCGTGACGTAGTCGTCGCCGCCCGCGGTGAGGCCGGTGACCCGGTCTTCGACAGCGTCCTTCGCGGTGAGGAACAGGATCGGCGTGTCGTCGCCGCCCGAGCGCAGTCGGCCGAGCACCTGCAGGCCGTCGATGTCGGGGAGCATGACGTCGAGCACGATCGCGTCGGGCTTGAAGTCGCGGGCGAGGCTGAGGGCCGTCTGCCCGTCCGGGGCCGCCTTGACGTCCCAGCCCTCGTAGCGGAGCGCCATGGAGAGCAGGTCGGTGAGGCTGTTCTCGTCGTCGACGACCAGCACCCTCAGGGGCGAGCCGTCGGCACGGGTGAGCCGCGGGGCGGCGGGAGCGGTGATGGGGGCTGAAGTGGTCACGAATCCAAGTATCTGCCGTTTCCTATGAGCCGTCTGTGATGACCTGATGAGCCAGCCAGGGATCTGCGGAGGGTCTCATAGGCGATTGAGAAGGCCGCGATAGAGCCGCCACAGCAGCCGTTCCTAGGGTCGGCGGGGTCGAGCAGGATCGGCAGGGCCCTCGGGCTCGCTGGCCGCTCCGCTCCGTCCTGCATCACGCAGCCACCCCCATCGCGCCCTACAAGAGGAGACCCATGTTCTGGACCTATCTGTTCCGGGAGCTGAGCAATCGGCGAAAGCAGACGGCGATCATCGCCACCGGCATGGCTCTCGCCATCGCCCTCGTGATCATCGTCAACTCGGTCGCCGGCGGTGTGAAGGCCGCCCAGGCCACGGTCCTCGAGTCGGTCTACGGCGTCGGCACGGACGTGACGATCAGCCAGGCCGAGACCGCCTCCTCCACCGGCCGGCCCACCTTCACCTTCGGCTCGGGCGGCGGCACGACGAACGGCAACAGCACGACGCTCTCGCAGTCGCGGCTGACCGCGGCCCGCGGCAAGGCGACGTTCGACGCCTCGGAGCTCACCACCGTCCAGAAGACCGACGGGGTGAAGGCCGCCGCGGCGACGCTCTCGCTGCAGCTCATCGACTTCTCCGGCTCGACGTCCCGCACGCAGACGCAGTCCGGCACTGGCACCGGCACCGGCACCGCTCCGGGCGCAGGATCGGGCGAGGCCGGGACCCCCGGACAGGGCGGCGGCTTCGGCGGCGGCTCGTTCAGCTTCGACCAGACGACCGTCGAGGGCGTCAGTGTGACGTCCGACGCCGTCGGGCCCCTGACGAGCGTCGAGCTCACGTCCGGTCGCACCTTCGCCGCCTCCGACGCCGGGAAGGACGTCCTGGTCGTCGACAAGACCTACGCCGCCTCGAACAGCCTCAAGGCGGGCAGCACGAAGAAGATCGGCAGCACGACCTTCACCGTCATCGGCATCGTCGAGTCGACCTCGTCGTCGTCGAGCACCGCCTCCGACTTCTACATGCCCCTCGACACGGCGCAGAAGGCGGCCGACCTGTCCGGGAAGATCAGCACGGTCTACGTGACGGCCGACTCGTCGAGCGACGTCGGGACCGTCAAGGCCGCCCTCGAGAAGGCGCTCCCGAAGGCCACCGTCTCGACCGAGGCCGACCTCGCGTCCAGCGTGTCCGGCTCGCTGTCGACGGCGTCGAGCCTGGTGTCGAACCTCGGGACGTGGCTGTCGGTGATCGTTCTCGCGGCGGCGTTCCTGATCGCGATCCTGTTCACCGTCTCGGGCGTCACCCGACGGACCCGCGAGTTCGGCACCCTCAAGGCCATCGGCTGGTCGAACGGCAGGATCGTGCGACAGGTCGCGGGCGAGTCGTTCGTCCAGGGGCTCCTGGGCGGGGTCGCCGGAGTGGTCGTCGGCCTGATCGGAGTCGTCGTGATCAACGTGATCGCGCCCACGCTGTCGGGCGGCGCGACCACGTCGGCCGGCGGCTTCGGCGGCGGCGCTGCACCGGGCGGAGCGGGCGGCGGCACGGGCACAGGCACCGGGACCGGCACCGAGGGCGGGGCCGGCACAGCCGGCCGCTTCGGGGCGCAGGTCGCCTCCACGGCGACCGAGGTGAGCCTCCATGCTCCGATCGCGGTGACGATCATCGTCGTCGCGGTCGCCCTCGCCCTCGTCGGCGGGCTGCTCGCCGGCGCCATCGGCGGCTGGCGCGCCTCGCGCCTCCGCCCCGCCGAAGCGCTCCGCAGCGTGGCCTGACCCGCAGACCGATCACTCGACCTCACCGAACGGACACCATGTACACCCTCACAGACGTCACCAAGACGTACGTCCAGAAGAAGCGCACCGTCACCGCCCTGAGCCGGGTGACCCTCGAGATCCCGACCGGGCAGATGGTCGCGATCCAGGGCCCGACCGGCGGAGGCAAGTCGACACTCCTGCAGATGCTCGGCGCCCTCGACAAGCCGTCCGCCGGCAGCGTCGTGCTCGGCGACGATAAGGTCTCGGGACTCGCCGACTCGAAGCTCGCGGCCATCCGCGCGAACAGGATCGGCTTCGTCTTCCAGGGCTTCAACCTGATCCCGACCCTCACGGCGCTCGAGAACGTCGAGACGGCCTTCGCCCGCTCCGACGTGTCGCGCGACGAGCAGAAGAAGCGGTCGTCCGACGCGCTCGAGTCGGTCGGCCTCGGCGAGCGCGGCGACCACCTGCCTGCCGAGCTCTCGGGCGGTCAGCAGCAGCGCGTCGCGATCGCCCGGGCCCTGGTCAAGGAGCCGCAGGTGCTCCTCGCCGACGAGCCCACGGGGAGCCTCGACGAGTCGACCCGCGACGAGATCATGGAGCTCCTCGAGGGCCAGTGGCGCGACCGCGGCCTCACGTTCATCCTGGTCACGCACGACTCGTCGGTCGCGCGCCGCGCGGAGCGGCGCCTCTACCTCAAGGGCGGCGTCGTCACGGAGGCGTAGCGCCTGGCGTCAGTCGGCGACCGGGTATTCGACGCACGCGAACCGCGTGCTGTCGGGTGCCCAGCCGTTGACGTTCAGCGTGCCCTGCCCGCCGAACAGGCGGAGGAGGTCGCGGACGCCGTGGGGCTCGGGATCGCCGGCCTCGTCGAGGGGCAGGATCCGGAGCACCACGTCGCGGTTCTCCGGGTGCCCCAGCGTGCCCGCCTCGTAGGAGAGGTAGGCGACCGACCGCCCGTCGGGGGCCGGGTGCGGGAACCAGTCGACGCTGACGCTCTCGACGACGCGCGAGAGGTCGGAACCGTCGACCCGGACGCGTGCCAGCTGCGCGTGGCCCGGCTCGCTGGTGAAGCGCTCGGTGTTGAACCAGAGCCACCGGCCGTCGGGGGTGAACTCGGCCCCGTCGTCGGCGGACGCGTCGCTCGTGACGAAGGAGGCCTCGCCGGTCGCGAGGTCGACGAGCGCGACGTCCGTCTGCCAGGCGGACTCGGGATCGGACGGCCGGGGCCGGTGGCCGACGATGACGCTCAGCGTGCTGCCGTCGGGCGAGACGCCGTGGAGGTAGTTCTTGTAGCCGCGGCCGACGGGGTGGTCGCGCGTGATCCTGCGCGGCGTGCGCTCGTCGAGGGGGACCTCGTAGAGGTGGCCGTCCTTCGCGCTGACGACGACGGCGAGCCCGTCGGGGGTCAGCACGTGGTCGTTGTTGATCTCGGGGACGCCGGGCATCGGGATCTCGGCGAGGTCGTGGCCGTCGACCGGCAGGCGCCAGAGCAGGCCGTCGGCGTTCAGCACGAGGGAGACGCCGTCGGCGGTCCAGTTCGGCGCCTCGACGAGCACGGAGTCGCTCTCGAACACGCAGCGGCTCTCACCCGACGCCGGGTCGACGATCAGCACGCGAGACGACTGCCCGGGCAGCAGGGTCCGCGGCATCAGGCGCGTCCCGCGGTCGGCGCGGCGGTGCTGTGGCGGACGACGAGGCTGGTGGCGAGCTCCAGGCGGGTCGACTTCAGCTGCGGCTCGGCCCGGAGGCGGAGCACCAGCCGCGTCGCCTCCTCGGCCATCTCGGTCAGGGGCTGCCGGACGGTGGTGAGCGGCGGGCCCGCCCACTGGGCGACCTGGAGGTCGTCGTATCCGACCACGGAGACGTCGTCCGGCACGCGGAGTCCGAGCTCCCGGGCGGCCTCGTACGCACCGAGAGCCTGCATGTCGCTGGCGGCGAAGAGGGCGGTCGGCGGGTCGTCGCGCATCAGCAGGACGCGCGCGGCAGCGGCGCCCGCCTCGTGGCTGAACTCGCCCCGGGGCGAGTAGCCGTGCGGCTCCGTGAGGCCGGCGCCGGCGAGAGCGGCGCGGTAGCCGGAGAGCCGGGCGGTGGCGGCGAGGAAGTGCACCGGCCCGCCGAGCGTCGCGATCCTGGTGTGACCCAGCTCGATGAGGTGCCTGGTGGCCAGGAAGCCGCCCATCCAGTTCGCCGAGCCGATGGCGGGGACATCCTGCGCAGGATCCCCCTCGGGGTCGACGATCACGAACGGGATTCCGTGGCTCCGCAACTGGTGCTGGTTGGCCTTGGGGATGTCGGTGATGACGAAGATCACGCCGGTCGGGCGGCGCTGCAGCACGCCCTCGATCCAGCCCTCCCCCGGCCTCCGGTCTTTCATGCCGGTGACGACGAGACTCATGCCGTTCTCGCGGGCGACCCGCTCGACGCCGACGACGACCTCGACCATCCAGGGGCTGTCGAGCGCGTGGCAGACGAGCTCCAACAGGAGGGACGGCGGCTGCGCGCCGCCCCTCCTGTTGTACTGCTCGTCGTGCAGGATCCCGGTCACGCGCTCCCGGGTGTCGACGGACACCCCGGCGCGCCCGTTGAGCACCTTCGACACGGTCGAGATCGACACCCCGGCCCGCTCGGCGACGTCGGCCAGCTTGGCGCGCGTGTCGGCGCCCTGCGTTCTCGACTCCTCCGACACGGTCGTCATCGTAGTGGCCCGCTTCTCTCGGGATCCTGGGCGGGCTCCGCTACCAGGTCTCGGGTCGGGCCTCGAAGGGCACGGGTTCCGGACGCTCGACGGTGCTCTCGAGCTCGATGACGCGCTTCTCGTCGCTGGAGCGCAGGATCGCGTCCATCGCCTC
The DNA here is from genome assembly GCF_039537585.1 of Frondihabitans peucedani. Lineage (NCBI taxonomy): Bacteria > Bacillati > Actinomycetota > Actinomycetes > Micrococcales > Microbacteriaceae > Frondihabitans > Frondihabitans peucedani. The sequence goes on from NZ_BAABAU010000001.1 coordinate 1,228,624, forward strand.
GAGCACGTGGAAGGCCAGTCGGCCGGACGCCCGGTGCGGACGGTCCGTCTCGATGGCCCGCGCCATGTCGGCGAGGCCGTAGCCGCGCCCGGCGTCCGCGTAGCCGGCCGAGACCGGCACCTCGACGAAGTCGGGAGCGTCGCTCGTCGACAGCGAGACCGGGTCGGAGAACCGGTTGGGGTCGGGGACCTCGAGCGTGCCCTTCGTGCCGTAGACCTCGAACAGCGGCGACTTCGTGGCCCAGATCTCGAAGCTCACCGTGAGGGTCGAGGTGACTCCCGAGGCGTGCTCGAGGAGCGCGCTGACGTGCGTGTCGACGTCGACGGGGATCGCCGTGCCGGCCAGAGGGCCGGTCTCGACGGTGCGCTCGCGGTCGGAGCGGGTCGCGAGACCCGAGACGCGCGTAATCGGACCGAACAGAGTGATGAGGCTGGTCAGGTAGTACGGCGCCATGTCGAGCAGGGGGCCGCCGCCAGGCTGGTAGTAGAACAGCGGCGACGGGTGCCAGCGCTCGTGTCCGGGAGCCGACCAGTGCACCTGAGCCGCGACGGGCTCGCCGATGGCGCCCGAGTCGAGCACCTGGCGGGCGGTCTGCACGCCGGTGCCGAGCACCGTGTCGGGTGCGCTCCCGACGCGGAGGCCCTTCTCGTCGGCGAGCTCGAGCATGGGCAGCGCCTCGGTCGGGTTGAGCCCGAGCGGCTTCTCGGCGAAGACGTGCTTTCCGGCGTTGAGCGCCTTCGTGCCGACCTCCACGTGGGCGGCGGGGATCGTCAGGTTGACGACCGCGTCGATCTCAGGATCGGCGAGCAGCTCGTCGACCGTGAGTGCTCGGACGCCCTGCTCGTCGGCGACCTGCTTCGTCCTGGCGGCGTCGATGTCGGCGACCGCCACCAGGTCGAGGTTCGGGAGCTGGGGGAAGCTGGCGAAGTACTGCTCGGAGATCTTGCCGACGCCGATGACGCCGACTTTCAACGGGACGCCCACAGGAGACCCCTTTCGATGATGGTGCGGACGTTGCCGTCCTCGAGGATGTCGACGTGGTGGCCGGGGGTCGAGACGAAGATCCGCCCCTTCGCCCACTGGCGGGTCCAGATCGCCGGCGAGGTGACCTCGCGGTTCCACTGGTCCCACGGGCGCACCTTCTGCGTCGTGGTCGCCAGCACATCGTTGTAATCGTCGTGGAGCACCCAGTACTGCTCGGTCGTGAGCTCGAAGTCGCCGATGCCCTGCGTGATCGGGTGGTCGGCCGCCGCCGCCGTCATGTTCACCGTGTACGGGACGTAGTTGTCCGACTGCTCGCCGGTGCGCTCCTCGGGGGCCTTGCCGGGGTGGGTCGCGAACTGGCCGCCGATCATGTGGAGGTAGTCGGAGTTGTTGCGGAACGAGTCGGCGATCCCGCCGTGCCAGCCCGCGAGGCCGGTGCCGTTCTCGACAGCCCTCCGGAGACCTTCGAACTCCTCCTTCTCGATGGTCGACATGGTGACCGACTGGACGATGAGGTCGACGGTGTCGAGGTAGGCGGCGTCGGCGTACACGGCGGGCGACTCCTCGATCCTGACCTCGAAGCCGTTCTCCCGGAGGAAGGGCACGAAGAGCTCGGTGGCTTCGACGGGCTGGTGGCCGTCCCAGCCTCCTCGGACCACGAGTGCGCGTCGCGTGGGGGTGTCTGAAGTAGCAGTCATGCGGTGTGAGACCAGATCTTTCGTGTTGTGCGGTGGAGGAGACGGCGGAGGCCGCCGACCGGGTTGCCCTGGCCGGCGGCCTCTGTCGTTCCGAGGGGGATCAGCGTCCGGCGAGCGAACCGCCGATGCCGCCGACGGAGAAGTACCGGTTGAGGAACGCGAACAGGATGATCGGGGGCAGCATCATCACGACGGCGACCGCCATGACGAGACCCCAGTTCGTCGCGTTCTGCTGGAAGAACGTCTCGAGACCGACCGGGAGCGTCTTGTTGCCGTCGGAGCGCAGGAAGACCAGCGCGACGAGGTAGTCGTTCCAGGCGAGCAGGAACGAGAAGATCGCGGTCGACAGGATGCCGGGGAGCGAGTTGCGGAGCACGATCCGGGTGAACGAGCCGAGCAGCGAGGCGCCGTCCATCCAGGCCGCCTCCTCGAGCGCGATCGGGATCGAGTCGTAGTACGCCGCCATCATCCAGATCGCGACCGACATCGTCGATCCGACATAGATGATCGTGACGCCGGCGAGGCTGTCCACGAGGCCGAACTTCGAGAACAGGATGAACAGCGGGATGACCGCCGACACCACCGGGAGCGACTGCACGACGAACAGCACGAGCGAGTAGCCCGAGACGAGCTTGTTGCGGGCCCGGCTCAGGACGTACCCGGCGGGGGCTGCGACGACGACCGCCACCAGCACGGTGACGACCGTGACGATGAGGCTGTTCGTCAGCCAGCTGACCACGCCGGTCTGGCTGAAGATGTTGGAGTAGTTCTCGAGCGTGAAGTTGCCCTTGACCGTCGAGCCGAGGCCCGGCGTGAAGGACAGCCCCACGACCGCGACGATCGGGATGAGGACGACCGCGGTGACGAGCAGGATGAGGGTGAACCTCCACCACCCGCCGCGCTTGCCCTGTTCGGCCTGGGAGCGGCGCCTCGGGACGGTGACGCTTCCCGCGGCCTGGTCTTTGACGCGAGCGCGCCGGACGCTGATAGTGCTCATTCGATGTTCACCTTTCGGATCTGGCGGTACAGCACCACGGAGATGATGACGAGCACGAGCGTCATCAGGAACGCGATGGCGATTCCAGGCCCGGTCTGGAAGTTCTGGAAGACCGTGAGGTACGCCAGGACGACCAGGGACTGGGTCGCGTTGACCGGCCCGCCGCCGGTCAGGAGGAAGATCGTCGGGAAGTCGTTCACGCAGAAGATCGTCATCAGGATCCAGGAGACGAACGTCGTGCGGGCGATCATCGGCATCGTGATGTAGCGGAAGGTCTTGAAGCCGCTGGAGCCGTCGACCTTGGCCGCCTCGTAGACGTTGGTGTCGACCGACGCGAGCGCCGACGACATCATCATCATCATGAACGGGAACGAGATCCACACCTTGAAGATGCACACCACGACCTGAGCGAGGAACGGGTTCGCCAGGAACAGGACGTTGCCGAGGCCGAGGTGGGCCGCGATGACGGGGAACGGCGACTGGGGGGTGGCCACCAGCCAGTTCCACGACATCGACGACACGACCACCGGCACGATCCAGGGCAGGAGCAGGAGCACCTTGAACACGGTGTTGCCGGGGATGTGGGTGCGGAGCAGGAGCGCCAGGAGGAGCCCCACGATCCACGACCCGAAGACCCCGACCACGGTGAAGACCACCGTGAACCGCGCTGCCGCCCAGAAGCTCGGCTGCGTGAGGATGTCGAGGTAGTTCTGCAGCCCCACGAAGGGCCCGGCGTCCAGCAGCGTCCCGTTGTGGAGCGACTGGATGAACGCGTAGATCACCGGGTAGAGGTTGATCAGCAGCAGGAGGACCAGCGAGGGCAGAGCGAAGGCCAGCAGCGTCCAGGTTCTCGGTGTGAATCGTTTCGTCTTGCGGACGGGGCGGGGCGCGCCAGACCCGGAGCCGGACACACCGACTCCGCGCCTGGCACGCCTGAGATTTTCTGCGACGCTACTGGCCGACATTCGTCACTCCTTCGTGATGTTCTGTGAAACGGGTTGCCGTACGGCCCGGATCAGGACGCCTTGAGGGCGTTCTGCAGGGTCGTGAGGGCGGCCTTGGCGGTGACGTTGCCACCGAGGACCGACTGGGCGAAGGTCGTCATCGCGGGCGTGCCGTCGACCTTGGTGACTCCGAGGAACAGCGAGTTGGTGCCGGGGGCGGCCCAGGTCTTCGAGATCGGCTGCCACTCGTTGATGACCTTGACCGCGTTCGCGTTCGCCTTGAACTCGGAGGTCTCGGCGATCGACTTGAGGGGAGGAAGACCGATGCCGGTGTTCTTCGTCCACAGCGGTGCCATGTTCTTGTAGTAGTACGTGAGGAACGCCTCGCTCGCCTTCTGCGAGGGGGTGTTCGTGTACATCATGATGTTGTTCGGGAAGTACAGCGCGCCCTTCTTGCCGGAGTCGCTCTTGAGCGGGCTCAGGACGGCGACGTCGCTGGCGAACTCGCCACCGAGGTTGGCTGCGAGGCCGGCGGTGTCGCCGCCCATGCCGAACTTCTTGGCCTTCCACTGGCTCTGCACGTTGTCGCTGGTGTAGGTCGCCGACGCGGGGTCGGAGTAGCCCTTCTTCACCATCTCGAGCACGAAGTCGACGGCCTCGATGTTCTCGGGCGTGACGACGTTGGGCTTCTGGTTCTCGTCGAAGAGGCCGCCGCCGTTGTTGATCATGTGGCCGACGATGATCTGGACGCCGGTGAAGTCACCCGCACCGGAGCCGGTGCCGTAGCCGTAGACGCCGATCTTCTTGAGCGCGGCGCAGGCCTTGATGTAGGACTGCCAGTCGGTGGGGACGTCGGCGCCGGCCTTCTCGAGGAGCGACTTGCTGTACCACATGACGCGCATGTCGAGGTTGTACGGGACGGCGGCGTAGCCCTTGTCGGTCTTCATCGTGTCGACGAGGCCGGGGAGGAAGTCGTCGTAGATGCCGTTCTTCTTCCAGGAGTCCAGCAGGTCGTCCGCGTAGGCGATCTTGCCCTGCGAGGCGAACTGGAAGGCCTGCGTGCCACCACCGGACGACACGGCGGGGCCGGTGTTCGAGGCGACCGCCGAGGCGAACTGCTGCGTGAAGTTGGCCCACTGGATCTGCTGGTAGGTGGCCGACGGGAGACCCTTGGCGGGCTTGTAGGCCAGCGTGATCTTCTTGTCGAGCGGGTTGAACGTCGTTCCGCCCCAGGGCATGTTCCAGAACTTGAGCGTCTTGGAGCTGCTCCCCGAGCCGCCCCCGCCGGAGGTGCAGGCGGCCAGGAGGGCGACAGCCGAGACTCCCGCTGCTCCGCCGAGGAATGCGCGACGCGAGAAAGCGGAGCTCGAGATGTTGTTTGGCATGGTCGGTGTCCTTCCGGAGCCAGCGTCCGTGCTGGCTCCTATTCTTCTTCGAATAAAAGAACTGCTGTGTTGATGGAAACTTTCGTGCGTTCGTCTTGCTAGGGAGACGTTCGCGGCAGGTGCTTCGGGCCTCTCAACCAGGTGCTGCATCATCCTCACCGATAATTTCGGGGAAGTCAACGCAGTCCTGGTCCGTTTACCCCATCGTTATCGGATGGAGCGGGTCGAAACGGGCACGAAACTTTCGTGAGAGCTCGTTTCGGTTTCGTCGCCGGGTGACGACGAAAGAGGGAGGGCTGACGCCGGGTGGCGGTCAGACGCGAACGCCTTCCAGGAAGCGGAGGCTGTCGCGGAGGGCTGTGAAGACGTCGCCCGCGTGATCGTCGAGCTCGACGACGGGAAGAGCCTGAGGGGCGGCCCGCAGGATGTCGCGGATCGGCATGGACCCGCGGCCGACGGCGACCTGCTCCGTGTCGTCCTTCGTCTTCGGCCCGTCCTTGACGTGGAGGAGCTGCACGCGGTCCCCCAGGCGGGCCAGGAGCTCGGGGGCGTCGACGCCGCCGACCTCGACCCAGTAGGTGTCGACCTCGAGGACGACGCTCTCGGGCAGCGCATCGGCGAAGACCTCGAGCGCGGGGACGCCGCCGATCCTGTTCTCCAGCTCGAAGGCGTGATTGTGGTAGCCGACGCGGAGGTCGTGCTCGGCGGCGCGGTCGGCGATCTCGCCGAGCTCTCGGGCGATCGACTCGACGTCCTCGCGAGTGACCCACCGGGTCTCGTCGATGTGCGGGTCGATCACGGTCTCGACGCCGAGGCGCTTCGCGGCCGAGAAGACGGCGTCGAGGTCTCGGCCGAGGAGGTTGGCGTGAGCGCTCGGAGCGGTGAGGCCCAGGGCCTCGAGCTGCTCGGCGTACTCGTCGACGCGCTCGACGAAGCCCCAGGGCTCGACCCGGGTGAAGCCGATCTCGGCCAGGCGGGCGAGAGCGCCCGGAAGGTCTTCGGCGATGGCCGACCGGACCGTGTAGAGCTGAACCGAAGGCGGGACGGTTGTCACCTGATCTGTCTCCTCATCGAACGCGGATCGGGCGGGGGCCGGTGCCGGCCGCCGTCGACCGAGACTCACGATAGGGCCACTTCTGTCGAGGCGCAAGCAAAAGATGCGCGACAGTCGACAGCTTTCTCCGCTGACGGAGAGAAGCTGTGGTTTACTCCTTGCATGTCAGACGCGATGCGCACGTCTGTCCTCGGGACGACGGGGGCGGGCGACCTGTTCCAGCTCCTGCGCGACGGGCGGCCCCGCACGCGAGCGGAGCTCGCAGCCCTGACCGGCCTCGCGCGCTCGACCATCGGGCTCCGCCTCGACTCCCTCACCGAGCTCGGCCTCGTCGGCCCCGTGGCCGACGCGGTCTCGACCGGCGGCCGACCGCCGTCCCGGGTCGCCCTGCGTCCGTCGTCGCGGGTCGTCCTCGCCGCCGACCTCGGTGCCAGCCACGCCCACGTGGCCATCACCGACCTCATGGGCCAGGAGCTCACCAGTCACCGCGAGAAGCTCGAGATCGGCCTGGGGCCCGAACACGTCCTCGGCTGGATGGTCGAGCACGCCGACGAGCTGCTGGAGCGTCTCGGCAAGACCCGGAGCGACGTCATCGCCGCAGGGATCGGCCTGCCCGGCCCGGTGGAGTTCTCGACCGGCCGACCGGTCAACCCGCCGATCATGCCCGGCTGGGACGCCTTCGACGTGCCGGGCTGGGTCAGGCAGCACATCGACATCCCCGTCTTCGTCGACAACGACGTCAACATCATGGCCCTCGGCGAGCGGCAGCACTCGTGGCCGAACGCCGAGCACCTCTTCTTCCTCAAGGTCGCCACCGGCATCGGGTCCGGCATCATCTCCGGCGGGCAGCTGCAGCGCGGCGCCCAGGGCATCGCCGGCGACATCGGCCACATCCCGGTCGCCCGCGGAGCCGGCATCGCCTGCCGCTGCGGCAACACCGGCTGCCTCGAGGCCATCGCCTCCGGCCCGGCCATCGCAGCCGGTCTCCGACGGGAGGGCCACGACGTCGACGGGGGCGCCGACGTCATCGAGCTGGTGCGCCAGGGCGACATCGACGCCGTCCGGGCGGTGCGCCAGGCGGGGCGCGACATCGGCGAGGTCCTCACCACGTGCGTCAGCCTGATCAACCCGTCCGTCATCGCGATCGGCGGGTCGATGGCGCAGGCCGGAGAGCACCTGATCGCGGGGGTCCGCGAGGTCGTATACTCGCGCTCGATGCCCCTGGCGACCGAGCACCTCACCATCGCGCAGTCTCGCGCGGGCGAGAACTCCGCGATCCTGGGCGCCAGCATGCTGGCCATCCACTACGCCCTGTCGCCCTCCGGGCTCGACACGCTCGCCGCCGCCTACTGAATCTGCGCGCGGCGGCTCTCGTCCGAGAGACAATTGAGGGGTGACCCTCGTGCAGCCGACGCTCTCCCTCTGGGACGACGACGTCGATCCTGCGCTGGTGTCCCCTTCTGCGCCCGTCTCCTCTCCGGCGCCGGTCTCCCCTCCTGCGCCCGCGCCCCGCGCGCACCACGGCCAGCGGGTCCTCGCCGACTCGACCGACCGCGTCGCCTGGCTCCGGGCCCGGAGCCGCGGCATCACCGCCACCGACGTGGCACGGCTCTCGAGCGAGGCCGCGATCCAGGCCGTCGTCCTCGACAAGCTCTACGGCAACGGCTTCCGCGGAAACGACTACACCGATCACGGCCGGGCCCGCGAGCCCGTCATCGCGCGGTGGGTCAGCCGCAACCACGCGATCGAGCCGAGCAGCCTGCTCTTCCACTCGCTCCACGACGAACGGCACCTGGCGACACCCGACGGGATCGCCGAGCGGTCGAACGGCAGCGTCGTGCTGGCCGAGATCAAGACGACCTCGAAGCCGTGGCGGAGCATCCCCCGCTCGTACCTCCGCCAGGTCTGGTGGCAGCAGTACGTCCTCGGAGCCGAGCGGACCCTCCTCGTGTGGGAGCAGCACGTGGACTTCGTGCCCGTGGCCGGCCCCCCGACGTGCCGCTGGATCGAGCGCGACGACAACGAGATCCACCGGCTGGTGGGCCTCGCCGATCAGGTGCTGGCGACCCTCGCGCGCTCGTCCGTGCGCTGACCGGCGCCGGGCCGCAGGATCGCGAAGCGGCTGAGCGCGATCACGATCGCGCTCATCGCGACGATGAACGCCGTGATCCCGATGCAGTAGAAGAACACCTCGAGCCCGCCCAGCTTCTGGATGTCGAGGAACGGGTAGGGCACGAAGCTCCGCTGACGGATGGCCAGGATGACGAACAGCCACACGACCGGGTAGATCAGGAACAGCCACAGCCGCTTCCACGCGATGCGTGAGCGGTCACCGAACAGGATCCACTGCAGGACGGCGAAGAGCGGGATCCACCGGTGCAGGATGTCGTTCGACCACGGCACGTTGAAGTCACCGAGAGGGCCGCCCGCGAGGAGGAGGTTGTACACGACCCCCGTCGTCGCCATGTAGGTGACGGTCGCGCCGTGCACGACGGTCAGCCACGGCGGCGTCAGCCGCCCCGAGAAACCGTAGAACGCCAGGATCACGAAGGCGGTCGCGATGAACAGGTTGCTCTGGATCGTGAAGTACCCGAAGAAGTTGAAGAAGAAGTAGTTCGGGTCTCGCTGACTCTCGATCCACTGCGCGACGACGGCGATCACGATCGCGACCGCGGCGATGAGCCGCAGAGCGGCGAAGAGGTATCTCATCTGCTGAGAGTACCCAGCGGAGAGATAGTTTCCGCACAAGTGACACTCCCGAAACACGAGCGACTCATGCTCCCCCTTTACTGAGAGGAACCACCCGGCGCCTGACCCGACAGCCGCTCGACCCGACGAAGGGCTCTCGATGACGACGACGACCGAAAGGCCACCGATGACCAGCACCATGCGCGCGGTGGTGATCAGTGAGAACGGGGGGCCCGAGGTCCTCACCAGGGCTCAGATCTCCACGCCGAGCCGGCAGGGCTCCGAGGTGCTCGTCCGGGTCGTCGCGGCCGGGGTCAACCCGTTCGACGTCGAGGCCAGGAACGGCCTGGCCGGACGCTGTGGGAGCCCCGAGCTCCCGGCCGTCCTCGGCTGCGACTTCAGCGGCGTCGTCGTCCAGAGCCCGTACGCGGCACATCCGCTCAGGCCGGGCCAGGAGGTCTACGGCGTCGCCTCCGTCCCCCGGGCCGCCGGCACCTACGCCGAGTACGTCAGTGTGCCGGCTCTGCAGGTCACGCGGAAGCCGAAGTCGCTCTCGCACGTGGAGGCGGCGGGCGTCCCGCTCGCGGCCCTCACGGCGTGGGGTGTGGTCGTCGACGTCGCCAAGGCCCACGACGGGCAGCGGATCCTGATCCACGCCGGAGCCGGAGGCGTCGGCCACTTCGCCGTGCAGTTCGCCGCCTACTTCGGCGCCCACGTCGTGACGACAGGATCGACGAGGAACTCCAGCTGGCTCCGACAGCTCGGGGCGGCGCAAGTGGTCGACTACACCGCGCAGCGGTTCGAAGCGGAGGTCGAAGCGGTCGACGTCGTGATCGACCTCGTCGCCGACCCGGACGTCGCCCGGCGTTCACTCCAGGTCATCCGGCCCGGGGGTCTCCTGATCCACGTGCCCGTGACGGACACGACGGGGCTCGCCGAGGAGGCCGAGTCGGCAGGGGTCCGCTTCACCGACTACGCGATGGCGCCCGACGCCACCTGCCTGGCCGTCATCGCCCGGCTCCTCGACTCGGGCGACGTGTCGGTCTACGTCGACGACGTCTACGACCTCGACGACGTGGCCGACGCTCACCGCCTGCTCGAGCGCGGTCACACCCGCGGCAAGCTGGTGGTGAAGATCGCGGAGGACTGACAGCCGGATCGGTCGAGCCCCGCGGGGACGACGAAGGGCCCGCACCTCTCGGTGCGGGCCCTTCGGTGTCACGCCGAGGCTTCGAGCCTAGAGCGCGTTGACGTCGAGCGGGATGCCAGGACCGAAGGTGGTCGAGACGGTGCCCTTGGTGATGTAGCGGCCCTTCGAGGAGGACGGCTTGAGGCGCGTGACCTCGTCGAGCGCGGTGTCGAGGTTGGCGTTGAGCTGCTCCTCGGTGAAGCCGGCCTTGCCGATGACGAAGTGCACGTTGGCGTGCTTGTCGACACGGAACTCGATCTTGCCGCCCTTGATGTCGTTCACGGCCTGAGCGACGTTCGGGGTGACGGTGCCGGTCTTGGGGTTCGGCATGAGGCCGCGCGGGCCGAGGACCTTGCCCAGACGGCCGACCTTGCCCATGAGCTCCGGGGTCGAGACCGCGGAGTCGAAGGAGGTGTAGCCGCCGGCGACCTTCTCGATGAGCTCGTCGCCACCGACCTCGTCGGCGCCCGCGGCGATGGCGGCCTCGGCCGCGGCACCGGTCGCGAACACGATGACGCGGGCGGTCTTGCCCGTGCCGTGCGGCAGAATGACGGTGCCGCGCACCATCTGGTCGGCCTTGCGCGGGTCGACGCCCAGCTTCAGCGCGACCTCGACGGTCGAGTCGAACTTCTTGGATCCGGTCTCACGAGCGACGGCGACGGCCTCGCTGGTGCTGTAGAACTTACCTGCCTCGATCTTCTCGGCAGCGGCGCGGTACGCCTTTGACTTCTGAGCCATGTGAAATCTCCTGATTTCGAGAGCGTGGTAACGAGCCTGGCCGGCTCTCCCACTGGATGTCTGGTGAGGAGCCGACTACGCGTCGACGGTGATGCCCATGGAGCGGGCGGTGCCGGCGATGATCTTCGCCGCGGCGTCGATGTCGTTGGCGTTGAGGTCGGCCTGCTTGGTGGTGGCGATCTCGCGGACCTGCTCCATCGTGAGCTTGCCCACCTTGACGGTGTGCGGGGTCGAGGAGCCCTTGGCGAGACCGGCGGCCTTCTTGATCAGCTCGGCCGCCGGGGGCGTCTTGAGGATGAACGTGAACGAACGGTCTTCGTAGACGGTGATCTCGACGGGGACGACGTTGCCGCGCTGCGACTCGGTCGCGGCGTTGTACGCCTTGCAGAACTCCATGATGTTCACGCCGTGCTGACCCAGGGCCGGGCCGATGGGCGGGGCGGGGTTCGCGGCGCCGGCGTTGATCTGAAGCTTGATCAGACCCGTGACCTTCTTTTTCGGTGCCATGTTGTTTTCCTTCTTGTGGGGTTCGAACCGGTCGCGGTTGCGGCCGGCTCTCCCGGAATCTGCTCGCGCAGGGATCCGGTGGTCGAAAAGCGTGCGGGGAGGCTAGAGCTTGGTGACCTGGTCGAACGACAGCTCGACCGGCGTCTCGCGCTCGAACAGCGAAACGAGCACGGTGAGCTTACCCGATTCGGGCTTGATCTCGTTGATCGTTCCGGGAAGGCCTGCGAACGAGCCCTCCTTGATGGTGATGGTCTCGCCGATCTCGAAGTCGACCTCGGCCGGGATGACGCGCTGAGCGGCCTTGCCGCCCTTCGCCCCGCCCTTGGCGGCCGGAGTGGCCTCCTGGACCTGGACGAGGCTCTTCAGCATGTTGAAGGCCTCCTCGAAGCGGAGGGGCGTCGGGTTGTGGGCGTTGCCCACGAAGCCGGTCACACCCGGGGTGTGACGGACGACCGACCAGCTGTCCTCGTTGAGGTCCATCCGCACCAGGACGTAGCCGGGGATGCGGACGCGGGTGACCAGCTTGCGCTGCCCGTTCTTGATCTCGACGACGTCCTCCATCGGGACCTCGACCTGGTAGATGAAGTCCTCCATGGTGAGCGACACCATGCGGTTCTCGATGTTCTGCTTCACGCGGCGCTCGAAGCCGGCGTAGGAGTGGATGACGTACCACTTGCCGGGCTTGCCGCGGAGCTCGTAGCGGAAGGCCTCGTAGGGGTCGACCTCGGCCTCGTCGTCGGCGGCCTCGTCGTCGGCGGCCTCGTCGGCAGCACCCTCGGACACGTCGCCCTCGGGAGCGTCGGTCTCGGCGGCCTCGATGTCGGTGACGGCGTCGAACGCCGCGACGGCGTCGCCCTCGGCCTGGTGCTCGGCCGCGTCCTCCTCGGCCTCGTCCTCCGTCGCCTCGACGGCGGCCTCGGCCTCGTCGACGCTGTCGATCGTGAGGGCGTCGTCGACGACCGCGTCGGCCTGCTCGTCCTCGGCCTCGTCGAGCGAGTCGAGCAGCTCGTCGAGGTCGACGACGTCGCCGGGTGCCTCTTCGGTCTCGATGCCGATCGCGTCGTGCTCGGCGGAGTCGACCGACAGCTCGTCGGCCGTCTGGGTCGAGCCCTCTTGGGCCTCCTCGACCTCCGAGGACTGCTCGGCGGCGGTGGCGAGGTCGATGTCGTCGCGCTCGTTCTTCGGCAAGGGTTCTTCTTTCGGTGGATTGGGGCGGGTGTCCGGGGAAGAGGGACGCCCGGTTTCTGAGGCTCTGCGCCGGCCGGACAGGCACGGGCAGGGCGCCCCGGAGGCTAGCTCGCGTTGACTCCGTTGCCGAAGACGTACTGGACCAGGAAGCCGAACAGCGTGTCGAGTCCGAACACGAGAGCCATCATGATCACGACGAAGACGAGGACGACGAGCGTGTAGCTCACCAGCTCTTTGCGGGTCGGGGTGACGACCTTCTTCAGTTCGCTGATGACCTGGCGCAGGAAGAGCGCGATGCGCGCGAAGCGGCCTCGGCGGGCTGCTCCGTCGGCTCTCGCGATCGCGACGACGTCCTCGCTGGGAACGTCCACGTCTTTTCTCGCCACTGTCGTACTTACCTTCCGAGCTTCGACCTGCGCGTGCTCCCGACGAGTGTCAGGGCCACACCGGGCCTTCGTCCGGTTCGTGCGAGTGCACGGACCGGGCTGCAGGGCGGACAGGACTTGAACCTGCAACCTGCGGTTTTGGAGACCGCTGCTCTACCAATTGAGCCACCGCCCTTCGGATCCGGAACCCTGGTCGACCTGCTGGCCGACACGATCTCCGACCGACCGTAGAGAGGGCTCCGTGTGGAACGCTCCGTCTGGAAGGCGCAGAAAATCTTGGTGGATTCCACCACCGCAGACAAGTGTAGGTGACCCTCCTGGGCAAGTAAAGTTGGCCCGGCTCCGGGCATGTCGCCCCGATAGGCTGGCCGTCGTGAACAGCACCGACCAGAGCGTCCGACTCCCCCGTCTCTCCGCGCGCATCGCAGCGATCGCCGAATCGGCGACGCTCAAGGTCGATGCCAAGGCCAAGGCCCTGCAGGCCGAGGGGCGCCACGTCATCAGCTACGCCGCCGGCGAGCCGAACTTCGCCACGCCCGAGCACATCGTGGAGGCCGCCGTCGTGGCCGCCCGCGACCCCAGGAACCACCGCTACACGCCCGCCGCCGGGCTCCCCGACCTCCGCGAGGCGATCGCACAGAAGACGCTCCGCGACAGCGGCACGCGCGTCGACGCCTCGCAGGTCATCGTGACGAACGGGGGCAAGCAGGCCGTCTACCAGTCGTTCGCCGCCGTCGTCGACGAGGGCGACGAGGTGATCCTGCCGACCCCCTACTGGACCACCTACCCCGAGGCCGTCAAGCTCGCCGGCGGCGTGCCCGTCGAGGTCTTCGCCGGAGCCGACCAGGGCTACCTGGTCACGGTCGAGCAGCTCGAGGCCGCCCGCACCGACCGCACCAAGGTGCTTCTGTTCGTCTCGCCCTCGAACCCCACCGGCGCCGTCTACTCCGAGGAGCAGACCCGCGCGATCGGCGAGTGGGCCCTCGAGCACGGCATCTGGGTGATCACCGACGAGATCTACCAGAACCTCGTCTACGACGGGGTGAAGGCCGTCTCGATCACGGAGGTCGTCCCGGAGCTCGCAGACACGGCGATCCTGGTCAACGGCGTCGCCAAGACGTACGCCATGACCGGCTGGCGCGTCGGGTGGATGATCGCGCCCGCCGACGTCACGAAGGCGGCCTCGAACCTTCAGTCGCACCTGTCGTCGAACGTGTCGAACATCTCGCAGCGCGCGGCCCTCGCGGCCCTCACCGGGTCGCAGGACTCCGTCGAGGCGATGCGGCAGGCCTTCGACACGCGCCGCAAGACCATCGTCTCCGAGCTGAACAGGATCGACGGCGTCGTCACGCCGACGCCGGAGGGCGCCTTCTACGTCTACCCCGACGTCACCGGCCTCCTCGGCCGCGAGTGGGGCGGCGTCACTCCGACGACGTCGCTCGAGCTCGCCGACCTCATCCTGGAGCAGACCGAGGTCGCGACGGTGCCCGGCGAGGCGTTCGGCCCCTCGGGCTACCTGCGCCTCTCGTACGCGCTGGCCGACGACGCCCTGCTCGAGGGCGTGCAGCGGCTGCAGCGCCTCTTCGCCTAGGAGCCCTAAGGCGCTGGCTACGCGTTCTCCTTGCGGAAGGTGCGGGTGCCCCACCAGAGCGCGGCCGTGACCAGGACGATGGTCCAGAGCACGCCCCAGAGCAGAGACAGCGTGTAGTCGCCCGAGAACAGCTCGCGGACGGCGTCGACGATGTGCTTCGTCGGGATGATGTCGCTCAGGGTCTGCAGCCACTCGGGCGCGATCGTCATCGGCAGCAGGATCCCCGACAGCAGGAGCACCGGGAGCGCCACGCTGTTGATGAGCGGCGCCATGACGTCCTCGCTCTTCGTGGTCAGCGCGATCGCGTTGGAGGCGGCCGCGCAGGCGGTGCCGAGCGCCACGGTGAGGATGAGGCCGGCGAGCATGCCGAGCAGGCTCCCCCGCAGCCCGAACACGAAGCCGAGACCGATCAGCACCACGCCCTGAACGAAGAGCTGCAAGACGTCGCGCAGGATCCGCCCGAACAGCAGCGCGGTCCGGCTCGCCGGCGTCACGCGCTCCGCCTCGATCACTCCCGCGCGCCACTCGGCGATGAGGCTGAAGCCGGCGAACAGGGCGCCGAAGATGCCGAGCTGGATGAGGAGGCCCGGCACGAACAGCGTGTAGGCGTTCGAGGTGCCGAGCTGTCCGGCCAGCGGCTTGAGCAGCGGCCCGAACAGGCAGAGGTAGAGGATCGGCTGGACGAGCCCGATGATGACCCAGGCGGGGTTCCGGAGCGCGATGCGGAGCTGCCTCCGGAAGACGATGAGGGTGTCGTGCCAGAACGTGCCGGTCATGTCAGGCCTCCTCTCGGAGCGAGCGGCCGGTCAGGTCGAGGAACACGTCGTCGAGGGTCGGCCGCCTGACCTCGATCGACGTGAGAGCGATTCCGCGAGCGTCGAGCTCGCGGAGGAGGCGGGGCAGATGGGTGCCGGCGTCGCGGACGCGCGTCTGGATCGAGGCGCCCTGCACCTCGACCTCCGCCGGGTCGTCGGCGTCGTGCCCGAGCAGCTCGGCCGCGACCGCCGCCTGCGCCTCGTCGGAGACGACGAGCTCGACGAGGTCGCCCGCGACCGACCTCTTGAGGTTCTCGGGGGTGTCGCTGGCGACGATCGAGCCGTGGTCGATGACCAGGATGCGGTCGCAGAGCGCATCCGCCTCGTCGAGATAGTGGGTGGTGAGGAAGACCGTGCTGCCGCGCTTCTCGCGGAGGTCGGAGATGTGGGTCCAGAGGTTCGAGCGCGCCTGCGGGTCGAGGCCGGTGGTCGGCTCGTCGAGGAAGACGAGGCTCGGGTCGTGCACCAGCCCCATCGCGATGTCGAGGCGGCGGCGCTGGCCGCCCGACATCGTCGACGGCTTCCGCTGCCAGAGCCCGTCGAGGTCGAGCTGGTCGAACAGCTCGCGGCCGCGCGTCTCGGCCTGCCGGCGGCTGATGCCGTAGAGCATGCCGTGATCGACGATCTCCTCGCCGGCGAGCGCGACGGGCGAGGTCGAGCCGCTCTGCGACACGTAGCCGATGGAGCGCCGGACCCCCACCGGGTCGCGCAGGAGGTCGTGGCCCGCCACGGTCGCCGTGCCGGCCGTCGGCGAGAGGAGCGTCGTCAGCATGCGGAGCGTGGTCGTCTTCCCGGCCCCGTTCGGGCCGAGGAACCCGACGATCTCGCCCTCGTCGACGGTGAGGTCGACCCCGGCGACCGCCTTGACCTCGGTGGTCTCGCGACCGCGCTTCGTCGTGAAGGTGCGAGCGAGGCCGTGCGCCTCGATGACGGGGCCGCCGCGCGCCCCGGGGGAATGCCGCTTCATCGTCTGCCTGCTCTCCGTCGGGCTGGTCGTGTGACAGATACCGTGGCACGAACCACCGACACAGCGCCAGAGGCAGGAGGGGCGGAGGCCTAGAGGTGCAGGCCGAGCAGGACGGGCTCCGGCTGCAGGACGACGCCGAACTCGGCGGCGACCCGGCTCTGCACGTAGCGCGCCAGCTCCGCGACGTCCTCGGCGGTCGCACCGCCCCGGTTCGTGATCGCGAGCGTGTGCTTGGTCGAGATCGCAGCACCCGACCCGGGCAGGTGGAAGCCTCGGGGGACGCCCGCGTGCTCGATCAGCCAGGCGGCGCTGAGCTTCACGGGAGACGGGGTGCGGGCAGGCGGAGGCGCGGGGGTCTGCCCGAGCGGAACCGCGCGATCCTGCGGCTCCTCCTCGGTCTCCCAGCGGGGCGCGTCGACCGGGATGCCGTCGAGGGCGTCGCGGGCGACGATCGGGTTGGTGAAGAACGAGCCGCTGGAGAAGGTGTCGCGGTCGGACGGGTCGAGGACCATGCCCTTCGAGGCGCGGAGCTCGATCACGCGGGCCCGCACGTCGGCGAGCGGCACCCGGGCTCCGAGGGGCACGCCGAGCGCGCGGGCGAGCTGGTCGTAGGCGACGGGCTGCGACAGCCCGCCCTCGTCGGAGAGCCGGAACTCGACGGCGGTGACGACCCCGCGGCGCGCAGGATCGACCGGACCCGGCTTGAAGACGCTGGTCCGGTAGGCAAGCCCCAGGTTGGCCCGCGGGATGCGCACGAAGTCGAGGGTGTCGGCGTCGAGGAAGTCGACGCTCACCACGGTCTCCGACACCTCCTGGCCGTAGGCGCCGATGTTCTGCACGGGGGCGGCACCGGTCGAGCCGGGGATGCCGCTCAGCGCCTCGAGACCCGACCAGCCGCGCTCGACGGTCAGTGCGACGAGGGCCTCCCAGGGCTCGCCCGCTGCGACGCGGATGCGGACGTCGGTCGGGGCGTCGTCCGCCTCGCGCTCGAGGACCTCGACGCCCCGAGTGCCGACGCGGATCACGGTGCCGGGGAACCCCTCGTCGCTCGCGACGAGATTGGAGCCGCCGCCGAGGACGAACCACGGCTCGTCGCTCGAGAAGGCCTCGCGCGCCGCGGCGAGCAGCTTGTCACCGGTCGTCGCCTCGACGAGGCGCTCCGGCGGACCGCCGACACTCATGGTGGTCAGCTCGGCGAACGAGGTCACGCCCAGGCCACCCGCACCTGCGCCTTGCCGAGCACGGTGGCGCCCTCGAACGTCACGGTCAGGTCGATGCGGGCCGTGCCGGCCTCGGGGTCGACCTGACCGACCCTCGCCACGACCGTCAGGACGGCGCCGCGCTCGGGGTCGACGACGACCGGCCGGGTGAAGCGGACCTGGTAGTCGCTGACCCAGCCGCCGGGCTGCGGGGCTCGATCGCTCTCGAGCCACGAGACGACTGGCTGGACGGCGGTACCCATCGTGAGCATGCCGTGCGCGAGGACGCCGGGGAGCCCGACGGCCTCGGCCACGTCGTCGCGGTAGTGGATGGCGTTGAAGTCGCCGGACGCACCGGCGTAGCGGACCAGGGAGTCGCGGGTGAGCGTGAAGTCCTGCTCGGCCACGACCTGGCCGACCTCGAGCGCGGCGCTCACTCGTCACCCCGGACGACGAGGGTCGAGACCGTCGTGACGACGTGCTCCCCCGCCGAGTCGACCATGACCGACTCCGCGGTCACCATCGAGTGCCCGCCGAGCGACTTGACGCCCGAGACGGTGAGGGTGGCCGTGAGCTCGTCGCCGGCGACGATCGGGCGGGTGTAGCTGAAGCGCTGGTCGCCGTGGACGACGCGCGAGAAGTCGATCCCGGCGTCGGGTGCGGCGAGGAGCTGCTGCAGGGTCGCCTCCTGCACGACGATGGCGAAGGTCGGCGGAGCGACCACGTCGGCGTAGCCGGCGGCGCGCGCGGCCTCGGGGTCGATCGCGAGTCGGCTGGAGGACGAGGTGGCGCGAGCGAACTCGCGCACTTTCTCGCGACCGACGAGGTAGGGACTCACGGGCGGGAACGTCCGCCCCTGGAGCTCGGGGTTCACTGGCACGCGGGCAAGTCTAGGTCGTGGTCTCGAGTGCCTCCGGAATCCGCGCGGGGAGGCGGCCCCGACCCCTTTCCATACCAGGCCCGGCGGCGTAGAGTCACGGCAACGTCTGGGATGGTAACTCGACGTGAGCACCCGTTCTGACGACGCCGGAGAACGACCCTGGTTCTGATCCGCCGAGGATGCCATGGAGCATCCAAGGGGCGCGGGGTCGTCCGGGTGCAGGGTGCGCCCCGCCTCGTCCCGATGAGGCGGGGCGCACCGTTCCTCCCTCTTCCCGGCCCTAGGCTGGTCGGATGCTGAACCGGGTCCGCGATCTCGCGCTCTCGTCGCACCCCGGGCCCACCGCGGCCGTGACCGTCCTGTCGGGGCTCCTGGCCGCATCTCTCGGCTACCCGGTGGCGCGCGTGCTCGTGATCGCCCTCGCGATCCTGCTCGGCCAGCTCTCTATCGGCTTCTCGAACGACTGGATCGACGCGAGCCGCGACCGGGCGTCCGGCCGCTCCGACAAGCCCGTGGCCCAGGGGCTCGTCACCGTGGCGATGGTCCGGAGGGCCGCCGTGTCGACCGCCGTCGTGGCCCTGGCCGTCTCGGTGGCGTTCGGTCCGCGGGCGGCCGTGGCGCACGCGATCCTGATCGCCTCGGGCTGGGCCTACAACGCCGGCCTCAAGCGGACGCCGCTCTCGGTGCTGCCGTTCGTCGTGAGCTTCGGGATCCTGCCGGCGGTCGTCACGCTGGCCGGGCAGGAGGGCGTGCCGCCCGCCGCCTGGGCCGTCGCCGTCGGTGCCGTCTTCGGCGTGTCGATCCACTTCACGAACGTGCTTCCCGACCTCGCCGACGACGAGGCCACCGACGTCCGGGGCCTCCCGCACCGGCTCGGAGCGCGGATGTCTGGCCTCGTGGCGTTCGGCGCCCTCGTGGTCGCGGCGATCCTGACGCTCGTCGGTCCGCTCGTCGCCCACCCCGGCGCCGGTGTCTCGGCCGCCGCCGTGATCGGGCTCGTCGTGGCGGTGGCGATCGCGCTCTGGGGAGCCCGGCTCGTGGTCACCCGGGAGCCTGGGCGCCTGCTGTTCCGCCTCGTGATCCTGGCGTCGCTCGTCATCGCGATCGAGCTGGTCCTCAGCGGGACGAGGCTCGCCGGCTAGTCGACTCCGCGACCGGGGCCGCCACCGGCCGCCCGCCCGTCAGGCCCAGGCCATGGAGTACGACCGGGCGAGCAGTCGCTTCGCCGGGCTCGCGAGCACGAGGCCGAAGCCCGCGTCGCGCGTCACGCGGCGGATGCCCCCGGTGGGCCGACCCATCGCCATGTTCGCCTCCGCCTGCCGCGCGGCCCGACGGGCCACCCGCATCCTGCGCGCCTCGAACTCGTCGAGTGCCGGCCCGTCGAGGTGGTC
This sequence comes from Frondihabitans peucedani, assembly GCF_039537585.1. NCBI lineage: Bacteria > Bacillati > Actinomycetota > Actinomycetes > Micrococcales > Microbacteriaceae > Frondihabitans > Frondihabitans peucedani. The sequence goes on from NZ_BAABAU010000001.1 coordinate 1,248,225, forward strand.
GCGGCCGACTCCCCCGACCAGGATCGGCGCCAGCTCGACGGCGTCGAGCCAGCCGAGGTTCATGCCCTGCCCGCCGATGGGGCTGATCTCGTGACCGGCGTCGCCGATCAGGATCACGCGACCGTGCACGAGGCGCTCGGCCAGGCGTCGGCGGGTCGTGAACGAGCTGACCATCGTGCTGGTCGAGGGGTCGATCGGGCTCCCCGTCCGGGAGGTCACGAGCGCGGCGAACGACTCGGCCGTCACGCGGCCGGTCTCGCCGCCGGTGTGCGCGACGAAGCGGCGGAGCCCGCCGGGGAGGGGGAACGACTCGACGACGCCGCCGGGCTCGAGGAACACGACCGCGTCGTCGCCCTCGCCCGTGTCGTCGCGGAAGTCGCCCATGGCGAAGGGGTCGGCGTACACGCGGAGGCTCGCCCGGATGCCGAGGAGGTGCCGGACCGCGCTCCGGGCGCCGTCCGCGCCGACGACGAAGCGGGCCACCTCGAAGACGGCCTGACCGCCGGAGCGGCCGTGGAGCCTCACCGATCCGGGATCCATGTCGTCGAGCGAGACGAGCTCGACGCCGCGCTGCAGGGCGCCGGGGGCGAGCTCGGCGAGGCGCTCCTCGATGATCGCCTCGGTGCGGTGCTGCTGGAGCGACGCGACGAAGGGGAAGTCGTCGGAGACGCCCGAGAACGACACTGTGCCGAGGACGCGCCCGCTCGTCCTGGCGATGCCGCGTCGGATCTGGACGGCCTCGTCGGCGACCCGGTCGGCGACGCCGATCTGACTGAAGGCGGCGAGCGACGGCGGGTGCACCCCGATCGCGCGCGAGAGACCGGACGCCGCGGAGCGCTTCTCCCACACGACGACGTCGAGACCCCGCTCGGCGAGGAGCGCGGCGAGGAACACGCCGACCGGCCCGCCCCCGACCACGACGACGTCACGCACTCGGGACGGCTCTCCGCGCCGCGTCGAACGTCAGCAGCACGCGGAACGGCCACTGGCTCTCCACGCGCCACCCCTCGGGCGCCTCGCGTCGGAGCTCGCGCGGCGTGTAGCTCCGCCGGATCGACAGGAGACCGTCGTCGTGGATGAACGAGCCGCGGAACGTGCCGGTCGTGGCGACGGCGTACGCGGCGTACGCGAGACGCGCGCGAGCGATGTCGTTGTGGATGACGAGCCTCCGGGCCAGGTGTTCGCTGTCGCGCAGCAGCCCCTCGAGGGTGGCGGGCTCGAGGTGGTGCAGCACGTGGTTCGACACTACGAGGTCGAACTCGCGCCCCGCGTCAACCAGATCGCGACTCGCCGTCCGCTCGAAGACCACTCCAGGCAGCGGCGGCAGGGCCGAGGCGTAGGCGAAGGCCCGCTCGTCGGGATCGATCGCCGTGACCTCGACGGGATGGCCGTCCCTGGCTGCCCAGGTGGCCAGGCTGCGGGCGACGTCGCCGCCCCCGGACCCGATGTCGAGAATCGTGAGCGGGACGGCGGAGGCCCGGGCGAGCGGGGCGATCCTGCGCCGGTAGACAGCATGCCAGCCCGAGACGACGCGGTTGACGAGCGCGAAGTGGCCGTACGTCTTCGTCAGGGCGTCGTCGTCGCACTCGGGGTCGTCCATGAGCTCGAGCGCGCTGGTCTCGCGCCGGCGGAGATCGACGGCCGCGCTCATGCGGCCGGGTGCGGGACCGGCCGGCGGTGCGCCGAGGGCCGGTGCGACGGGGAGGCCGGGGCCTTCTCCCGCCGGAGTGTCAGGCGGGCGGACTCGACGGTGAGGCCGGGGCCGAAGGCGAGGGCGGCGACGTGCCGGGTGACACCGGGGCCGGGGGCGTCGTGCAGGATCCTGCGCAGGATGAAGAGGACGGTCGCGCTCGACATGTTCCCGAACTCGCGGAGGACGCCGCGCGACGGGGCCAGCTGCTCGTCCGACAGCTCGAGGGCGGTCTGCACGCGGTCGAGGATGCTCCGGCCGCCCGGGTGGATCGCCCAGGCGTCGACGTCGACGGGACGGGTGCTGCCGAGCAGGGGCTGCACGAACTCGCCGACGCTCTGGCCGATGATCCGGGGCACGTAGCTCGAGAGGACCATGTCGAAGCCGTGGTCGCCGATGGTCCAGGCCATCTCGTCGGCACCCTCGGTGATGACGGTGCTGCGGAACGCGTCGAGGTCGAGGACGGGCGTGCCCTCCGGTGCCAATCGGGCGGTGACGACCGCAGCTGCGGCTCCGTCGGCGAACACGGACGCGGCGACGATGGTGTCGGGGTCGTCCTCGACGTGGAGGTGGAGGGAGCAGAGCTCGACGCAGACCACCAGGACGACGGCCGACGGGTCGGCGCGGCAGAACTGCTCGGCCATGCGGAGCGCAGGGAAGGCCGCGTAGCAGCCCAGGAAACCGAGGTGGTAGCGCTGCGTCGACGGCGAGAGCCCCAGGCCGCGGACGACGGCGAGGTCGACGCCGGGTGCCGAGAAGCCGGTGCAGGAGGCGGTGATCACGTGGGTGACGTCGCCGGGGTCGAGATCGCGCGCCCCCTCGGAGCCGAGGGCCCTCGCCGCTGCGTCGACGGCGAGCGGCCCGGCGGAGGCGACGTAGACGTCGTTGCGCGCGCCGGTGCCCGGGGCCCTCTCGGCGGGCTCGAGATACGCAGGATGCGGGTTCTCGGCCGACGGGACGAGCTCGTCGAGCACGGTGTGGCGGGTGTCGATGGCGGAGGCGTCGAAGGCGGCGGTGACGAGACGCCGACCCAGCCGGCCGAAGACGCCGGTGCCGGCGAGGACGTCGCGGAGCTCGCTCTGGACGACGACGGGGGCGGGCACGGCGGTCTCGATGCTGCGGATGGCGACCATGCGTCATGGTATCTCCGGGCGGAGGGAACCGGTTCAGGGACGGGGCGGGGGTTGACGCGCCGACTGCGGCGGGACAGGCCGCCGGACGACCCCCGCCTCTGCGGCGCCTCTCGGTCAGGCGCCGCTGCGGCGCCTCTCGGTCAGGCGCCGCTGCTTGCATGAGCCCATGCCCCGAGCATCGCCGCCCCGGTCCGGCCTCCACCCCGTCGAGTGGCTCTGCGAGCTGGTCGGCACCGCCGTCGTCCTGCTCGTCGGCATCTCGGCCGTCTGCTTCGACATGGCGGGCTCCTCGCCGATCGGGGAGCTCCCGCACACGTGGCGGCTCCTCCTGACCGGGCTGGTCTTCGCCGGGACCGGCAGCCTGGTCGCCGTGAGCCCTCTCGGTCGACGCTCCGGGGCCCACCTGAACCCGGTCGTGACCCTCGCCTTCTGGACGCAGCGGAAGGTCCACTGGCACGACCTCGCGGGGTACACGGCCGCCCAGTGCGTCGGGGCCCTCCTCGGCACCCTCGTCGCGCACGGCCTCTGGCAGCACACCGCCGACACGGTCTCCGACGGCGCCACCAGCCCGGGCCCCGGCGTCCAGGACCTCGCGGCCGTCGCCCTCGAGGCCGGCATGACGGCGTGCCTCCTGCTGGCCATCCTGTTCATGACCAGCCACCGGCGGACCGCCCGCTTCACTCCCCTGCTGCTCTGGCTGCTCATCGCCGCGTTCGTCTGGCGGCTCTCCGCCTTCACCGGGACGAGCATGAACCCGGCGCGGAGCCTCGGGCCCGCCCTCGTCGCGCCCGACCTCGGCCCGTACTGGATCTACATCGCGGGGCCGCTGCTCGGCACAGCCGTCGCGGTCGGCCTCTTCGCGCTGGCTCGGAACGCGGACGTGCTGACCACGAAGCTGTTCCACGATCCGCGGTACCGGTCGACCATGGCGTCGACGCTCCCGATCGCGGGGGCGAATGCGCGGGATGCGCTGACGCTGAGAGACGGGCCACGACGGGCCTTGCGGTAGCGAGGGCGGGACTCGAACCCGCGACACCACGATTATGAGCCGTGTGCTCTAACCAACTGAGCTACCCCGCCGCACCGACCGGAGCCGGAGCCTCTCAGACGCGACCGATGAGACCGGCCCCGCCGTGATCGGCAGAGCCCCCTGTGGGAATCGGACCCACTACCTCTTCCTTACCAAGGAAGTGCTCTACCAATGAGCTAAGGGGGCGTGACCTGTTCGCCAGGGCCCTTCCGGCCCGGCGATTGGCACCAGACGACAATAGCAGGCTCAGGGGGCCTGCCGTGACACGTGACGCCGGAGGGACGGAACCCGCGCGGCGGCCGGGACCGCCGCGCGGGATGCGTCTAGGCCGAGACGGTCTCCGAGGCGGCGGTGAGCGCGTCGACCTCGTCGCCGGTGAGCTCCAGCGAGGCGGCCTCGAGGAGGTCGGGAAGCTGCTCGAGGGTGCGGGCGCTCGCGATCGGTGCGGCCACGGACGGCTGCGCGAGGAGCCAGGCGAGGGAGACGCTCGTGACGCTCGTGCCGTGACTCTCGGCGATCCTGTCGAGCTCGGCCAGCACGCGGCGGCCTCTGTCGTCGAGGTAGGCCGAGGCGCCCTCCGAGCGGGGGCTGTCGACCGAGACGCCGTCGCGGTACTTGCCGGTCAGGAAGCCGCTGGCGAGCGACGAGTAGGGCAGCACCGACACGTTCTCGGCGAGCGCCACCTCGGCGACCGTGGGCCCTCCGCCGCCGCCCTCGACGTCGTCGCGCTCGACGAGGCTGTACTTGTTCTGGATCGCCACGTACTTCGACAGGTTCTCCGACTCGGCGAAGCGGAGGGCCTGCTCGAGCCGCTGGCCGGAGAAGTTCGAGGCGCCGATCGTCCGGACCCTGCCCTGGTCGACCTGCTCGTGGAGAGCCTCGACGGCCTCCTCGACGGGACGGTCGGTGAAGTCGCGGTGGGCGTAGTAGAGGTCGATGCGGTCGGTCCCGAGGCGCTCGAGGGAGGCCTCGACGGCGCGGCGGACGACGTCCCGCGAGGTGCCCTCCGTGCCTCGGAGCATGCCGACCTTGGTCGCGATGACGAGGTCGTCGCGGTTGCCGCGGGCGGCCATCCAGCGGCCGATGATCGCCTCCGACTCCCCGCCGGAGTTGCCGGGGACCCAGGCCGAGTAGACGTCGGCGGTGTCGATGAAGTTGCCGCCGGCCGCGACGTACGCGTCGAGGACGGCGAAGGACGTCTCCTCGTCGGAGGTCCAGCCGAAGACGTTGCCGCCGAGGTTGATCGGGAAGACGCTGAGATCGCTCTCGCCGAGGGTGATCCTGGGGGCTTCTGTCATGAGTGTGCTCCTTCGTGTCGCGGGGGTCGTCCTCGAGACAACACCGACGGGCGCCCGGTGTTCCCGACCGGCTCCCAGGACCACCGGGGGCAGGATCGGGGCATGCACAGCATCGAGCTCCTCCTCGACCCGGCCACCGACGACGCCGTCCGCGGACAGTGGCGCCGGCTCGCGGACGCGGGTCTCCCCAGCCAGGCGCGGCACACGGGCGCCTCGAACGCCCCGCACGTCACCCTGGTGGCCGCCGAGACCCTGACCGACGCGCACGACGCCGAGCTGGAGGACCTGTTCCAGGCGCTCCCCCTGCGCGTCTCGTTCGGCGGACTCGTGGTCTTCGGGCGACCGCCGCGGGGGCTGGTGCTGGCCCGCGGGATCGCGGTGAGCGAGGCGATCCTGCGCCTGCAGAGACGCGTGCACGAGCTCGCGAGCGGCACTCCCGCCCTGGCCCCGCACGGAGTGGCCTCTCACGGCCTCCCGGGCGACTGGACGCCGCACGTGACGCTCGGGTCGCGATTGACGCCCGAGGAGCTCGCGCGCGCCGTCGAGGTGCTGGGCGAGGAGCCCGATCCTGCGACGGGGTCGTTCGTGGCGGCCCGCCGGTGGGACAGCACGGCGAAGTCGATCACCGCGCTCGGCGGCGCCCGAGGGGACGCTGCGACGGGCTAGGCGGCAGGCCGGTCGGACACGCGGGAGAGCTCCTCGAGCTCCGCTTGGGACAGGTCGATGCGCGCGGCGTCGAGCAGGGTCTCGAGCTGCGTCGTCGAGCGGGCGCTCGCGAGCGCCCCGACGACGTTCTGACGCGACGCCAGCCAGGCGATCGCGACGGCAGCAGGCGACACGCGGTGCCGCTCGGCGATGACCGTCATCGCGTCGAGGACCTCGGTGTTCTCGGGCGTCAGGTAGCTCATGGCCCGGCCGCCGCGGGGCGAGTCGCCGCGGGCGCCCTCGTCGCGGTACTTGCCGGTCAGGAACCCGCTCGCGAGCGACGAGTGCGGCAGGACCGCGAGCCCGAAGTGGTCGACGATCGGCGCGACATCGGTCTCGAAGTCGGCCCGGCGTACGAGGTTGTAGGCGGACTGCACGGCGGCGAAGGGGTGCAGGTGCTCGCTGTCGGCGATGGCGAGGGCCTGGCGGAGGCGCCTACCGGTGTAGTTCGACGCCGCCGGGTAGCGGATCTTGCCCTCGTCGACCAGCTCGCTGAGCGCGGCGACGGTCTCGTCGAGCGGGGTCTCGTCGTCGTCGAAGTGGGCGAAGTACAGGTCGATGCGGTCGGTCCGGAGCCGTCGGAGCGACGCCTCCACCCCGCGGCGGATGCTGTCGCGCGTCAGCCCCGGCGCATCGGGGTGCTGGCCGACCTTCGTGCTCAGGATGACGCGGTCGCGGTTTCCGGGCCGGGCCAGCCAGCGCCCGATGATGGTCTCCGACTCCCCGCCGGAGTTGCCGGGAAGCCACACCGAGTAGACGTCCGCCGTGTCGATGACGGTGCCCCCGTCGGCCGTGAACTCGTCGAGGATCGCCAGAGCGGTCGGAGCCCCCACCGTCCACCCGAAGACGTTGGTGCCGAGCGCGAGGGGGAAGGGCCGTTCGTGCTCGGGGAAGAGGTCGGGGAGGAGGATCAGAGGGTCCAATCGTCGGGTCGACCCACGATATCCGATGCACAGGCAGCCCTCGCGCGACTGTTCGCAATGCGCGATCCTGCGCCGCCCCGCTGTCGTATCGTGTGAGCATGTCCCTCGACGCGACCGCCATGCCGACCGACCCCGACGAGACCTCCGCGGTCGCCGAGCCCCTGACCGAGGTCGACACGCGCGACGAGTGGTGGCGGACCGCGGTGATCTACCAGATCTACCCTCGCTCGTTCGCCGACAGCGACGGCGACGGGATCGGCGACCTGCCCGGCATCACGACGCGTCTCGACTCCCTCGCCGACCTCGGCGTCGACGCGATCTGGCTGTCGCCGTTCTACACGTCCCCCCAGAAGGACGCCGGCTACGACGTGGCCGACTACTGCGACGTCGACCCCCTGTTCGGAACGCTCGACGACTTCGACGCCCTGCGCGCCAAGGCCACGGACCTCGGCCTGCGAGTGATCGTCGACATCGTGCCGAACCACTCCTCCAGCGCGCACCGGTGGTTCCAAGAGGCTCTGGCAGCCGCCCCGGGGTCGCCCGAGCGGGCGCGCTACCTCTTCCGCGACGGGCGCGGCGCCGACGGCGAGCTGCCGCCCAACAACTGGCAGTCCGTCTTCGGCGGCGAGGCCTGGACCCGCATCACCGAGCCCGACGGGACCCCCGGGCAGTGGTACCTCCACCTGTTCGACTCGTCGCAGCCCGACTTCGACTGGAAGAACCCGTGGGTCCGCGAGCAGTTCCTCCAGATCCTGCGCTTCTGGCTCGACCGCGGCGTCGACGGGTTCCGTGTCGACGTGGCCCACGGCATGATCAAGCGCGCCGGCCTGCCCGACTACACTCCGCCCGCCGAGAGCGGCAGCATGGGCGGCGGGCAGTCCGACGCCGAGACGCCGCCCTACTGGGGGCAGGAGGGCGTGCACGAGATCTACCGGTCGTGGCGCGCACTTCTCGAGACCTACTCGGGCGACCGCATCCTGGTCGCCGAGGCCTGGGTCGAGCCGCTGTCGAAGCTGGCCGACTGGGTGCGCCCCGACGAGATGCAGCAGGCCTTCAACTTCTTGTACCTCGAGAGCGGCTGGTCGGCTCCGTCGATCAAGCGCGTCGTCGACTCCTCCATCGAGGTCTTCGCCTCGGTCGGCGCCCCGTCGACCTGGGTGCTGTCGAACCACGACGTCGTCCGGCACGCCTCGCGCCTCGCCCTGACCGCCGAGAACCCGCAGGGCTACGGCATCGGACCGAAGACCAAGGGCCTGCCCGACCGCGCCACCGGTCTCGCCCGCGCCCGGGCGGCCAGCGCCGTCATGCTGGCGCTCCCAGGATCCGCCTACCTCTACCAGGGCGAGGAGCTGGGCCTGCCCGAGGCGATCGACCTCCCCGACGACGCGCGGCAGGATCCCACCTGGTTCCGCACCCACGGCGAGCGCTACGGCCGCGACGGCTGCCGCGTCCCGCTCCCGTGGGAGGCGGCGTCGCCGGCGTTCGGCTTCAACACCACCGGGGAGTCGTGGCTCCCCCAGCCCGACGACTGGTCGGTCTACGCCCGCGACACCGAGACCGGTGACCCGGCGTCGACGCTCGAGCTGTACCGCCTGGCGCTCGACACCCGGTCGCGCTTCTCGCTCGGCTCAGGATCGGTGGAGTGGCTGAGCGGGTACGGACCGGACGTCGTGGCCTTCCGCAACGGCGAGGTGACCGTGATCGCGAACACCGGCACGGTGCCGGTCGAGCTGCCCGTCGCGGAGGAGCTGCTGGCGACGGTGCCGCTCGACGGCGCGGCGCTGCCCGCCGACGCGGCGGTGTGGCTGCGCGGCTGACGGTTCTGCTGCTGCGGCCGCTGTAGGCGCCGCTACTGCCGCTGCTACTGCCGCTGCTGCGGGGGCGGCTGCTGCGGTCGGCGCCGCGCGTCGGCATCGGCACCGGTCCGCGGACAGGTGCCGTGGCCGACCTGCGGCGCCGTGCAGGCACGACGGGATGAAGCGGGCGTCAGCCGACGGTCGCGTCAGCGCTGGCCGGCGTTGGCCTCGAGCCAGGGGTACGGGTCGACCGGGACGCCGTCGATGTGGATCTCGAAGTGGAGGTGGGCGCCGGTGCTGTTGCCCGTCGAGCCGACGAGGCCGACGATCTGGCCGACCTTGACCTGCTGGCCCTCGGTGACGCGGATGGACCCGGCGATCATGTGGGCGTAGACGCTCGTGATCTTCTTGCCGCCGATGGTGTGCTCGATCCACACGTTGTAGCCGAGTGCGCCGGAGCCCTGGTCGACCTTCGAGACCGTGCCGTCGGCGATGATCTGGATCGGCGAGCCCGCACCCGGGACGAAGTCGAGCCCCTCGTGGAATGTCGAGCAGAAGCTGCAGTTGGCGACCTGCCGGGCTCCGAAGCCGCTCGAGATCGGCACGCCGACGGCGAACGGCCACTGCACAGCGGCGGTCGAGTCGTTCGTGAAGGCGCCGGTGCTGGTGTTCTTGATCGCCTGGACCTTCGAGGTGACCGAGTACCCGTCACGGTCGAGGTCTTCGCTGCTGATCGCCCCGGACGCGACGAAGTCCTGGCCGCCGACGGCGGCGGCACCGCCGGGGGTGGTGCCGGCCTCGGCGGCGGCGGCCAGCTTGACCGCGACGTGCTCGGGTGTGTCGACGAAGTAGGCGTTGGCCGGGACCGAGGTGGAGACGATGGTGGCCCCGACGAAGAGCATGGCCGCGGCGACGCCCCAGCGGGTCGTGCGCTGCGCCGCGGTCTGGCGCCGCGCACCGCCCGAGAGGGCGGTGGTGCGCCGGCCGGCGGAGCTGCGCGGGCTGCGCTTGGCGGCCGGGGCGGCGTGCGGGCGGCCAGGGCGCTCCGCGGCGCGAGATTCGCGACGGCCGACGAGACCCTCGACGACGGCGGGCCCGTCGACCGGGGCGGGGAGGCCCGGGCCAGCGACGACGGACGGCTCCGAGCCCACCGACGTGATGCTCGGGGTGTCGGCGATCGGGCTGGCGGCACTGGCGTCGGCGGCACCGGTGCTGTCGGACGAGGCTGTTGGGACACTGGAGACCGGGGCGGAGCCGTGCCCGGCAGCGAGCGCAGCGGCGCGCTCGAGAGCGCGGGCCTCGCGGCGGGTCATCGGAACGACCGTGGTCTCAGCCGGACGCTCCGACGTCGGGTCGTCGGACGCGCGGGGAGCGGCGCCCTCGGATTCGGCGGCAGGTCGGAGCGTCGTCACAGAGTCGATTCCTCGGGGGTCGGGGTCGTGTTGGGCTTGTTCGTCTGGCTCGTGGTGAGACCTACGTGCACACGCAGAGATCATCACCAGGAGGTCACACCGGAAGCGGGCCCCGAGACGTGAGGCCGGCGCTGCCGTGGCGGCGACTTGTCCAGTGTAGCGAACGATGGCCGGGATGGCCAGGCGTGATACTCCAATACGGAGGCGAGTCGGAGGTGGGATGCCCCGATCCTGCGCTCAGAAGCCGGACTCGGCCAGCGCCTCGGCGAGTTCGTCCGACACGGCGGGCGAGGACGCAAAGGTGAGGTCGCGGCTGGCCCGAGCCCCGCTCGGGGTGAGGACGACGGCACCCGCCTCCTCGGCTACGAGCACGCCGGCGGCGTGGTCCCAGGGGTGCAGGCCGCGTTCGACGTAGGCGTCGAGGCGCCCGGCCGCGACGGAGCAGAGGTCGAGGGAGGCGGCGCCGATCCTGCGCACGTCGCGGACCCGCCCGAGCAGGATGGCGAGCCGCCGGCCCTGCTCGACGCGGCGCGCAGGATCGTACGAGAACCCGGTGCCGAGGAGCGCCTGCGACAGAGAGGCGGGCGTCGACACGGCGAGCGGCACGGCGGTCGCGTCCGCGTCGGCGCCGGCACCGTGCGTGCGCAGGTGCGCGCCGCCGCCGCGGGTGGCCGTGAACTCCTCGCCGGATGCGGGGTTGTAGACGCACGCGGCGAGGGCTCGCCAGGTGAGCGGGTCGGGCTCGCCCTCGACGACGGCGATGCTCACGGCGTAGGTCGGGATGCCGTAGAGGAAGTTGACGGTCCCGTCGATCGGGTCGACGATCCAGGTGAGGCCGGTGGTCGAGCGGGCGGCGTCGCTCTCCTCGCCGTAGAACCCGTCGCCGGGGCGCTCCTCGGCGAGACGGCGGCGGATGAGCGCCTCGACCTCGCGGTCGGCGTGCGTGACGATGTCGACGTCGCTCGACTTCCGGTCGGCGACCTCGACGCCCTCGGCCCGGCGCCGCGCCGCGAGAGCGCCGGCCTCGCGAGCGATGGAGCGGGCGGTGGCCAGGAGTTCGTCGTGGGGCATGGGGCCTCTCTCGTCGCCGAACGACGAAGGGCCCCGAGCGCACGTGCACGCGGGGCCCTTCGAGCGGGTGGCAAGTGAGGGATTCGAACCCCCGAAGGCTACGCCGGCTGATTTACAGTCAGATCCCTTTGGCCGCTTGGGTAACTTGCCAGATGCGCACTCGACCGATGTGATCATCAACCGAAGGCGCCCGTCAACAATACAGCCTCGGCGGGGCGCTCACGACCACGCGTCGTCGGCCTCTCCTCCACAGCCGCCTTCCCGGCGGAATCGTCCCCGACTCCGCGGGTCGGCCGACCCGCGGCGGCGCGCTGTCGGGCAGTGTCCACTGATGCACCCGGCACTCGAGTCCGCTCTCGATCAGAACGACGGGGTGCTCCTCCCGGGCGATCGAGCCGAGTCGCTGGTCGGGCGGGGAGCACTCCAGCAGGCGGTCTCCCTCGGGGAGGTGCTCCGCGTGCGGCGGGGCGTCTACGCGCACGCGGCGGTCGACCGCGAGATCGTCCGCGCCTCCCGCGTCGGCGGCGTCCTCGCGGGTCACTCGGCGTGCCGGCTCCTGGGGCTGTGGCGACTACCGGCGCCCGAGGGCGACGCGCTCGTCGTCAGTGTGCCGGCGACGACGGGGCGCCTCCGTGATCCCGACGACCCCTCGAGGCCGCTCGCCCGCCGGTCAGGACGAGTGCGGGTCCTTCACGACGCGCAGCGACTCGACCCTCAGCGGGAGCGCCTCGTGGTCGGCGTCGCGACCTGCGTCACGCAGGTGATCCGGATGCACAGCCCCGAGCTCGGTCTCGCGGTCCTCGACTCGAGCCTCCGGCTCCCGGAGCACCGCCGGCCGCTCCTGAACGACCTCCGGGAACACCTGCCGGCGCGCTGCTCGAGAGTCCTCGCCCTCGCGGACGCCCGCGCGGAGTCGGGGACCGAGTCGATCCTGCGCTGGCGGCTCACCGAGGCCGGCATCCCGTTCGTCATCCAGGAGTGACTGAGCCCCTCGATCCGCGTCGACTTCGTGGTCGCGGGCCGGCTCGTGGTCGAGTGCACGAGCTTCGAGTACCACGCTTCGCCTCAGCAGTACCGGCTGGATCGAGACCGCATCGCCGCAGTGGTCCGGCTGGGCTTCGGCGTCCTCGAGCTCACCTACCACCAGGTGCTCTTCGCGTGGGACGAGGTGCTCGAGACGATCGAGGCGGCCCTCGCCTTCGCCACTGCAGGAAGAACTGCAGGCCGGAGGCACTTCATGCGGATCGGAGGGGGTCCATCCGAAAATCTCCTGCATTGGCGAGACGACTAAGCTGGACGGCATGGCAGACAGCTCATTCGACGTGGTCAGCAAGGTCGACTCGATGGAGGCCGACAACGCGCTCAACCAGGCGCGCAAGGAGGTCGAGCAGCGCTACGACTTCAAGAACGTCGGCGCCTCGATCGAGACGAGCGGCGAGAAGGTCCTGATCAAGGCCAGCACCGAGGAGCGCGCCAAGGCCGTGCTCGACGTGTACGAGTCGAAGCTCATCAAGCGCGGCATCTCGCTCAAGAGCATCGACGCCGGCGAGCCCTACGCCAGCGGCAAGGAGTACCGCATCGAGGTCTCCATGAAAGACGGAATCGACCAGGAGCACGCGAAGAAGATCAACAAGCTAATCCGCGACGAGGCGCCGAAGGGTGTCAAGAGCCAGATCCAGGGCGACGAGCTCCGCGTGCAGTCGAAGAGCCGCGACGACCTCCAGGCGACGATGGCGCTGCTCAAGGGCGCCGACCTCGACGTCTCGCTGCAGTTCGTCAACTTCCGCTAGGCCGGAAGCCGCCCGCCCACCAGACGGGCGACAGCTCCGACGACGGTCTCGAGCGGGCCCGAGCGACCGCGCCAAGCGAGGCCGAGAGCGCAGGATCCCGCCGCGAACGCGACCAGCACACCGGCATCGCCCGCCGGTCCGAGGCCGTCCAGGAAGCCCGAGTGGTACAGCACGGCGAGCACCAGCAGGTGTGCCGAGTACACCGTCAGCGGCATCGCGCCGATGGCGGCCAGCAGCCGCAGGGGCAGCCGCCCGGCCGCTCCGAGCCGCCCTGCCGCTCCGGGCCCTCCGGCCGCTCCCAGCCCTCCGGCCGCTCCAAGGTCGAGACCGGCGAGGAGCCCGCAGACGCCGATCACCGCCAGAGCCACCCCGATCGAGCCGAGCATGTCGACGAGCGTCGAGGAGTGCGGCTCCGACGCGAAGACGTAGTCGCGGAGCCCGGTCGCAGCCTGGCCGTACGAGAAGGCGCCGCCCGGCGTCACCGCCTCGCCGAGCGAGTAGACGGCTATGGCGAGTGCGGCTCCCCCGCCGGCGAGCAGCCGGAGGGTCCGCTTCGATGAGAGGTCGGACCGGCCGACGGCCAGGCCGACGAGCAGGTATGCGGCGAACACGGGCAGCGGGTAGTAGAGCAGCACCTGCTGCGTCGTCTGGCCGGAGATCGCGAGCTCGGGCAGGAAGATCAGCAGCAGCGGCAGCCCGACGACCGCGAGGCCGGCCGCGGTGCCGAGGAGGGCGCCGCGCCGCCACGACAGCGCCGGGAGCAGTACCAGGAAGAGCAGGCCGTAGGTCGGCAGGATCACCGCCACCGGGGTCTGCAGCTGGATGAGCGCGAACCCGACGAGCGCGACCAGGACGCCGCGGACCGCGATCCTGCGCCTGGCGATCGTCAGTCCGCGGCCGCGCACCGGTCGGTCGCGACCGGTCACCAGGGCGAGCGAGACACCGGCGAGGACGGCGAAGAGCACCGACGAGCGACCGGCCGCGATCGCCCACCAGGTGCTCGGGTCGGTCCAGACGAGGATCTGATCGACGTTCGTGAGGTGCGCCGTGAACATGCCGAGCAGTGCCAGTCCGCGCGCCGCGTCGACGCCCACCAGGCGGTCCGCCCGGCGGGGCGGCGTCGACACGACGGCGGCCGTGGTCACGTGATCGTCACTCTCCGCGCGAGACCTTTACCATCTCGTCGCGCGGCACGACCTTGATGCGCACGCGGCCCTCGGGCTCGCCGAGCGCCATCTCGTGCTGGTCGAGGCGGTGCCAGCCGTCGAGGTCGGTGTACTCGACGCCGCGGGAGCGGAGCAGCTCGTCGACGGCCTCGGGCTCGGGCGAAGCCGGGGTCCACCAGTTGGCCTGGTCGGTGAGGACGTGCTGGACGGTCTCCATCGCGTCGCTCTTCGTGTGGCCGATGAGGCCGACCGGGCCGCGCTTGATCCAGCCGGTGGCATAGACGCCGGGGACGATCTGGTCGTCGTCGTCGATGACCTGGCCCTCGTGGTTCGGGATCACGCCGCGCTTCTCGTCGAACGGGATGCCGTCGAGCGGCGAGCCGAAGTAGCCGACGGCGCGGTAGAGCGCCTGGAGCTCGACGGTGCGGAACTCGCCGGTGCCCTCGACGCCGCCGGCGCCGTCGGGCCGCGTGCGCTCGTAGGTGAGGCCGGTGACACGGCCGTCCTCGCCCTCGACCCGGACCGGCTTGGCGTAGAAGTGCAGGTGCAGGCGGCGCGACGCCTGCCCGACCTCGCGCTGGCGCCACTGGTTCAGCACCTTGTCGATGACGAAGACCTGCTTGTTGGTGGCGACGGCGTTCTTGGAGGCCTCGTCGTAGTCGAAGTCCTCGTCGTGGACGATCATGTCGACGTCGTTCAGCTCACCGAGCTCGCGCAGCTCGAGCGGGGTGAACTTCACCTGCGCAGGACCGCGGCGCCCGAAGACGTGCACGTCGGTCACCGGGGACGCCTTCAGGCCCTCGTACACGTTCGCCGGGATCTCGGTGGGCAGGAGGTCGTCGGCGTGCTTGGCCAGGATGCGCGACACGTCGAGGGCGACGTTGCCGACGCCCACGACGCCCACGGACTGCGCCTCGAGCGGCCAGGTGCGCGGGACATCGGGGTGGCCGTCGAACCACGACACGAAGTCGGCGGCGCCGTAGCTGCCCTCGAGGTCGATGCCGGGGATGTCGAGGTCGGCGTCTTTGATCGCGCCGGTCGAGAAGATGACGGCGTTGTAGTGCTTCTTGAGGTCGTCGAGCGTGATGTCGACGCCGTAGCGGACGTTGCCGAAGATGCGGATGTCCCCCCGGTCGAGCACGTCGCGGAGGGCGGTGATGATGCCCTTGATACGGGGGTGGTCGGGGGCCACGCCGTAGCGGACCAGACCGTAGGGCGCGGGGAGCTGCTCGAACAGGTCGATCGAGACGCCGTGCTGGCGCTCGGCTCGGAGGATGATGTCTGCGGCGTAGATGCCGGCGGGGCCGGCTCCGACGATGGCCAAACGCAGGTTGCTCACGTAGTGGTCACTCTCTGTGGTGGGGGTTTTCGTGGTGCGCACCGACGGTTCGGAGCCGGAGGCTCGAACGGGCGGTCGGTGCCGGATGACGGCGAGGTCTCAGGACGACCGCTCGACGACTCGCTGCGCGAAGCGGGTGAGGGCCTTCTTGACCGGGCCCTGCGGGAGCGGGGCGAGGGCGTCGACCGCGCTGGTCGCCCAGCGCCGGGCCTCGTCGTGGGTGCGACGCGTCACGTCGTGCTCTCGCAGCTGACGGACCGTCTCGGCGAGGTCGGCCTCGTCGACCTGCCCGCCGGCGGTGGCGGCGCGGACGTTGGCCTCGATCTCGCTCAGCAGAGCCGCCGAGTCGATGTCGGTCTGCGCCTCGACGCGGAGGTACATGAGCGGCAGCGTCTCGACTCCGGCCAGGAGGTCGGTGCCGGCGCGCTTGCCGGTCTCTTCGAGCTGCGGCGACAGGTCGATGACGTCGTCGACGAGCTGGAACGCGACGCCGATCTTCTCGCCGAACGCCGCCACCGGGCCGAGGAACTCGGTCGGGGCGCCGGAGAACATGACGCCGACCTTGGCCGCCATCGAGATGAGGGAGCCGGTCTTGTCGCTGAGGACGTCGAGGTAGTGGTCGATCGGATCGTCGCCCTCACGCGGGCCGATCGTCTCGTGCAGCTGACCGAGGCAGAGGCGCTCGAAGGTCTGCGCCTGCAGCTTGATGGCCTCCTCGCCGAGGTCGGCGACGATGGTCGAGGCGCGGGCGAAGAGCAGGTCGCCGGTCAGGATCGCGACGTTGTTGCCCCAGCGGGACTGCGCGCTCGGGACGCCGCGCCGCATCGTCGCCTCGTCCATGACGTCGTCGTGGTACAGCGAGGCGAGGTGCGTGATCTCGACGGCCTGGGCCGCCGAGACGACGGCGTCGGTCGCCCCGTCGCCGAGCTGCGAGATGAGCAGAGCGAGAGTCGGCCGGATGCGCTTGCCTCCTGCCGAGAGGAGGTAGCGGCTCGTGACGTCGGCGAGGTCGTCGCCGAAGGCCATCTCGACGAGGAGGCCCTCCTCGACCCGCTCGAGGCCGGCGTCGATGGCCGCGACGAAGCGGCGCTCGGAAGCCGACGAGAAGAGCTTCTCGGCGAGACCCAGCGACGAGCTCAGTCCGCTGCCACGGCGTGCCGGTGGGGCGCTGGGGTTCACGGGTGCACCTTCGATCGGGTTCGGGTCAGGCGCCCGCGGCCGACGACGGACGGCGCGAGGAACTCTGGGGCTTGCGGCCGCGGTGGAGGGCGACGATGCCCGCGGTGAGGTTGCGGTAGGCGACCCGGGTGAAGCCGGCGCCGCGGAGCCACTGGCTCAGGACCTGCTGCTCAGGCCACTTCTCGATCGACTCGGCGAGGTAGGTGTAGGCCGGCGAGTTGCTGGAGGTGACCTTCGCGATGCCGGGCAGCACGTGACGGAGGTAGGCCTGGTAGCCGAGGCGGAGGCCCGCCAGCGGAGGCGTCGAGAACTCGCAGACGACCAGGCGGCCGCCGGGCTTCAGGACGCGGTACATCTCGGAGAGGGCGACCTTCGGCCGGTTGACGTTGCGGAGGCCGAACGAGATCGTGACGGCGTCGAACTCGTCGTCGCCGAACGGCAGCTGCTCGGCGTCGCCGACGATGAACTCGATGGCGGGCTGGCGCTTGCGGCCGACCTCGACCATCCCGGCCGAGAAGTCGAGGGCCACGACCTCGGCGCCGCTCTTCGCGATCGCGGCAGAGCTCGTGCCGGTGCCCGCGGCGATGTCGAGGACCCTCTCGCCGGGGGCTGCTGCGATGGCCTTCACCGTCGCGATGCGCCAGAGGACGGCGTTGCCCGCAGAGAGGATGTCGTTGGTCACGTCGTAGTGCGCGGCCACCCCATCGAACATGGAGGCAACCTCGCTCGGCTGCTTGTTCATATCGGCCTTGGTCACGGCTGCGATCCTACCGGCTCGGCCTGCACCCCACCCGAGCGCGGCAAGCGATCAGCCGATGCACGACGAACGTCCAGGTGAAGCGGACCGAACGCGGCCGGGTCTTGCATCCTGCGTGGCTACGCTTGAGCCGTGAACGACCCGGAGCTCCACGTCGAGACGCAGCGCATCGACGACATCATGCCTCTTCTGGCACACATCGATCCCCGCGATCCGCTGCTCTTCGTCCGCCGCGGCGACGGCATCGCCGGCATCGGCACCGCGCTCCGGCTGACCTTCTCGGGCCCGTCCCGCATGCGCGACGCGGCCGACGCCTGGCGCAGGATCACCGAGCGCGCGACGATCGACGACCCGCTCCGTCTCGCGGGCACCGGCCTGGTGGCCTTCGGCTCCTTCGCCTTCAGCGACCACTCGGCCGACACGAGCGTGCTCGTCGTCCCGAGGATCGTCATCGGCCGCCGCGGCGACGTCGACTGGATCACGCGGGTCGACGGAGCCGACTTCGAGCGGCGCGACTCGCTGGGGCGCGACTTCCACCTCGTCCTGAACGAGCCCGACTTCGACTCCGCCGCCTACGCGGGCGCCGTCCGCGACGCCGTGGCGGACATCGGGGAGGGCCTCGTCAGCAAGGTCGTCCTGGCGCGGCCGCTCGACGCCGAGCTGCCCGAGGGCGCCGACCTCCGCGTCATCGCCCGCGATCTCGCCTTCGGCTACCCCGACACCTACACCTTCGCCGTCGAGGGCCTGATCGGCTCGAGCCCCGAGACCCTGATCCGGAGCGAGGGCGGCGAGCTCACCGCACGGGTGCTCGCGGGGAGCATGGGCCGAGGCACCGATGCGCGGAGCGACGCGCAGGCCGCCCTGACCCTGGCGACCTCGCAGAAGGACCTCGACGAGCACGCGTTCGCCCTGCGGAGCCTCCTGCTCTCGCTCCAGACCCACGCCAGCGGCATCATCTCGGCCGAGACGCCCTTCACGCTGAAGCTGCCGAACCTCTGGCACCTCGCGAGCGACGTGCGCGGGCACCTCGCCGACGGTGCCAGCTCGCTCGACCTGATCGACTCCCTGCACCCGACGGCGGCTGTCGCGGGCACGCCGACGGCCGAGGCGCTGCGCGTCATCGACCGCCTCGAGCCGTTCGACCGCGGCCGCTACGCCGGGCCGGTCGGCTGGGTCGGAGCCGACGGCGACGGCGAGTGGGCGATCGCGCTGCGGTGCGCCCAGGTGACAGGCCGCCGGGTCCGGGCCTTCGCCGGCGCGGGGATCGTCGCCGAGTCGGTGCCCGAGCGCGAGGTCGCCGAGACGACCATGAAGTTCATGCCCGTCGCCGACGCCCTCGGCTGAGCCTCCGCTCAGCTCGCGGCGAGCCGGATCTTCTCGGTCTCGACGTTGAAGTCGGCCGGGGGCCAGCCGAGGTCCAGCTTCTCGAGGGCGTCGATCAGGAGCCGCTGGACGGCCACCCGCGCGTACCACTTGCGGTCGGCCGGCACGACGTACCAGGGCGCCGCGTCGGTGGAGGTGCGCTGGATCGCCGTCTCGTAGGCCTTCTGGTAGTCCGACCAGAGGTTCCGCTCGTCGATGTCGCCGGTGGAGTACTTCCAGTGCTTGTCGGGGCGGTCGAGCCGCTCGGCGAGGCGGGCCTTCTGCTCGTCGAACGAGATGTGCAGCATGACCTTCACGATGACCGTGCCCGAGGCCGTCAGCTCCTCCTCGAAGTCCGCGATCTCGGCGTAGCGGCTCTCGATGGTGTCGTCGGAGACGAGCGAGCGCACCTTCGCGACCAGGACGTCCTCGTAGTGCGACCGGTCGAAGACGCCGATCATGCCTGCGCCGGGCAGCTCGCGACGGACGCGCCAGAGGAAGTCGTGCGCGAGCTCCTCCTCGGTCGGCGCCTTGAAGGCGTGGTGGTGGATGCCCTGCGGGTCGACGGCCCCGACGACGTGCCGCACGATGCCGCCCTTCCCGGCGGTGTCCATCGCCTGCAGGACCAGGAGGACGCTCCTCGTCCCCCCGGCGGCGCGGGAGTCGGCGAACAGCTTCTCCTGCAGCTCCGAGAGCCTCGCCGCCCCGGACTCGAGCACCTGCTGGCCGTACTTCTTGTCGCCGTCGAAGCCCGGGGTCGAGGAGGTGTCGATGCTCCCCAGGGCCGTCTGCTCGGTGGCGCGGAGGGATTCGGTCGGTTCGGTCTTCCAGGTCTTGGCCATGGCCCGAGCCTATTCCTCCGGCAGGGAGCCTCCGCAGGGGCGCAGGGGCGCAGGATCGGCCCCGCGCTCCTCCCCGCCGGGTCACCGCGCGAGCGGGACCTCGATCAGCACCGGCCGGGTCGAGCCGACGAGGGCCTGCTCGAGGGCACCGCTGGTCGCGGCGCGGACGTACTCCCAGCCGTAGGCGCGGGCGAGCTCGTCGAGCGGCACGTGCTGCGGCGTCAGCTGCACGCGCGTCATGGCGTCGGCGGGCGCGGAGGCCGCGACCTCGAGACCGTCGAAGATGGTACCGCCGTCGTCGTTCCCGACGACGACCTGGAGCCGCGGCTTCGCCTCCCCGTCTCCGAAGAGCAGCGAGCCGGCGTCGTGGAGGAGGGTGAGGTCGCCGACGAGGACCCGGGTGATGCCCCGCTCGCCGTCGGCCCAGTCGAGAGCCGCACCGCCGGAGGTGCCGCCGCCCTGCGACGCGAGACCGATGCCGGTCGCGGTCGCGACGGTGCCGTCGATGCCGGCGAGACCGCGGTTGGCGTGCACGGCGATCTTCTTGCCGGGGACGAACTCGTCGGCCTCGCGGATGAGACGCGAGGCGCCGAGAACGAGCCGGTCGTGCGGCCAGGTGACCCGCCACAGCGCCTCGACGAGCGAGCGCCTGGTCACGGGACGGCGGATGGCCTCCACCTCGGAGCGGAGGAACTCCGCCCTCGCGCGCGGGTCGTCGGAGGCCGCGGCCTGCGCGTCGGGCGCCGCCTCGTCGTCGGCGACGAGCGCGCGGCCCCGCTGCACCCAGCGGCCGACCCACGCCCGGTGCGCACTGTCGCCCGGCGTCGCGCTGTCGCCCGGGGCGGGGCCGTCGCCCGGGGCCGGGCCGTCGCCCGGACCGGTGACGGTGACGGCGTCCACGACGCGCGCCGAGCGCGACGGGTCGTAGGCCTCCGGCACTCCCCCGCGCACGACGACGACCTCGACGTCCGGCCGCTTCAGGAGCGCCGGGATCTGCCGCGTCAGGGTGGGGTGACCGAAGACGACGGCTCGTGTGACCCGCCCGCCGAAGGCGGGGTCGTCGAGCACGCGGCGGTACGAGGGCACGAGGTTGGGGCCGAAGCGCGCTCCGCTCGACACCTCGGCGACGAGGGGCGCCCCGAGCAGGCGGGCGACCTCCTCGGCGCGGGGCCCGGCGGCGTGGCCCGCGATGACCACCGTCGCAGGATCGGCGTCCACGAGGAGGGAGGCCGTCGCCGAGGGCACGGCCGGAGGCGTCTCGCGGAGGAGAGTGCCCCGGGATCCTGCGCCGGCGTCGTCCGGATCGGGCAGGGTGGTGACCGGCGCGGACAGCGGCTCGCGGAAGGCGACGTTGAGCTGGACCGGGCCCGGCGCACGCGGGTGCCCGGGCGAGCCGGAGTGCCCGAGGGCCGCCGAGAGCGCCTCGCGGACGAGCGAGCGGACGGAGTCGCCGTCGACACCGCTGTCGGTGGGCGCCTCGACATCGCGGATGAACCGGAGCGACTCCCCGAAGAGGGTCGGCTGATGTGTCGTCTGGTTGGAGCCGATGCCGCGGAGCTCCGTCGGTCGGTCGGCCGTCAGCAGGAGGAGCGGGACCCCGGAGTGGTGCGCCTCGAGCACCGCCGGGTGAAGGTTGGCGACGGCGGTCCCGGAGGTGGTGACGACGACGGCCGGCAGCCCCTGCTCGATCGAGAGTCCGAGCGCGAGGAACCCGGACGACCGCTCGTCGAGCCGCACGTGGAGCCGCAGCCTGCCCTGCCGCTCGAACTCGACGGCGGCCAGGGCGAGCGCCTGCGACCGGGAACCGGGGCTGAGGACGATGTCGCGGACACCCGCCCGCTCGAGCTCGGCCAGCAGGACGACGGCGAAATCGGTGGCGGGGCTGCCGGAGGGAGCGGGAAGGGAGGGCACTACTTCAGTGTGCCAGTCGGGCCGTCGTCGTCGTGCTCGGCGAGCTCCTGCTCGAGGCGGCGGATCCGCTCGTCGACCGACTCGCGGTCGCTCTCGCTCATCGGGGCGGAGGCCCTGCCGAGGAAGTCGGGGTCGTCGTCGGGGGCGACCGTGCGGCGCGCAAGAGACGCGCGGCCGCGGCGTCCGAGGACGAACCAGAGGAGGCCGCCGATGACCGGGAGCACGACGATGAGGAGAGCCCAGACGGGCTTGTTGAAAGACCGGAACCGGTGGCGCTCGGTGAAGAGACAGTCGACCAGGGCGAACACCACGAACGCGACGGCTGCCACGATCAGGACGAACAACCCTTTGACCATGGCGTCACTCTAGGCCCGGGGCCTGTGTGCCACTCGGGCTCTTCCGGTGCGTTCGATGCACGTCGGGATGCCGTCCGGCAGCCTCGCCTAGACTTCCTGACGTGAAAGCGACGCTCCTCTACACGCTCCCCCGCATCGGCGTCTTCGCGGTGCTCTTCGCCGTGCTCCGCCTGACGCCCCTCAGCGTGTACCTGGCCGCCGTGTTCGCCGCGATCCTGGCCCTGCTGATCTCGTACATCTTCTTCGGACGCCTTCGCATGGGCGTCGCCGACACGATCGTGAAGCGCCGGGCGGCCCCGGAGCGCGACGACGACGCCGACGAGGAGGACTCCGTGCTCGACGCTGGCGCCGCTGGCCATGCCCGCACCGTACGCCCCGCAGCGGCTGCGCGACGCCAGGCGCCCCCGGCTGAAGACGAGTAGCCGGCGGGACTCTAGCTCGGCAGCAGCACCTGCAGGAACAGCACCGCCGAGAGCCCGAGCGAGAACAGCAGCGCCGAGAACGACGACAGCTTGAGCGCCAGGATCATCTCGGGCGGCGTCTTGGCCGTGACCCCGATGATCAGCGCGGGCAGCGTCAGGATGAGCGAGAAGTAGACGTACGCCCCGCCGAAGTAGAGCACCGTGAAGTAGACCAGCAGCACGTAGGGCAGCAGCAGGAAGAGCGCGTAGACGACCCGCGACGTGCGGTGACCCAGCACCACTGCGAGGGTGCGCTTGCCCGCCAGGCGATCCTGGTCGATGTCGCGGATGTTGTTGATCATCAGCACGGCGCAGGAAAACAGCCCGATCATGACCGCCATGACCCAGCCGGGGCTGGTGACGCGGTGCAGCTGCACGAACTCGGTGCCGAGGGTCGCGACCAGACCGAAGAAGACGAAGACGAAGATCTCGCCCATCGCGTTGTAGCCGTAGGGCCGGCGACCGCCGGTGTAGAACCAGGCCGCGACCACGCAGGCTGCGCCGACGAGCGCCATCCACCAGAACTGCGTGATGACGATGACGGCGATGCCCGCGACCGCAGCGACCGCGAACGAGGCGAACGCGACGTTCCGGACGATCCTCGGGTCGGCGACCCCGCCGCCGGTGAGCCGCGCGGGCCCGAGGCGGTACTTGTCGGTGCCGCGGATGCCGTCGGAGTAGTCGTTGGCGTAGTTCACGCCGATCTGCAGGAACAGCGCGACGACGAGGCACAGGACAGCGAGCGGCCAGTCGAAGGAGTTCTGCTCGGCGGCGGCCGCGCTGCCGAGGGCGACGGGGGCGACGGCCAGGGTCAGCGTGCGCGGACGGGCTCCGCTGATCCAGTCGGCGGCCGAGGCCTTGCGGACCGGCGCTCTGCCCGGACGGCCGCCCGGCCGACCGCTCTTCTTCGTGCTCTTGGTTCTGCTGTTGGCCACCCGAGGAGTTTAGTCGTGCGCCGCGCGTCGCTCCGCGGCGAGCCGTTCGAGCCCCCCGCGGTCGGGCTTGCCGCTCGGCAGGAGCGGGAGGGCCTCGACCTCGAGCAGCGAGTCGGGGGCACCCGCGCGGCCGGCCACCGGCACGACGGCGGCACGCACCTCGGCGAGCGAGAGCCGGGGTGCGACGGCGACGACGACCGGCACCTCGCCCCAGCGCTCCGACGGTGCCCGGACGACCACGGCCGACGACATCCCCGGCAGGTCGCGGACGGCCCGCTCGACCACTCCGAGCGACACCTTGAGGCCGCCTGAGACGATCACGTCGTCGAGCCGCCCGGTGACGGTCACGACTCCGTCGGCGTCGATCGATCCTGCGTCACCCGTGCGGTACCACCGGGCGCCGTCGCGGACCACGAAGGCCGCCTCGGTGCGCTCCGGATCGGCGAGGTAGTACTCCGCGAGGGTCGGTCCGGTGAGGAGGAGCTCGCCGTCCCCGACCTCGGCGCGCGTCTGGCCGACCGGGACGCCGTCGTAGACGCACCCGCCGCTCGTCTCGCTCGACCCGTAGGTGCGGACGACCCGGACGCCGAGAGCGCGCGCCTGGTCGAGGAGCGCCTGCGGGGTCGCCTGCCCGCCGACGAGCACGGCGTCGAATCGCCGGAGCACGGCGCAGGCGTCGCTGGCAGGAGCCGCCTCGGCCAGCTCGAGCAGGGTCGCCAGCTGCGCGGGCACGAGAGAGGTGTAGCGGACCGAGTGCGTCAGCGAGGCCGCGGCCTCGACGAACGCCGACGGGTCGAAGTGGCCGGGCGCCAGGATCGCGGGCTCGGTCTCGGCCGCGATCGAGCGGACGAGGACGTTCGTGCCCGCCACGTAGTGGGCCGGCAGCGCCAGCACCCACTGGCCGGGGCCGGCGAGCGCCGAGTCGGCAGCCGCCGCACCCGCGAGCAGCGCTCCCGCGGAGAGCGCGACGCGCTTCGCCCGGCCCGTCGACCCGCTCGTCTCGATGACCAGCGCGACCCGCTTCTCGACCTCGGCCGGAGGCGAGAGGGGCGGTGCCCCCGCTGGGAACGGCAGGATCGCGGGCCCGCCCGACAGCGCCCCGCGGAGAGCGACGAGCACCTCGCCGGGGTCGCCGGCGTCGACCGCGACGAGCGGCTTCACGTCAGAACTGCCAGGGGTAGGGCGACCAGTCGGGCTCGCGCTTCTCGAGGAACGAGTCGCGCCCCTCGACCGCCTCGTCGGTGCCGTACGCGAGCCGTGTCGCCTCGCCGGCGAAGACCTGGAGCCCGGTCATGCCGTCGTCGGCCGCGTTGAAGGCGAACTTGAGCATCCTGATCGAGGTCGGCGACTTGGTCATGATGATGCGGGCCCAGCGGAGGGCCTCGCGCTCGAGGTCGTCGTGGTCGACGACGGCGTTGACCGCCCCCATCTCGTAGGCGCGCTGGGCCGAGTACTCCTGGGCCAGGAAGAACACCTCGCGGGCGAGCTTCTGGCCGATCTGGCGCGCGTAGTAGGCGCTGCCGTAGCCGCCGTCGAACGAGCCGACGTCGGCGTCGGTCTGCTTGAAGCGGCCGTGCTCGCGGCTGGCGAGGGTGAGGTCGCAGATCGCGTGGAGCGAGTGGCCGCCGCCGGCCGCCCAGCCGGGCACCACCGCGATGACGACCTTCGGCATGGTGCGGATCAGCCGCTGCACCTCGAGGATGTGCAGGCGCCCGTTCCGGGCCGGGTCGGGCTTCAGCGCCTCGTCGCCCTCGTACTTGTAGCCGTCGCGCCCGCGGATGCGCTGGTCGCCGCCCGAGCAGAACGCCCAGCCGCCGTCTTTCGCGCTCGGACCGTTGCCGGTCAGGAGGACGACGCCGATCCTCGGGTTCATCCGCGCGTCGTCGAGCGCACGGTAGAGCTCGTCGACCGTGTGCGGCCGGAAGGCGTTGCGGACCTCGGGGCGGTCGAACGCGATCCTGGCCACCTGCCCCCGCACGTCGTGGTGGTACGTGATGTCGGTCAGCTCGCCGGCACCGGGAGCCTCCCGCCACTCGCTCGGATCGAACAGGTCGGACACGGCATCGGACATGCCTCCGAGCCTACCGAGAGGGCGCTGGTGGAAGACTCGGAGCATGCTGGCCCCGCTCGACGACCTCCTCCGCGACGCCCACGTCGTCGCGCTCCCGCTGCGGAACCGGTTCCGCGGCGTCGACGTCCGCGAGGTGCTCCTGGTCGAGGGGCCGAACGGCTGGACCGAGTTCAGCCCGTTCCTCGAGTACGGCGCCGCCGAGGCCTCGGCGTGGCTCCGCGCGACGATCGACTTCGGCTGGGGCGCAGGCCTCGCGCCTCTCCGCGAGCGGGTGCGGGTGAACGCGACGCTGCCCGCGGTGAGCGCCGGGGAGGTGCCCGCGATCCTGCGTCGGTATCCCGGCTGCCGGACCGTCAAGGTGAAGGTGGCCGAGCCCGGGCAGACCCTCGCCGACGACGTGGCGCGAGTCGGGGCCGCGCGCGAGTTCGTCGGCGCGGAGGGCCGCGTGCGCATCGACGCGAACACGAACTGGTCGGTCGACGAGACCCTGCGAGCCCTCGATGAGCTGGCACCGTTCGACCTGGAGTACGTCGAGCAGCCGGTGCCGAGCGTGGCCGAGCTGGGCGACCTCCGGCGCAGGATCGCGGAGTCCGGTCTCGGGGTCCGGGTCGCCGCCGACGAGAGCGTCCGCAAGGCCGACGACCCGCTCGCCGTGGCGCGAGCCGGAGCGGCCGACCTCCTCGTGATCAAGGCGCAGCCGCTCGGCGGCGTCGCCCGGGGCCTCGACATCGTCCGGCGTACCGGGCTGCCCGCAGTCGTGTCGAGCGCCATCGACTCGTCGGTCGGCCTCAGCATGGGCGCGTTCCTCGCGGCGTCGATCCCGGAGCTGCCGCACGACTGCGGGCTCGGCACCGCGGCGATGCTCACCGCCGACGTGACCCGGGAGCCGCTGCTGCCGACCGACGGCGCGGTCGACGTGCGGCGCGTCGAGGTGGACGTCGACCTGCTGAGACGCCATGCCGCCCCCGAGGAGCGCCGGACCTGGTGGTTCGAGCGGGCCCGGGCGGCGTACGCGCACCTGGAGGAGGGCTCGGCCCCCGCGTCCGCCTGAACGGGCTCCTGAGGCGCCCGTGGTCGGGAAGGGGGCGCGACGGGTGGAAAATGAGACCGTGACCCACGATCTGATGACCCCGGAGAAGAACCTCGAACGAATCATGTGGACCGGCACGATCTGGTTCGTCGGCGTCATCGCCACGATCGGCATCGTCCTCGGGCTGCTGCTCTCGTCAGGATGGAGGCCGTCGGATCTGACGTCCGGCCTGGCCACGATCTGGTGGATCGGCGCGGTCCTCGTCGCGTTGAGCGTCGGCATGATCGGTTGGTCGGGCTGCCCGATCCTGGAGGTCAGCGTGCCGATCGCCGACCGCAACAAGACGCGCACGATGCAGCTCGGCACGCTGCTCTTCATCGTCGGCGGAGCCGTGTCGCTCTTCGCGGTGCTGCTCGGTCCTGCCTCCTGACGGGAGCCGGCGCCTCCTGACGGGTGCCCGGCGCCCGCCGAGCCTCCCCCGGCCTAGAGGCCCGAGTAGGCGTGCAGGCCCTTGAAGAACAGGTTGACGACCGAGAAGTTGAACATGACGGCGGCGAAGCCCACGATCGAGAGCCACGACGAGCGCGCACCGCGCCAGCCGCGAGTCGCTCGGGCGTGGATGTAGCCGGCGTAGATGACCCAGATGATGAAGGTCCAGACCTCTTTGGTGTCCCAGCCCCAGTAGCGGCCCCACGCCTTCTCGGCCCAGACGGCGCCGGCGATGAGGGTGAAGGTCCAGAGGACGAAGCCGACCAGGGCGATTCGGTAGGCGAGGTCTTCGAGGCGCTCTGCCCCGGGAAGGGTGTCGAACAGCTTGATGCCGGCGTTCTTGGCGACCTCGCGCTTCGACTGGATGATCTGCGCGGCAGACAGACCGCCCGCGATGGCGAAGAACGCGGTGCCGAGGCAGGCGACGAACACGTGGATGACGAGCCAGTACGACTGCAGCGCCGGCACGAGCGGGCTGACGGCGACGTAGAAGTTGACCACTGCGACGCCGAGCAGGATGAGGTTCAGGCCCATCACGTAGGCGCCCAGGTAGCGGAGGTCGACGAACAGGTTGACGAGCAGGAAGACGCCGACGATGAGGGCGGTGCCCGTGAGGCCGAACTCGAACATGTTCGCCCACGGGACCCGGCCCGCGGCCAGCCCGCGGAAGACGACCGAGGCGATGTGGACGACGAGGCCGAGGGTCATCATCGACATGCCGATGCGCTCGAACTGCGAGGAGCGCCGGGCCGGCGCCTCGTAGGCCGGGACGTCGGTGCGCTCGAGGACGGCGACGCCCCCGGAGCCCGAGCCGCCGACGGCCGAGGCCGCCTCGCGCTGGGCCGCCTCGCCGTGGGCCTGACCGGTCAGCTGACGGGCCTGCGCCTTGAGCGCGGCGGTGGCTGCGATCTGGGCGTCGCCGGAGCGTTTGGCCAGGTCGAGCGCGAACGCGATGAACGAGATCACGTAGATCGCGATCGCGGAGTACGCCGCGTAGAGGCAGTAGAGCGAGAGGTCGGCAGTCGTCACGATGACACCTTACGTCGGTCGGCGGAGAGCGGAGAGCCCAGTGCGGCGAGATGTCTCTTCGCCAAGTCATCCACGGCCCGGGTCAGGGTCGGGTCTTCCCCTCGGGCGAGACCCGCGTACTCCATCGAGAGGCCGTCCTCGCCCTGGACGGCCTTCACCCAGACGCGGCGGCGGGGCACGAAGAGGCCGGTCAGGAGGCCGAGCACGATCAGGATCGCGAAGACCAGCACGTACTGCTGCGACGGGTCGTGGTGCACGTCGAGCGACACGAAGCGCTTGACGCCGTCGAAGGTGACGGAGCCGAGGCCGTTCGGGAGGGTCGCCGTCTGCCCGGGCTTCAGGATGAGGGGCTTCTCGAGAGGCTGCTTGCCGTTGCTCGCCTTGGTGCTCGCGATCGGCGTGAGGTTGTCGGTGTTGAGCTGGTACACCGAGCGCGGCACGCCGTCGTTCAGTCCGAGATCGCCCGAGAAGACGTCAAGGGTCAGCTTCGGGTTGATCGTGTCGGGGAAGTTCGACGTCAGTGCCCCGGTGCCGAGCGACGTCGCACTCGGGTAGAAGAAGCCGATCATGCCGAGCTGCGTCGGCAGGGCGTCGGGCACCTTGATCACGCCCAGGGAGGTCAGGTTGGAGTCCTGAGGCAGGAACGGGACGCTGTCTTTGAACGCGACGTTGCCGTCGCCGTCGCGGACCGTCACGTCGACCGCGTAGCCGTTGCCGAGGAGGTAGACCTGCGTGCCGCCGATCTCGAGCGGGTCGTTGACGCGCAGCTTCGTCTTCTTCGCCTGCTGCCCCTGCACCTGCTCGGTCACGTCGGCCTGGTAGTCGATCGGCGTTCCGAGGGCGCTGGCGACCTTCTCCTCGTACTTGGCGACGAAGCTGTCGATGGTGATGTTGTACGGCACGAGGTTGGTGTCGCTGAAGAAGCGGCCCGGGCTGAACGAGTCGTACGACCCGAGGTTGTTCGAGAACGTCTGCCCCGCGACCACGACGCGCTGGCCGGTGTAGCCGAAGCCGCCGCCGATCCCGACCGTGATCAGCACGCCCAGGAGGGCGATGTGGAACACGAGGTTGCCGGTCTCGCGCAGGTAGCCGCGCTCGGCGCTGACGGAGTCGCCATAGACCCGCGTCCGGTAGCCGGCACGACGGAGCTGCTGGCGCGCCGTGGCAATCGCGATCTCGGCCGAGACCGGGGCGCGGCCCGAGCCGGACTCGGATCCGGAGTCGCCTCTCCCACCGCTCACGAGGGGGTGCGACTGGAAGCCGGCGAGGCGGCCGAGCCTTGCGGGCGTCTTCGGCGGGGCCGCGCGGAGCGCCTCGAGGTGGTGCTTGACGCGCGGGATGATGCAGCCGATCAGCGAGATGAACAGCAGCAGGTAGACGGCCGAGAACCACGGCGTCGAGAAGGTGTTGAACAATCCGATCTTGTCGAGGATCGGATACAGCTGCGGGTGGTCGGTCTTGTACTGCGCGACGCCGTTCGGGTCGGAGGTGACCTGCGGGACGAGCGAGCCGGGCACGGCCGCGAGGGCCAGCAGCATGAGGAGGAACAGCGCCGTCCGCATGCTCGTGAGCTGCCGCCAGAAGAAGCGGACGTAGCCGATGAATCCCAGCTTCGGCTGCGTGATCCCGTCGCCGCCCCGGCTCGGCGCGACCGAGTCGATGTGATCGCTCGGGCGCAGCGGATCGGAGCGCTCGTCGGTGCGGTCGGCGCGCTCGGCGTCGAGATCAGACGACCGTGCCATAGTTCGCGATCACCGCCCCGAGCCTCGACATGAGGTCGGTCCAGACCCCTGCGACCATGAGAACACCGATGAGCACCAGAAGGCTGCCTCCGAGCAGATTGACGGCACGGATGTGCCTCTTGACGAATGCGATCGACCGGGTCATCCAGCCGAGGCCGAGGGCCACCAGCAGGAACGGCACCCCGAGGCCCACGCAGTAGAACACGCCGAGCAGGAGCCCCTGCCCGGCCGAGCCCGTGTTGAGGGACATGGCCGTGATCGCCGCGAGCGTGGGCCCGAGGCACGGGCTCCAGCCGAGGCCGAACACGATGCCGAGCAGCGGAGCCCCGATCAGGCCGGTCTTCGGGCTGATCGTGAGCTTGGCCGTCCGCTGGAAGAACGGGAAGTTGCCGATGAAGACGAGACCCATCAGGATCACGACCACCCCGAGCAGCCGGGTGATGAGCGTCCGCCACTCGAGGAACCAGAACCCGAGGGCCCCGGCCGCGGTGTTCAGCGCCACGAAGACGAGCGTGAAGCCCAGGATGAACAGGAGGACGCCGAGGACCACGCGCGCCCGGTCGATCCTGCGGCCCCGTGCATCCTGCGCGTTGCCGGTCAGGCCGCCCACGTAGCCGAGGTAGCCGGGCACGAGAGGGAGCACGCAGGGCGAGATGAACGACAGGATGCCCGCGAGCACCGCCACCGGGAGGGCCACGAGCAGCTGACCGCTCGTGACCGCCTCGAAGAACGGGTTGCCCGCGTACACCTATCGACCCTCGGACATCGTGTCGGAGATGAGGGTGTCGAGGACGCTCTTGTTGACCTGCCCGAGGACGCGCGCGGCGACGCGGCCCTTCTGGTCGAGCACCATCGTGGTCGGGGTCGCGTTCGGGCCGCGCTGGCCGGCGAGCGCGAGCTGCACCTTCGCGTCGGTCGCGTCGATGACCGAGGGGTAGGGCATCTTGAAGGAGCGGTCGAAGGCGCGGGCGGTGTCGGCCTCGTCGCGCACGTTGACACCGATGAACTGGACGCCCTTCGAGTCGTACTTGGTCGAGAGGGCGGCGAGATCGGGCGCCTCGACGCGGCAGGGCGGGCAGGATGCGTACCAGAAGTTCAGAACGACGACGTCGCCCTGGTAGGTCTTCCGCGAGATCGACCTGCCCTCGTCGGTCTTCGCCGTGAACTCCACGCTCGCGCCGCGGTCGGCGGGCTTGATCTCGGTGACGGTGCCGTCGCCGGAGATGTAGTTCTGGTTCTGCGTCACGGCGGGCTTGCTCGCGCACCCCGTGAGGGCGACGGCCACGAGGACGCCGATGACGGAGAGGCGGGCGAGGGTCGGGATGCGGCGGTGGTTCACACGGCTCCTGTATCGACGGCTGCGGCCTGCAGGGCGGCCGCGGGTTCGCGGTAGTCGACCTCGACGAACGCGTCGCCGCGCCTCGCCAGGGTCGTGATGCTCGAGAGGGAGCACCTCCGTCTGCGGGGATCGTGGAAGAGGCGCTGGCCGAGGAGGCTCCGGTGCACCATCCAGATCGGGAGCTGGTGGCTGACCAGGACGACGTCGCCGTCGTCGATGCTCCGCCAGGCGGCGTCGACTGCGGCGAGCGTGCGAGCGGCGATGCTCACATAGGCCTCGCCCCAGCTGGGCTTCAGGGGGTTGACGATCCAGGGCCACTCGGCGGGCCGCACGACGGACTTGGCGAAACCGCCGCGCCTGCCCTCGTATCGGTTAGTGGGCTCGATCAGGCGCTCGTCGATTGCGGTCTCGAGGCCGAACGCCTCGGCCCAGGGGGCCGCCGACTCGCGGGTGCGCTGGAGTGGGCTGGCGACGAGGGCCCGGACGGGGGCGCCGTGGGCCTTGAGGGAGTCAGCAGAGGCGCTCGCCATCCGGTGACCGAGTCGCGACAGCCCGAAGCCCGGGATGCGACCGTAGAGGACGCCTTCCGGGTTCTCGACCTCGCCGTGGCGCACGAGGTGGATCAGGTCTGCAGGCACACAGAACAGTGTAGATTGCGCCGCCGTACACACCTCCCACCAGGAATTTCCACAGGCGGTCTTCTCTCGGTGCCGAGAGACCGGCTCCCCGACTGTAAACTCGGGCAGCGTGATCAACCGCACCCTCATCAAAGACCTGCAGTCCTCCTCCGACGGGCCCGTCACCGTGTCCGGGTGGGTCGAGACGGTGCGCGATCAGAAGAAGGTCCAGTTCGTCGTCCTCCGCGACGAGACCGGCGCCGTGCAGCTCGTCAACCCGCGCGCGACCGACGAGACCGGTGCGGTGACGGCCACCGACGTCTCCGACACGATCTCGGCCCTCTCGCAGGGCTCGTTCCTCACCGCCCGCGGCGAGCTGAAGCACGACGAGCGCGTCAAGCTCGGCGGCGTCGAGATCAAGCTCGCGTCGCTCGAGGTCGCCTCGCTCGCGATCCCCGAGACGCCCATCGCCGACGACTCCGGCATCGACAAGCGCATGGACTGGCGCTTCCTCGACCTCCGCGTCCCGAAGAACGCTCTCGTCTTCAAGATCCAGACGACGTTCCTGCACGCCCTCCGCACCTACTGGGTCGAGCACGACTTCATCGAGATCACGACCCCCAAGCTCATGGCCTCCGCCAGCGAGTCGAAGGCCGAGCTGTTCCGCGTCGAGTACTTCGAGGGGTCGGCGTTCCTCGCGCAGAGCCCCCAGTTCTTCAAGCAGATGGCGCAGCCCGCCGGCTTCGGCAAGATCTTCGAGGTCGGGCCCGCGTTCCGCGCCGACCCCAGCTTCACCAGCCGCCACGCGACCGAGTTCACCTCCATCGACACCGAGTTCAGCTGGATCGAGTCGCACGAAGACGTCATGAAGCTCCACGAGGAGCTCATGGTCGCCGGCTTCCAGGCCGTCAAAGACAAGCACGGCGCCGACATCGAGGCCCTCTTCGGCTTCGAGCTCACGGTGCCGACCGTCCCGTTCCCGCGGATCCCGCTCGCCGAGGCCAAGCGCATCGTGGCCGAGCGCGGCTACGAGGTGCCCCGCGCCGACGACGACATGGACCCCGAGGGCGAGCGCCAGATCGCGGCCTACGTCAAAGAGGAGTTCGGGCACGACTTCGTGTTCCTGACCGACTACGCCTCGAGCATCCGGCCGTTCTATCACATGCGGAACGCCGACGACGCGGGGCTGACGAACAGCTACGACCTCATCTACAACGGCGTCGAGATCTCGACCGGCGCCCAGCGCGAGCACCGCATCGAGATCCTCGAGCAGAACGCCCGCGACAAGGGCCTCGACCCCGAGGAGCTCTCGGGCTACCTCGACTTCTTCCGCTACGGGGTGCCGGCGCACGGCGGCTTCGGCATGGGCCTCGCGCGCGTGCTGATGCTCATGCTCGGGCTCGCGAACCTCCGAGAGACCACGTACCTGTTCCGCGGCCCGACGCGCCTCGAGCCGTAGCCGCCAGCGGCACGCGGCTGGCGGTACGCCGGACGCGGCTCGCCACACCCCTCGAGAGGCCACTATCCGCCCTGCGCGTCGCGCTGCAGGGCGGATAGTGGCCTCTCGACGCCTGTGCGCGCTGCCGCGGGCGCCGGCGGTCAGCCGCGGGCAGCGCCGGGCATGGCCGCGCGCAGCGCCGTCCGCAGGCGCTCGGGCTCGACGCGCCAGATGGTGTGGACGCGGCCGTCGATCAGGACGACGGGGATCTCCTCCGCGTACTCCTCCGCGAGGCTCGGGTCGTCGAGGATCGAGAGCTCGTCGTAGTCGCGGGCACCGGCGAACTCGATCTCGTCGAGCACGCCCTCGAGCGCCAGCCGGGCATCGTCGCAGAGGTGGCAGCCGGGCTTGGTGAGGAGGGTGATGTGGGGCACGGGCACCGCCCCAGGATACGACGAAGGCCGCCACCCCGAGGGGCGGCGGCCTTCACACGAAGGAGCGGACTGCGGAGCAGCCGACTACTTCTTGTTGCGGCGCTGGTGGCGCGTCTTGCGAAGCAGCTTGCGGTGCTTCTTCTTCGCCATGCGCTTGCGACGCTTCTTGATAACAGAACCCATAGGGCACCTCACAGATTTTTGAACAGGACCTTGATCGCACCGGGTCCAAATCAAGAACCGCGGAAAAATACCTTGGTGGAGTCTACCGGGGTCGGCCGAGAAAGACGAACCGGGAGGGCTCGCTCAGCCGACGTCTGCGATTCCGCCGCGGAGGACCGCCTGGACGGCGGCGTCCGGCACGCGGAAGGAACGCCCGAAACGGATGGCCGGAAGCTCACCGGAGTGGACCATCCGGTAGACCGTCATCTTCGACACCCGCATCATGTCGGCGACTTCCGCCACTGTCAGAAAACGCACGTCCGTCAGGTCGTCCGACATGATCCTGCCTCGGGTTCGGGCCGGGGCCTCACGCGCTGTGCTCAGTGCGGTCTCTTCCGGCGTCTTGGGGCCGCCTGAGTGTTACTCGTGTGCCCCGTGGCTACTTTAGGGGCGCATGTGACCCGGGGGCAAGCGGCTGCGTCACCCCTGTTCGCGGTGCCCAAGACGCTTCTTGATCGGGCCCGGGATCCGGTTCTGCGCGCCGGCCACGACGCGGCCCAGAGTGGTGCCCACCTCGCCGACGTCGGGGAGGTTCTCGGCGGCTCGACGGAGCGGGGCGGGCAGCGGCACGCCGGGGCCGCGGGCCGGCAGCGCGACCAGCCCCGCGGGGTTCAGGGGCACGCCGGGCCGGGCCTCCTCGACGAAGGGCGCCAGCCAGTCGCTCGCGGCGAGGAGCGGCTCGGGGTCGACGCTGTAGTAGCGGTGCTGCCCCTTCTCGCGCACCCGCACGAGGCCCGCGTCGCGCAGGACCCGGAGGTGCTTAGACACGGTGGGCTGGCTCACCCCCAGCTCGGTCACCATCTCGCCCACGCTGGTCTCGCCGGCACTGCTGCGCAGGAGGACGCCGAGGAGGTCCCGTCTCGTGGGGTCGGCGATCACGGTGAAGATGTCGGCCATGGGGGCAAGGGTACTGAGTGGCGCTGCCTAGTACCATGACGGTCTTCGGGTGAGATCGACGGGTCAGGAGGGCCAGGTGACGTCAGCGACGCCTCTGATGCGCCCGCCGTCGCCCGGCAGGAGGCCGGGGCTCGGCAGGCCCGGCCAGCCCGCGCGACCTCTCGCCCGATTCCGCGAAGCCGTCGACGACGCGAGCCGGAAGTCGCCGGCGCGATTCGCGATCCTGATCTTCACGACCCTGATCCTGCTGTTCACCGCGATCTTCATGCTGCCGATCTCGTCGACCTCGGGCACCGTGACCCCCCTCGCCGACTCGCTCTTCACTGCGGTCTCGGTCATCTGCGTCACCGGCCTCGCCACCGTCGACATGGCCACGCACTGGTCGCTGTTCGGCCACGTGGTGATCTTCGTGGGCGTGCAGATCGGGGCGATCGGCGTCCTGACGGTGGCGAGCATCCTGGGCCTCGTCGTCTCCCGCCGCCTCGGCCTCCGCTCCCGGCTGATGGCCGCCAGCGACGGCAACCCTCTGCGAGCGCACGCCGGGCCGGTCCCGGAGGGCCAGGCCGTCCGCCTCGGCGAGGTCGGCGGCCTCCTGACGACGGTCGCCGTCAGCGCGCTGGCGATCGAGCTGGTGATCGGGATCCTGCTCATCCCGCGGATGCTGATCGACGGCATCCCGTTCGGCGACGCGGTGCTCGACAGCTTCTACTACGCGGCGATGGCGTTCACGAACACCGGCTTCACCCCGAACGCGTCGGGGCTGGCGCCGTTCCAGGGCGACTTCTTCTTCCTGGGGCTGCTGATGGTGGCGGTGTTCCTCGGCAGCATCGGGTTCCCGGTGATCTACGCGATCACCCGCAATCCGCTGCATCCGCGCCGCTGGTCGCTGCACGTGAAGCTGACCCTCGTGACGACCGGGATCCTGCTCGTCGCCGGCATGGTGCTCTACATCGTCCTGGAGTTCGACAACCCCCGGACGTTCGGCGCGAAAGACGCCGGCACCACGGTCTTCGAGTCGCTGTTCCTCAGCACGATGGCGCGCTCCGGCGGCTTCTCGACGATCGACATCTCGCACCTGCACGACTCGAGCCTCCTGGTCACCGACATGCTGATGTTCATCGGCGGCGGGTCGGCGTCGACTGCGGGCGGGCTGAAGGTGACCACGCTGGCGGTCCTGTTCCTGGCCGCCTTCGCCGAGGCCCGGGGCAAGCGGAGCATCGAGGCCTTCGGACGCAGGATCCCCTCCGACGTCCTGCGCCTCGCGGTGAGCGTGGCCCTCTGGGGCGCGACGATCGTGGCCGTGGCGACCATCGTGGTCCTGCAGATCACCAAGGCCGAGCTCTCGCACGTGCTCTTCGAGGTGATCTCGGCCTTCGCCACCTGCGGCCTGTCGACAGGTCTCACGAGCGAGCTGCCGGACAGCGCCAAGTACGTCCTCGTCGTCACGATGTGGATGGGGCGCGTTGGTACAGTGACTCTCGCCGTGGCCCTGGCCAACAGCCAGCGCCGACAGCTGTTCACGCGCCCCGAAGAAAGGCCCATCGTTGGCTGACCGGATCCCCCACGACGCCCCCGTCCTCGTGATCGGCCTCGGGCGGTTCGGGGCCGCGACGGCGGGCCAGCTGGAACGGCAGGATCGCGACGTCCTCGTCGTCGACACCGACGTCGCGCTGGTGCAGAAGTGGGCCGACCGCGTCACGCACGCCGTGCAGGCCGACGCGCGCGACATCGACGCCCTCCGTCAGATCGGCGCGGCCGACTTCGGCATCGCGGTCGTCGGCGTGGGGTCGTCGCTCGAGGCGAGCGTGCTCATCACGGCCAACCTCGTCGACCTCGAGATCCCGCAGATCTGGGCGAAGGCAGTATCGCAGTCGCACGGCAAGATCCTGACCAGGATCGGCGCCACCCACGTGATCTACCCGGAGGCGGAGGCCGGCGAGCGCGTCGCGCACCTCGTCTCCGGCCGCATGCTCGACTACATCGAGTTCGACGACGAGTTCGCGATCGTCAAGATGTACCCGCCGAGGTCGGTGCGGGGGCAGGCCCTCGGGGCCTGCGCGGTGCTGCCGAAGTTCGGCGTGACGATCGTCGGGGTGAAGAGCCCGGGCGGAGCGTTCCAGGAGGCGCGGCCCGAGACGGTCGTCGGCGACCACGACCTCATCATCGCCAGCGGCACCGAGACCGACCTGGAGCGCTTCGCGGCGCTGGAGTCGTAGGCCGGCTGCGTCTCGGACCTGCGCGGATCAGCCCGCGGCGATCTCGCGGGCGCGCGCCAGGGCGGCGGCCGTCGCCCGGTCGAACAGGCCCTTCAGATCGCCCGACTGCAGGACCTCGACGGCCTTCTCGGTCGTGCCGTTCGGGCTCGTGACCCGCCGGCGCAGCTCGTCGGGCGCGATCACGTCGTGCGCCAGGAGCTCGGACGCGCCGCGGAAGGTCCCCTGGACCATGACGGCGGCCTGCGCCTCGGTGAAGCCGAGGTCGACGGCCGTGCGGGTGAGCTCCTCGATGAGGAAGAAGACATAGGCGGGCCCCGACCCGGAGATGGTCGAGAGGGCGTCGATGCTCGACTCCGGGATCGTGACGACCTCGCCGACGCACCCGAAGAGGCGCTGCACGACCTCGAGGTCGGCGTCCGACGAGCGGGTGCCTCTGGCGAGACCGGTGACGCCGAGGCCGACGAGCGACGGCGTGTTCGGCATCGACCGCAGCACCGCCACGTGATCCGGCAGCACCGACTCCATCGTCTCGACGGTGATGCCCGCCGCGAGACTCACGACGATCGTGCCGGGCTCGAGCACGGGGGCGATCTCGCGGAGCAGGTCGACGACCAGGTACGGCTTCACCCCGATCAGCACGATCCTGGCGCCGGTCACCGCCGAGGCGTTGGCCGCAGGATCGGTCTCGGTCGCCAGCGAGGTGACCGCCCCGTGCCGGAGTGCGGCAGCCTTCGCCTCCGTGCGGTTCGTGACGCGGATGCCGCCCTCGACGGTCACACCGGGTCGGAGAAGGCCCTGCAGGATCGCGCCGCCCATCGATCCTGCGCCGAGGATCGCGGTGGCTGGGAGCGTCGTGGTCATGCGTCCATCCTAGGATTGAGCCCGGTGAACCCGGAGAACAGCCCATGGCGACAGGACGAGTGACACAGATGAGCGAAAAGGTCGAAGGCGGCCACGGCCACGGAACGAAAGCGATCCTCGCCGCGCTGGGCGCGAACCTCGGGATCGCGCTCGTCAAGATCATCGCGTGGGCAGTGTCGGGCTCCGCGTCGATGCTGGCGGAGGGCGTCCACTCGATCGCCGACTCCGCGAACCAGCTGCTGCTCCTCCTCGGCGGCCGCCGGTCGAAGCGGCAGGCCGACGCCGAGCACCCGTTCGGCTACGGCCGCGAGCGCTACGTGTACGCGTTCGTGGTGTCGATCATCCTGTTCTCCATCGGCGGCGTCTTCTCGCTGTACGAGGGCATCGAGAAGGTCCAGGAACCGCACGAGCTCGAGAACTGGTGGCTGCCGATGCTGGTGCTCGTCATCGCGATCGGGCTCGAGAGCTTCTCGCTCCGCACCGCCCTCAAGGAGGCGCGTCCGCACAAGGGCGAGCTCGGCTGGTTCGCGTTCATCCGCCGGGCCAAGGCGCCCGAGCTGCCGGTCCTGCTTCTCGAAGACACCGCTGCTCTCACCGGACTCGTCTTCGCGTTCCTCGGCGTCGGACTGACCGTCCTGACCGACAACAGCCTGTTCGACGCACTCGGGACGATCATGATCGGGGTGCTCCTGATCCTGGTGGCCATCGTGCTCGGCATCGAGACGAAGAGCCTCCTCGTCGGCGAGGGCGCGTCGGCAGAAGACGTCGAGAAGATCCGGAAGGCGATCACCGGCGGCCCGGAGGTCGAGCAGATCATCCACATGAAGACGCTCTACCTCGGCCCCGACGAGCTGCTCGTCGGAGTGAAGGTCGCCATCGGCGGCCGCACTCTGCTCGCCGACGTGGCCTCGGCGATCAATACGGTCGAGGGCAGGATCCGCGCGGCCGTCCCGATCGCGCGCGTCATCTACATCGAGCCGGACGTCTGGGCGCCTCCCGGGGCCGAGCAGCCGACGACCGAGGCGATCGTCATCCGCTCGCTCGACTGAGCTCTCCGGCTGGAGCTAGCGGCGCGCAGCGAAGAAGTCGTCGAGGAGGGCCGCGCACTCGACGGCCCGGACGCCCGCGTACACCTCGGCCCGGTGGGGCAGACGACGGTCGCGCAGGATGTCGTAGACACTCCCGGCCGCCCCCGCCTTCTCGTCCCACGCCCCGAAGACGACGCGGGGCACCCGCGCTGCGAGGATCGCCCCGGCGCACATGGGGCAGGGCTCGAGCGTCACGACGAGAGTGCAGCCGGTGAGGTGGCGGTCGCCGAGGTGCGAGGCGGCGCGCCGGAGGGCGAGGACCTCGGCGTGGGCGGTCGGATCCTGGTCGAGCTCCCGCTCGTTCCTGCCCCGGCCGACGACGCGGCCGGCAGCGTCGATGACGAGCGCCCCGACGGGGACGTCTCCGGAGACCGCGCAGAGAGCGGCCTCGTCGATGGCCTGGCCCATGAGGGCGTCGTACTCGACGGGGATGAGTGGCACGCGGCTCCTCCTCCCGGCTCGACTCCGCTAGCCTCGAGCCTATGCGAGTGCACGTGGCGGACCACCCCCTGATCACCCACAAGTTGACGGTCCTCCGCGATCGCGAGACGAAGTCGCCCACGTTCCGGGCGCTCACCGAGGAGCTCGTCACGCTCCTCGCCTACGAGGCCACCCGCAGCGTCCGCACGGAGCCCGTCGACATCCAGACGCCCGTCGGCCCGACCACGGGGCTGGCCATCTCGAAGCCCCGCCCGCTGGTGGTCCCGATCCTGCGCGCCGGTCTGGGCATGCTCGAGGGCATGACGAAGCTCGTCCCGAGCGCCGAGGTCGGGTTCCTCGGCATGATGCGCGACGAAGAGACGCTGCAGCCGGTCACCTACGCCGAGCGCCTGCCCGACGACCTGTCGAACCGGCAGTGCTTCGTCCTCGACCCCATGCTCGCCACCGGCGGCTCGCTGATCGCCGCCATCGACTTCCTGCTCGACCGGGGCGCCGTCGACGTCACCGCCGTGTGCATCCTGGCGTCGCCCGAGGGCCTCGCCGCCGTCGAGAAGGCGATGCACGGGCGCGAGGTGCACATCGTCCTGGGCGCGGTCGACGAGCAGCTGAACGACCAGGGCTACATCGTCCCGGGCCTCGGCGACGCCGGCGACCGGCTGTACGGGCTGGCCTGAGGCGTTCCGCCCTCCAGCTCCCGTTCGTCTCCGCGGCGCTGCGCGTCTCGGCGGTGCCCGCGAGTCGGTTGACACGTCCGCGACCGTTACGACACAATCGGACTCATGACTGCATCCACGCACGCCCCGATCCGAGAGACGGTCGTCTCCCGAGGTCTCGCGGAGCGCGCCACCATGATGGTGGCGACGGCAGTCATGTGTTGTCGAATGTCGGCCTGACCGGCCTCCCTCGTTCGACCCGCCGAGTCTCCGTCGGCCTGCAGGCCTGATACCGCTGCCTGCCACTGACACCGTCTCCCCCGCACCCCGGTGAGACGGCCTGACTCCGGATGCACAGTCCGCCCCACCCGGCGGCGCGTCCCTTCCCGTTCCGCCTCCTGAGCATCATCTCGCCAGGACGCGCGAGCCTAGCGGCACACACCGAAGGCATCGCGTTCCTTCTCCGCACCCGGCAGCAGCATCCGGCCGGGTTGGCGGACGAACGGATCCTTCCCCAGTCCCAAAGGACTCCATCCCATGTCTCTCGCCCTCGACACCACCAGCACCGCAAGCACCAGCACCACCACGGCCGCCGCCCCGGCCCGCCACCTGACGGCGGTCGCCCCCGCCGAAGCGGCCCCCGCTCCCCGCCTGAAGGCCGTCCCGGCCGGCACCGAGGCCCGCGGCTTCGTCCTCTACGTCGGAATCGACGAGCTCAAGGCCGCCGAGGCGGGCACCAGCCTCGGCGACATCGTCTCTCAGCTCCGCGCTCTGACCGCCCAGCTCGCCCCCGCTGCCGAGACGCACGCGGCCGTGGCTCTCGCCCCGGAAGGCGCGGGCGGGCGCGACGTCGACGTGGTCCGGCTCGCGCTGCAGGATCCTGCGGCCCTCGCGAAGCACCGCCACACCGAGGTCGACGAGGAGCCCGGCGCCCGCGGCGGGGTCGTCGTCGACATCTCGCGCAAGCGCCTCCTGCTCGACGGCGACGTCGCCCCGCTCACGTACAAGGAGTTCGAGCTGCTGCAGTACCTCGTGCTCCGCGAGGGCCGCACGATCGACCGCGCCGAGCTGATCTCGAGCCTCTGGTCGGCCGGCGACGACGAGGTGCCGAACGAGCGCACCATCGACGTGCACGTGCGGCGGCTGCGGTCGAAGCTCGGGGCGTTCGAGGACATCGTCCGCACCGTCCGCGGAGTCGGGTACCGGTTCGACCGTCACGCCGACGTGTCGATCCGGCAGGCCTCGACGCCGTCGCCCGACGTCTTCTGAGCCCGACCGCTGCTTCTCGACACTCCCAGAAGTGCCGAGCAGGCGGGATGCGGTCCCCCGGCGTGCCGACAGGGCGTCCCCCGGCAGAGCGAACGGCTGGTTTCTTCTGGGTGTCTTCTCAGACAAATAACGATTCGGTAACTAGACGCCGTTACCAAGCCGTTATAGATTGAGGTCACTGAAGTTGTTTGCTGTGGCAACGTCAGTGGAATGTGATTGCAGGACACTCTTGGTGCAAGGGAGAGGGTCGGTCTCAAGCCTCTGAGATCGACCCTCAGTCCGTTAACAGTCGAGTTCTCCACAGTGCCCGTCCTCAGGCGGGCGGCTGTCGGTGGCCCTTCGTAGACTGGACGCCAGTCGTCGGGGTGAGGAGCACCAGTGGTCGAGAGAGCGGTGAGCCAGAGAGGCGTCAGCCAGAAGAGTCTGGCCGTCAGCGCGTGGGAGTCGCTCTTCCGTGCCCAGGTCACGATCATGCGCGAGCTCACGGCGACGTTCCCCACCGGGCAGATCTCCTTCAACGAGTACGACGTCCTGTTCAACCTGACGAATCAGCCCGAGCGCCGCGCCCGCCTCAAAGAGCTGACGCACCACCTCCTCCTCACGCAGCCGAGCATCAGCCGCCTCGTCGACCGCCTGTCGACCAAGGGCGTCGTCGAGAAGCTGAGCGACCCGGGCGACGCCCGCGGCATCATCGTCGCCCTAACGCCCCTCGGCTACGACGTCTTCCGCAGCACCGCCGTCGGGCACGCCGAGGCGATCTCCCGACGGGTCGGCGGCACCCTCTCGAGCGACGAGCTCCAGCAGCTGATGGAGCTCTGCACGAAGCTCCGTCTCGGACCACCCATCGCCGACGTGCCGGCGGCCGAGGAGTGCCCCGTGATCGACGAGCCGAGCCCGGGCGGCCCCACAGCGCCTGCACCCGCAACCGCGCCCGCGACTGCGACTGCAACCGCGACTTCGCCTCTCACAGCGCCAGCGACACCGACCGTCTCGGCCGGTCTCTGAGTGGCCGAGGAGAAGCCCATCGGCCCCACCCTCGTCTGGCTCCGCGACGACCTCCGCCTGAGTGACAACCCGGCACTGCACCACGCCCTCGAGCGGGGCGGCGACGTCGTGGTGGCATTCGTCCACGACGAGGAGACGCCCGGCATCCGGCCGCTCGGTGCTGCGTCGAAGTGGTGGCTGCATCAGAGCCTCAGCAGGCTCGCCGGCGACCTCGAGTCGCGCGGGTCGCGGCTGATCCTGCGCCGGGGGGCCGCCGCCGAGGTCATCGCCTCGCTGATCGACGAATCGGGCGCCGACGCCGTCGTCTGGAACCGCCGCTACGCCAAGGGCGCCCGCGACGCCGATGCCGCGCTCAAGAAGGCACTCACCGAGAGCGGCATCGAGGTGCACAGCTTCCAGGCCAACCTGCTCTTCGAGCCCTGGACCATCCAGACCGGCCAGGGCACGCCGTTCAAGGTCTTCACGCCGTTCTACCGCGCCTGCCTCGCGCAGCCCGAGCCGCGTCACCCCTTCCCCGCGCCCGAGACCATCCCGTCCGGCGCGGCCGCCGAGCTCCCGAGCGACGACCTCGCCTCCTGGGGCTTCGAGCCGACGCGCCCCGACTGGGCCGGCGGTCTCCGCGAGCGGTGGCAGCCGGGCGAGGCCGGAGCGCACGAGCGCCTCGAGGCCTTCATCCGCGACGACCTCGGCGACTACGGCGACCGCGACTTCCCGGCCGACGACACCACGAGCCACCTGTCGCCGTACCTCCGGTTCGGCGAGATCAGCCCGTTCCAGGTCTGGCACCGGCTCCGCGGCAGGG
Source organism: Frondihabitans peucedani (assembly GCF_039537585.1). Classification (NCBI taxonomy): domain Bacteria; kingdom Bacillati; phylum Actinomycetota; class Actinomycetes; order Micrococcales; family Microbacteriaceae; genus Frondihabitans; species Frondihabitans peucedani. Next base: position 1,291,024 of record NZ_BAABAU010000001.1, read on the forward strand.
TGCCTTCCTCGGCCCAAGGTCAGGTCGGCGGGTTCCTCCGCGAGGTCGTCTGGCGCGAGTTCAACAACGTCGTGCTCTACTCCACGCCCGACCTCGCCACGCAGAACTACCGGCCCGAGTTCGACGAGTTCGACTGGAACGAGCCCGATCCTGCCGTCCTGGAGGCCTGGCAGCAGGGCAGGACGGGCGTGCCCCTCGTCGACGCGGGCATGCGCGAGCTCTGGAAGACCGGCGTCATGCACAACCGCGTCCGCATGGTGGTGGCCAGTTTCCTGATCAAGAACCTCCTGATCGACTGGCGCCTCGGCGAGCAGTGGTTCTGGGACACCCTCGTCGACGCCGACGACGCGAACAACCCGGCGAACTGGCAGTGGGTCGCCGGCTCCGGGGCCGACGCGGCGCCGTTCTTCCGCGTCTTCAACCCGGAGCTGCAGGCGTCGAAGTTCGACAAGCACGGCGAGTACGTGAGGCAGTGGGTGCCGGAGTACGGCACCGACGCCTACCCCGACCCGATCGTCGACCTGAAAGAGACCCGGCGCCGAGCGCTCGACCGCTACGACACGATGCGACGGAAGGCCGGCCTGGCATGAGACTCGACCCCGCGGCTCTCCGCGACGCCGTCCACTCCGTCGACACGCTGTTCCAGACTCGGGCCGCCGACAGCCACGCTCCGAGCGCCTCCTACGGCCTCTTCACCCGCGACGGGCTCGTGCACACGGGATCGACCGGCGAAGTGGCGTCGACGGCTCCCACGGCCGACACGGTCTACCGGATCGCCTCGTGCACCAAGAGCTTCACCGCCACCGCCCTGCTCGCGCTCCGCGATGCCGGCTCGCTCTCCCTCGACGCACCGGTGACCGACTTCGTCCCGGCGTTCGCCGACGTCGTGCTGCCGACGACCGATTCGCCGGTGCCGACGGTCCGGATGCTCCTGACGATGTCCGCCGGCCTGCCCACCGACGACCCCTGGGGCGACCGCCAGGAGTCGATCACCGACGCCGAGCTCGACGCGCTCCTCCGGAGGGGCCTGCGCTTCGACAGCATCCCGGGAACCCGGTTCGCCTACTCGAACCTCGGCTACGCGCTGCTCGGCCGCGTCGTGAGCGAGGCGTCCGGCCGGCCCTACCGCGACGTCGTCCGCGAGACGATCCTCGGTCCGCTGGGGCTCGACTCCACGGGCTTCGAGGAGCCCGCCGAAGCATCCGACCGCGTGGCCGTCGGCCACCGGCGCTCGGGCGACGAGTGGCTGCCCCTGCCCTTCTCAGGGCCTGGCGGCTTCTCGTCGATCGGCGGCCTCTTCAGCCCCGTCACCGACCTGTCGCGCTGGGCCCGCTGGCTCGCTTCGGCCTTCGACGACTCACCCGGCGCAACCGGCGACTTCGACGGCATCCTGTCGCGGGCGTCGAGGCGCGAAGCGCAGCAGCTGTCGAGGTCCGTCCCCGGGCCGGGGCCGCACGCGTCGGGCTACGGCTTCGGGCTCTTCGTCGAGCACGATCCCGAGCTCGGCGACATCGTCTCGCACTCCGGCGGCTACCCCGGCTTCTCGGCGCACATGCGGTGGCACCCGGCCTCGGGTCTCGGGATGGTCGCGTTCGAGAACGCCACCTACGCCCAAGTGTCGGTCCCCGTCACGACGGCCCTTCACGGCCTGCTGCACGACCTCGAGGCGGCTCCTGCTCCCACGGTCTGGCCCGAGACGCTCGCAGCACGCGCCGAGGTCGAGAAGGCACTGCGCGGCGGCGACCTCCCGAGCGACCTCGTCTCGGAGAACGTCGACCTCGACATCCCGTTCGCCGAGCGGCGTGCGGCCTGGCGAGCGGCCATCGAGTCGATCGGCGGGCTGGAGGGCGCTGCCAATGCGCGCGATGTCGAGCACGACGAGTCCACGGCGCCGTCGCACCTCGTGTGGCATCTGCCCGGCCGCACCGGCCGGCTCCGCGTCGAGATCCGGCTGACGCCCGAGCTGCCCCCGCGCATCCAGACCCTCCGCGTGCAGGCCGAGAGGCTCGGCTAGCGCGAGGGGCGCCCGCCGACCACGGCCATCGCGAAGGCCGCGACCTTGACGGCCTTGCGACTCGAGAGGGCGACGCTCGGCGAGTGGAGCCACCCGCAGAGGAAGCCGGCGGCGAAGGCATCCCCCGCGCCGATCGGATCGACGAAGCGGGAGGCGGCGGTCTCGGTCACCGTGAGCGGCCCGGAGGCGCGCCCCGCCACCGACGACCCGTCGGGCAGGGCCAGGGCCACCACGCCGAAGCGCTCCGCCAGCGACCGGACGACGGCCTCCGGCTCCTCCTCCCCCGTCAGCAGTCGACCCTCGTCGAGACTCGGGAAGAACAGGTCGGCGCCGCTCACGAGGTCCAGGAACGCGGCCGGTCGGTACTCGCGGATGAAGCCGGCCGAGGCGGGATCGAGCGACAGCCGGGCGCCCGCGGCCCGGATCCTGCCGACCAGCCGGCGGTACGCGACCGGACTCCGCGACTCGAGCACGGTGTAGCCGGTGAGGTGCACCACCGCGACGCCCGCGAGGAGCTCGTCGGTGATCCGGTCGAGCGAGAGGCCGGCGCTCGCGCCCCGGTCGGTGAGCATGGTCCGCGTGGGGCCGTCGACGGTGATGACCACGGTGCCCGTCGGCTCGCTCGTCGCGTGGCTGAGGTGCGGGGTGACGCCGGCGTTCACGAGGAGCTGCGTGTGCCGCTGGACGTCCGTCACGCCGACCCGCCCCACGAAGTCGGTGCGGACGCCGAGCGTCCCGAGCCACGCAGCGGTGTTGGCTGCAGAGCCGCCCGCCCGGTGTTGGATCCGGGCGTCCGTGTCGGTGTTCTCGGAGGGCCGCCTCGAGGGCGCGACGATGATGTCGTCGAGGACGTCGCCGACGACGAGGACGCGCGAGGTGGTGGTGGCCTTCGGGAGGCTGACCAGGGCAGGTGAGGTTCGGGGCATCGGGTGGAGGGGTCGGATTTCGGGCAGGATCGGCCGGAGCCGCACTCAAGAGCACCACCCCGACCGGCCCGGACAGGCACCGAGAAGCGAAAACCATCCGCGCAGCCGGTTTGTTCACCCCGGCTCTGGCGGCCTCACCCGGGCGGGTGAGTCCACGGCGGCCGGTACCCTCGCAGGATGACCGCCACGCACCACGTCTCGCTCACATCCGCGCTCGACCCGGTGGTCCTGTACCGGATCCTGCGCCTCCGCGTCGACGTCTTCGTCGTCGAGCAGCGCGCCGCCTACGCCGAGCTCGACGGCCGGGACATCGAGGAGCACACCCTGCAGTTCTGGACGCAGGACGACGACGGCGAGGTCCTCGCGACGGTGCGCCTCCTCCACGACGGCGACGATCGCAGGATCGGCCGGGTCGCCACCGCGCTCAGCGCCCGCGGGCACGGCCACGCCGCACGCCTCATGCGGCAGGCCGTCGACCGGAGCGAGGGGCGCACCATCCGCCTCGACGCCCAGGCGCGGCTCGAGCCGTGGTACGGGCGCTTCGGATTCGTGCGTTCGGGCGCCGAATTCGTCGAGGACGACATCCTGCACATCCCCATGACGCGCCCGGCCGACTGACCGCCCGAGACACCGAACGAACTCTTTCGTCTGGAATCCGGTCCTTGCGCTCGGCCGCGCCATACACTCGCAGAATGGCACGCCGTGAGACCCCACCACGCGAACGGATCCTGCTCGCCGCCCACACCGAGTTCGCCGAGCGCGGCCTCGCCGGAGCGCGCGTCGACACCATCGCCCGCTCGGCCGAGGCGAGCAAGGAGCGCCTCTACGCGCACTTCGCGACCAAGCGCGACCTCTTCGACGCAGCCCTCGGCGCGAGCGTCGACCGCTGGGTGGCAGCCGTCCCGTTCGACGCCCGCGACCTCAGCAGCTGGGCCTCGAGGCTCTACCTGCACTTCTCCGAGCACGTGGACGACGCGCGGCTCCTCCTCTGGGGGCAGATCGAGGGCGTGACCCTCGCGAGCCCCGGCGCCGTGGATCACGCCGAGCTCGAGGCCCGGCGCCAGGGGGTGAGGGACGCCCAGGCCACCGGGATCATCTCGTCGGACTGGCGGAGCGAAGAGGTGCTCACGATGACCTTCGGGCTCGTCCTGTCGTGGTTCGTGACGCCCGTGACGACGAACGTGCACCTCGAGGACACCGCGCGCCGGGCCCTCGTCGTCGGGGAGGCCGTCCAGCGTCTCCTCGCCACCGGCCCGCTGCCCCGGCCCGAGGGCGACCTCGCGGCGACCTGACAGCCAGTCGGTGCGCCGCCCGGAGTAGCGTCGGCAGCGATGACTACCGACTCCCTCTCCCCAGAACTCACCGACCTCCTGGCCTCCGTGCCCGAGGCCCCCGTCACGACCGAGACCGTCCGCTTCGACAGCGACGGGACGCCCCTCGAGGGCTACCTGGCCCGGCCCGCCGACGTGTCCGGCAAGCGACCCGGCGTCCTCGTCCTGCACGACTGGTTCGGCATGGTCGACCACGTCAAGGTGCGGGCCGAGATGCTCGCGCGCCTCGGCTACGTCGCCTTCGCCGGCGACATCTACGGCGCCGACTCGCAGCCTGCCGACGGCGGCGAGGCCGGCGAGCTCGCCGGGAGGTTCTACGGCGACGTCGAGCTGTTCCGCGCCCGCGCGCTGGCGAACCTCGAGAAGCTGAAGGCCGACCCCGACGTCGACCCGTCGCGGATCGCCGTGATGGGCTACTGCTTCGGCGGGTCCGCCGCGCTCGAGATCGCCCGCACCGGTGCCGAGATCGCCGGTGCCGTCGCGTTCCACGGCCGGCTCGAGACGCAGGCTCCCGCGGAGCCCGGCAGCATCACGGCGCCCGTGCTCGTGCTGACCGGAGCCGACGACCCCGTCGTGCCGCCCGAGTCGGTCCTCGGCTTCGAGGACGAGCTCCGCGCGGCCGGCGCCGACGACTGGCAGGTCGTCAGCTACTCGGGTGCGCTGCACGCGTTCGCGGTGCCGGGCACGAACTCGCCCGAGCACGGAGCCGCCTTCCAGGAGACGGCCAACCGCCGCTCGTGGGTCGCGATGCGCGACTTCTTCGACGAGGTCCTGGGCGAGTAGCACGGCCGCCGGCGTCGGCGGTCGGCGCCGCAGGACGGCAGCGGCACCGCGCCGCGGACTGGTGCCGCTGCCGACGCGACCCGCCGACGGGCCCGGCTACGCGCCCGGCGCCCCGGCGGCGAGCTGCCGCAGGGTGATCACCGTGCGGACGGCCGCCGAGGCCGCCTCGTCGCCCTTGTCCTCTTTCGATCCTGGGAGCCCCGCCCGGTCGAGGCCCTGCTGTTCGTCGTCGAGCGTCAGCACGCCGAAGCCGACAGGCTTGCCGGTGTCGAGTGCGACGCGGGTGAGACCGGAGGTCGCGGCGTCCGAGACGAAGTCGAAGTGCGGGGTGCCCCCGCGGATGATGACCCCGAGGGCCACCACCGCGTCGGCACCGGCGTCGAGCGCCGCCTTGGCGACGACGGGCAGCTCGAAGCTGCCGGGCACCCGGACGACGGTGGCGGTGGCGTTCATCGCCTCGAGGCTCCGCAGCGCTCCGGCCAGGAGGCCCTCCGCGATCTCGGTGTGCCAGGTGCCGGCGACGACGGTGACGCGGACGCCGGTGCCGTCGACGGGCTCGCTGGTGGGTGCTCCTTCGCCGCTCATGCGGTTGCTCCTTCTGCTGCGGGGGTGACGGGGTGATCAGACGACTGGTCGAGCCACTCGATCAGCTGCGCGATGGTGACGACGGGCACGCCCTCGCGGGCGCCGAACTCGCGGAGGGCGGGCAGGCGCATCATGTCCCCGTCGTCGGCGACGATCTCGCTGATGACCCCGACGGGACGGAGACCGGCGGCCACCATGAGGTCGACGGCCGCCTCGGTGTGGCCGGCACGCACGCGGACGCCGCCCGGCAGGGCCCGCAGCGGCAGGATGTGCCCGGGTCGGTGCAGATCGGCGCGCTCGGACGCAGGATCGGCCAGCACCCGCAGCGTCCGCGCGCGATCGTGGGCGCTGATGCCCGTCGTGACCCCCGCCGCCGCGTCGACGCTCACGGTGTAGGCGGTGCCGCGGGCGTCCTCGTTGTGCTCCACCATGGGCGGGAGGTCGAGGCGGTCGGCGATCTCGGCTGTCATCGGGGCGCAGACGAAGCCGGAGGAGTGCCGCACCGTCCAGGCGAGCCACTCGGTGCTCGCGAGCTCGGCCGAGAGGACGATGTCGCCCTCGTTCTCGCGGGACTCGTCGTCGGCGACGATGACGGGCCGGCCGAGGCGGAGGTGCTCGAGGGCCGAGTCGACGGTCTCGTGAGCGGCGGGACCGGCGGGCACGCCGGTCACAGGTCGACCGTGGCGACGGGCGAGGCGTCGAGAGCCGCGGTCGCGGCCTCGTCGATCCGGAGCATCCTGCGAACGTGTCGAGCGATGACGTCCGTCTCGACGTTGACCCGGTCGCCGACCTGGAGGACGCCGAGCGTGGTCGCGGCGAGGGTCTCGGGGATGAGCGAGACCTCGAACCAGCCGTCGGCGGCGCCGGCCTCGCTGATGTCGCTGACCGTGAGGCTCACGCCCTCGAGCGTGACCGAGCCCTTGTCGACGAGGAGCGGCGCCAGGTCGTCGGGCAGACTGAAGCGGAGTCGGCGCCAGGCGTCGCCCGGGTGGACCTCGAGCAGTGTCGCCGTGCCGTCGACGTGGCCCTGGACGATGTGGCCGCCGAGCCGGTCGCCGACGCGCGCTGCGCGCTCGAGGTTGACGGGGGATCCTGCGACGAGCGACCCGATGGTGGACATCGTCAGCGTCTGCTTCATGACGTCGGCCGTGAACGACGACTCGGTGCTGTCGACGACGGTGAGGCACACCCCGCTGACCGAGATGGAGTCGCCGTGGTGCACGCCCTCGACGGCCAGCGGACCGCGGACGCTCAGCCGCACGGAGTCGCCGTTGTCGTCGATGCGCTCGACGCGGCCGAGTTCTTCGATGATGCCTGTGAACACGTCAGCGCACCGCCAGGGTGACGGCCACACGGGTGGGTCGGCTTGCCATGTCGTTCTCCGGTCTGCTCGAGACGCACTCCGGGGAAGGGTCGGCCGACGGCCGCCGCCCACGCGCACCGGTGCAGACCGGACGCCTGGGCACGCGCTGCCTCCTATCCGGACTTTCACCGTCGGTACTGGAATCACACCAGTTCAGCCGCGCACACATCGACAGGATCTCGACGTGCGCACGGGTCGCGGACTTTACCGCCGGTTCAGAATTTCACTGACCCCGGAGCGCGTTGCTTGATTCAAAACTAGCACCGCCGCCCCGCGTGCGACTCCGGGTGACGGCGGGCCTCACTCGACGATCACGCCGAGCTGCGCCGCGAAGAGCTCGGCGAGGAGGCTCAGCTGCGAGTCGTCGATGATCGCGCCGCGGAGGCCGTCGAGTCCGTCGATCCGGTCGAACGTCGACGAGCGGAGGTCGACGGAGGAGAGCGACGCCCCCGAGACGTCGAGGGTGCCGATCCGGCAGTCGACGAGAGCGACGCGAGTGGCCCGGACCTGCCCGAGGTCGAGCTCGCCGATGGAGCAGCCCTCGATCACCACGTCGGTCAGGACCGAGCCGCGGAGGTTCAGGAAGTCGATCTTGCCGCCGGAGATCCTGACCGACTCGAGCGAGGCGTCGAAGAGCTCCGCCGACCCCCAGCGCGGTCGGTCGATTCTGATCGTCCGCCAGGTGGTCCGCGCGGCCGACAGCTCGGGCGCGAAGGAGTCGGTGACGACCGACTCGATGAAGCGGCTGCCCCGGAGCCTCGTCGATCCGAGGGTCAGCCCCTCGAGGAGGCACTCCGAGAAGGTCGACCCCTCGAGGTCGTACTCGCTGAGATCGGCGGAGGCGACGTGCCGGGCGTCGTGCGACTCGCGCGAGCCGAGCTCCTCCGCGGCGATCTCGGTCAGGTCCTGGGGGTCGGGCTCGTCGACGCGCGGCGCTTCGAGACCCTTCTTCGGTTTCGCCATGCCAGAACGGTACCGTCGATCCATGACCCTCCCCGTCCTGCTGATGCTCGTCCACGACGGCTCGTCCGTGACCGCCGTCGAGGAGCGCGATCCTGCCCTCCCCCAGGTCGGCGTCCTCGACCTGGGCGTGACCCGCGGCGACGGCGTCTTCGAGAGCATCGGCGTGGTCGGCGGCCGTCCGCAGGCGCTCGAGGCGCACCTCGCGAGGCTCGTGCGGTCGGCCGAGCTGCTCGACCTGCCGCGGCCCGACGTCGACGTCTGGCGCTCGGCGATCCTGCGCGGGATCGAGATCGCAGGATCGGAGGCGCTCGAGTCGGAGCTGCTGGTGAAGCTCGTGCTCACGCGCGGCCTCGAGGGCGGCAGTGCGCCGACCGGGTGGGTGCACGTGTTCGACTCCGGCGACTACTCCGGCGACCGCGCCGGCATCGCTGTGGTGACCCTCGACCGCGGCTACCGGAGCGACGTCGCCGTCACGTCGCCGTGGCTCCTGCAGGGGGCGAAGACGCTCTCGTACGCGGTCAACAAGGCGGCTCTCCGCGAGGCGGCCCGGCGCGGCGCCGACGACGTCGTCTTCGTCTCGTCGGACGGCATCGTGCTCGAGGGGCCGAACTCCACCGTCATCGCCCTCCTCGACGGCGTCTACGTGACCACGCCGCCGTCGCTCGGCGTGCTCGAAGGGACGACGCAGGCGGCCTTCTTCGCCGACGCCGAGGCGCGCGGTGCAGCGGTGGAGTACCGCGCCTTCACGGTCGAGGAGCTCCGCCGCGCGTCGGCCGTCTGGCTCGCGTCGAGCGGGCGGCAGATCGCCCCGGTGGTCAGCCTCGACGGGGTCGAGCTGTCGGGCGACCCGGCGTCAACGTCGGAGACTCTGAAGCGGCTGCTCGCGCGCTGAGCCCGAGAGCGCGGTCCGGCGAGGGCCGACAGGAGCGGCGAGGCGGCCCTCCCGTCAGCACTCGATGACGTTGACGGCGAGGCCCGCTGCGCTCGTCTCCTTGTAGTTCGACGACATGTCGCGGCCCGTCTGCCGCATGGTCTCGATCACCGTGTCGAGGCTGACGAAGTGCGCACCGTCGCCGAGGAGCGCCAGGCGCATGGCCGAGACGGCGGTGCCGGCGGCGATGGCGTTGCGCTCGATGCACGGCACCTGGACGAAGCCGCCGACGGGGTCGCAGGTGAGGCCGAGGTGGTGCTCCATCGCGATCTCGGCAGCGTTCTCCACCTGCCGGGGCGTGCCTCCGCGAACGGCGGTCAGACCGGCCGCCGCCATCGAGGCCGCGGTGCCGACCTCGCCCTGGCAGCCCGCCTCGGCCCCCGAGATCGAGGCGTTGCGCTTGTAGAGCGACCCGACGGCCGCGGCCGTGAGCAGGTACTCCCGGACGATGGCCGACCGCGGCACCCCGAGGAACCGCTGCGCGTAGAGCCCGACGGCGGGAATGATGCCGGCCGCCCCGTTGGTCGGCGCCGTCACGACCCGCCCTCCCCCGGCGTTCTCCTCGTTGACGGCGAGCGCGAACGCCTGGAGCCACTGCGGCGCCGCATCGGGGGCGTCGGGCTCGGCCGACAGGCGAGCGGCGACCGCGCGCGCCCTGCGAGGCACCTTCATCCAGCCCGGCAGGAGCCCCGTGCCCCGGAGCCCGGCCTCGATACACCCCTCCATCGCCGACCAGCGCTCCTCGAGCCCGCGCTCGACGGCGTCCTGGCCGTTCAGGGCGCACTCGTTCTGCCACGCGACGTCGGCGATGCTGAGGTCGAGCCGCTCGCACACGGCGAGGAGGTCGAGGGCGGTGTCGAAGCCGAGGGGCGCCTCCTGCTGCGGCAGGGCGCGATCCTGCTCGCCCTCGCGCACCACGAAGCCGCCGCCCACCGAGAAGAAGACCTCGCGCGCGAGACTCTCTCCAGCCCGGTCGAAGAGCTCGAAGGCGAGAGCGTTCGGGTGCTGCGGCAGCCGGGTCAGCGGGGCGAGGACCAGGTCGCCCGCGGCGAAGGGGACCTCGACCTGGCCCGACAGCCGGACGACGCCGGCCTCCTCCACCCGCCTGAGGAGGCCGCGGACCACGGCCGGATCGCACGTCTCGGGATCGTGCCCCTCGAGTCCGGCCACGACGGCGTCGGGCGTCCCGTGGCCGAGACCGGTGGCCGCCAGCGAGCCGAACAGGGTGATGCCGACCCGGGCGATGCCGGTCGCGGCGCAGGATCGGAGCGCCTCGTCGGCAAAGGACCTCGCCGCCCGCATCGGGCCCACCGTGTGCGACGACGAGGGCCCGATCCCCACCGAGAACAGGTCGAGGGCGGAGACGTACTGCGTGGAGCTCATCCGTCGAGGGTACGCTCCGGCTGCGCCGGCGCCGGGCCGGTGGGCTGCGCCGTGGCCTGCGCCGGGCCGGCACCCGCGCCCTTCGCGTACTGCTCCATCGCACCGCCCATCTGCCCGAGGAACCGCACGACGACGTCGAGCTCGACGTCGGTGTAGCCCGACATCACCGCGTCGGTGAGGCGGCCGAGCGGCGCGAAGAACCCGCGCGCGATCTGCTGAGCGTGCTCGCTGTAGTGCACCCGCACGATCCTGCGGTCGCGCTCGTCGCGCCGACGCTCGACGTGCCCGGCGCGGGTGAGGCGGTCGATGACGCCGGTCGCCGCGCCGGAGGTCAGGCCGAGGGCGTCGGCGATGCCGCCGGGCGTCGCGGGGGACCCTGCCGCCTCCTCGTGCATGACGAACAGCAGAGCGTCGAGGTCGGAGTGCGCGAGGCGCTCCTGCTGCGAGAAGGCCTGGGCGACGTGCCGCGACTGCGTCGTGAGCACCTGCAGGCGGGTGACGATGTCGGCGCGGAGCTGGCGCCTCGCGTCGTCGCTCGTCGTGGGATCAGGGGTCATCGGGGTTCCTCCTCACTTGCAGAATCTACTCGGGCAGAGTACAACTCTCAGTGACTAAGAGATCTATTCGCTAAGGAATCATGATGCGCACCCTCTCCGCCGCCTTCCGCTCGCGCAGGTCGTCCTGGCTCGTCCTGGCCCTGACGGCTCTCGCCGTGGCCCTCCTGTTCGCCCTGCTGCCCGCCGGCAAGAGCGACTCCTTCCCCGCGTCGGGCCTGCCCTCGTCGGCGGAGTCTGCGAGGGTGACGAAGCTGCTGAAGAGCTTCCCGTCGGCGGACACGACCGTCGGCATCGTCGTCTTCGACCGCGGCGACAGGGCCCTGACCGACGCCGACAAGCAGGCCGTCGCCTCGCGCGCCGCCGATCTCGCCGACCTCTCGACCGTGCCGCAGGCGGTGCGCCCGCAGTTCAGCGACGACGGCACCGCCGCGATCCTGGCCGTCCCCCTGTCGAGCCGGACCGTGCAGGACGACGTCGCGAAGGCGGCGACGTCGCTCCGGTCGGCCGCCTCCAGCGGTCTGCCCGACGGCCTCACCGCGCAGCTCACCGGCCCGGTCGGATTCCAGGACGACATCGCGAACTCCTTCGCGGGCGCCGACTTCCGCCTGCTGCTCGTGACCGTCCTCGTGGTCGCCGTGCTGCTGATCGTGACCTACCGGAGCCCGGTGCTCTGGATCGTCCCGCTCGCCGTGGTCGGTGCGGCCGACGGTCTGGCGGGCGTCGTCGTCAAGGCGCTGGCCGAGCCGTTCGGGCTCACCGTGGACGCGTCGATCTCGGGCATCCTCTCGGTGCTCGTCTTCGGCGCCGGGACGAACTACGCCCTGCTCCTCGTCGCCCGGTACCGCGAGGAGCTCACGCGCACCGACGACCGCTTCCGCGCCATGCGCACCGCGTACTCGAGCGCGGGGCCGGCGATCGCCGCGAGCGGCGGGACGGTCGCACTGAGTCTCATCACGCTGCTCGCCGCGTCGCTGTCGAACAACCGCGCGCTCGGCTTCGCCTGCGCGGTCGGCGTCGTGATCGCGATCCTGTTCGCCCTCGTGGCCCTGCCGGCTGCGCTGGTGGTCTGCGGCCGCGGGCTGTTCTGGCCGTTCGTGCCGCGGCGGGCGGCGTCGGTCGGTGCTGAGGGCGGTGCCGGTGCGAGTTCCGAGGCCGGAGACACCGGAGACACCAGCGACACCGGCGACACCGGCGACACCGGCGACACCAGCCTCACCGAGGCCGAGGCGCGCGGCTTCTGGGCAGGGCTCGGCCGCCGCGTGGCCCGCCGACCCGTCGCCGTCTCGGTCGCGGCCGTCGCGGGGCTGGCGATCCTGAGCCTCGGGCTCTCCGGGTACGCGGTCGGCCTGTCGCAGACGGCGCAGCTCCTCGGCGATCCGGCGAGCGTCACCGCCCAGAAGGTCATCGACCGCTCGTTCTCGGCCGGGCTCACCAGCCAGACCACGGTGCTCGCGCCGACCTCCGCCGCCGGCCGCGCCGTCGACATCGCGAAGGCGACGAAGGGCGTCGAGTCGGCGACCGCGGGCGAGACCCACGCGGGCCGGACGAGCATCGCCGTCTCGCTCAGCGCCGAGCCCGAGAGCGACGCGGCCTTCGCGTCGATCGACCGGCTCCGGAGCGCCTACTCGGACGCCGGCGGCACCGTCGCCACGACCCTGGTCGGCGGGACCGACGCGACCGCCCTCGACACGCAGAACGCCGCGAAGCACGACCAGGACCTCGTCATCCCGATCATCCTCGCCATCGTGTTCGCCGTGCTGGCCGTCCTCCTGCGCTCGCTGGTCGCCCCGGTCCTGCTCATCGCGAGCGTGCTGGCGACCTTCTTCGCGAGTCTCGGGGCGTCGACGTTCCTGTTCACGCATCTGCTCGGCTTCCCGGCCCTCGACTCGAACGTGACCCTGTTCGCGTTCCTGTTCCTGGTGGCGCTCGGCGTCGACTACAACATCTTCCTGACGACGAGGGCGCGGGAGGAGCGCGACCGCCACGGCACCCGCGAGGGCATGATCCGAGCGCTCGCCTCGACCGGCGCCGTGATCACGAGCGCGGGCATCCTGCTGGCCGCGGTGTTCGCGGTCCTGGGGGTGCTGCCGGTGGTCGCCCTGACCCAGATCGGCGTGATCGTCTGCATCGGCGTGCTGCTCGACACGCTCGTCGTGCGGACGGTGCTCGTGCCCGCCCTGGTGTTCCTGACCGGCGACCGGTTCTGGTGGCCGACGCGCGTGCGGCGCTCCGAGCACGTGGCGACCGCGCGGTAGCCCGCCGGAGGCGCGGCGTCCCAGAGGAAGCGAGGAGCCGTCAGAGGCGCAGGATCAGCCGCCGCCCGAGGTGCCGCGCGTACTCGGCCGCCCGACGCTCGACGGCGGAGGCAACCGCCCCCGGCAGCGGTGCGAACGGCTCCACCTCGACCTCGACCGAGGCGTCCGCCGACGTGGCCGAGCCGACGAGCGACCGCCGCCACACCCCGACGACGACGCCGTCGACGGTCAGGACCGCGCTGAAGAGCCCGTTCGAGTGCGGCACGACCCGCGCGAAGTCGGCCGCGGCGAGAGTCGCCGAGCGGTCGCGGTACCCGAGCAGCAGTTCGTCGAAGGGCGGCAGGAGGCGCACGTCCGGGCCGCCGGCCCTGTCGGCACCGAGGGCGCCGGCTCCGGCGCTACGCGCGCTGACGAGGAGCCCGTCGTCGTGCCGCTCGACGGCGTCGCCCGCGAGTGCCACGGCGCGCTTCGCCTCGGTCACCGTGAGTCCGCCCCACCAGGCGAGGTCGTGGACCGTCGCCGGTCCGTGGCCCGAAAGATAGCGGTCGGCCAGTCGGGCCAGCGCCTCGTCGCGGTCGAGGCGCTCGGCGTCGGGCAGCCACTCGTCGAAGAGCACGAGGGTCTGCTCGGTTCCGTGGGCCGGACCGAGGACGATCACGGCCTCCCCCGCGATCCTGCGGATCAGGTGCGACCCGCGGCCGCCCGAGGTCTCGAGCCCGGCCTCGTCGAAGGCCCGGAGCAGAGCGGCCCTGGGCAGCGCTCGGCCGCCCGCGAGGACGTCTCTCGCCACGGAGGCCGCGGTGACGAAGTCGCCCTCGACGAGACCGGCCCTCCGCCAGATGCTCGCGCTCGCGGCGAAGGAGCGCGGGGCGGCGAGCTCGGTCAGCCAGCGTGCGTCGTGACGGGCGACGATCAGCAGGGTGCCGCGCATCGGCCAGGTCCGGACGACCGTGCCGCTCGCCAGAGCCTCGTCGACGTCGCTCCGGAGGCCGGTCGACCGCAGCGCGAGCGCCCACTCCGCCCCGTGGAGATCCTGCGCCTGCGTGGCCAGCAGCCGGTGGGCGGCCCCCGCGACCGACGGCTCGGCGGGCCCCGCGACACCCTGGGCGGCGAGGCGTCGACGCGCGATCTCGGCCGGCTCCATGCCGACACTGTGTCACGGGAACGGGATGTTCACCCCCGAACGCGTGACTGGAGTGACCCCTGTCGCCTACCCTGACCCCACGGTGCCGTCGTTCAGGGTCGACGCCGCTCATCGGGGAGGTCGTCGTCATGCAGCACACCATCGAGAATCCCGGCAGGATCACGCGCTCTCGCGCCGTCCTGGCGGTGGCGGCTCTCGCCGCGTCCAGTCTCGCTCTCACGCTCGGCGGTCACGCCGGCGCGGCCCACGCCGCCGAGGCGAGCGCGTGGGGCTCCTTCACCGTCACCGGGTCGGCGCGCGCCTACACCGGCACGATGACCCTCCCGGGCGGCTTCCCGGACACCGCGTTCACGAGCACCTCTCGCTACGCCACCGTCGTCACGGGCGCGAGCACCTGGCAGGCGGCCTCTACGCCTCCCGGCGGCCTCTACGGATCGAGCCGGAACCAGACGTACCTCAACCAGCGGCCGGCCGCCGACAACCCGACGTCGCCCGCGATCACCACCTACACCTTCGCCACGCCGACTCCCGCGAGCGGCTGGTCGTTCGTCCTCGGCGACATCGACGCCGACCAGGCGACCGTCTCCGCAACGGCTGTCGACGGCTCGGCCGTCCCGATCGCCGACCTCGGCTTCCAGGGCGCCTACAACTACTGCCAGCGCGCCGGGGGTCCGTCGTGCACGGGGATCGGCCTGACCGACGTCCCGACCTGGAACCCGACGACGGGTGTGCTGCAGGGGAACACGGCGGCGACCGACACCTCGGGCGCCTCCGGCTGGTTCAGCCCGTCCGTGCCGCTCAAGACGCTGACGATCAGCTATCAGGAGCGCTCGGGGCTGCCGGTCTACCAGACCTGGTTCGCGACCAGGACCTTCTCGCCGTCCGGCACGGTCACCGTGAACGGCACGCCCGTCTCCGGGGTCCCGCTGACGATCCGCGACGCCTCGGGCGCCGTCGTCGGCACGACCACGAGCGGGGACGACGGCACCTGGAGCCTCCCCGGCCTCGTGTCGACGAGCGGCTACACCGTCGGGGCGGGCACACCGCCGGAGGCTGCCGCGCTCCCGCGCCTGGCCTTCGACACGCTCGACGCCGACACCCCGGGGCTCGACTTCGCGTTCACGGTGCCGACGGTGGCGGTGACCGGGACGATCGACGCGGCCGACGGCGATCCTGCGGCGGGAGAGCCGATCGTCTTCACACCCGTCGCCGACGGTCTCCCCGAGGTGTCCACGTTCACGGATGCCGACGGCGGCTTCACGGCCGACCTCGTGCCCTCGCAGGCCTACACCGCCGTGATCGGCGATGCGACCGACCAGCCGATCCCGTTCACGGCGCCCGAGGCCGACGGCCCGCTCGACGCGCCGCTCGTGCAACCGGCTCCCCCGGCTCCCCCGGTGACGACGCCCGCGACGATCGAGGTGACCGGCACCGCTCTGACGGCCTCCGGCGATCCTGCGGCGAACGAGACGCTCGTCTTCACCCCGGACGACGACTCGCTGCCGTCGACGACCGTCACCACCGACGAGACCGGGGCCTTCACGGCCGACCTCTTCCCGTCGGAGCCGTACACGCTCGTCGTCGGTGGCGCGACCGGGCAGCCGATCCGCTTCACGACGCCCGCCGCGGCCGGCCCCCTCGCGGTGCCGCTCGTCCAGCCGGCAGCGGCATCGACGACACCGCCGCCGACGGTCACCCCGGGCTCGACGTCGACTCCGGCCGAGCTCGCGATGACCGGGTCGACCCCCGCCGTGCCCGCCTCGGTCGCGATCCTGCTGGCCCTCGCGGGCTCCGCCCTCCTGATGCGGGAGCGCGCCGGGAGGCGCCGCACCGGCCGGGAGTAGCGTCGGGCCATGGACCACGTCACACTCGGACACGGCGACGCCGCCCTCGACGTCGCACGCATCGGACTCGGCTGCATGGGTATGTCGGCCTTCTACACGGGTAGCGGGACCGACGACGCGGAGTCGATCCGCGTCGTCCACCGCGCGATCGACCTCGGAGTCACGCTCTTCGACACCGCCGACATGTACGGCCCGTTCACCAACGAGCGCCTCCTCGGACGAGCCCTCGCCGGCCGCCGCGACGGGGTCGTCGTCGCCACCAAGTTCGGGAACGTCACCGACCCCGAGGTGCGGAAGAACCGCCCGATCGACGGCAGGCCCGACTACGTGAGGAAGTCGGTCGACGGCTCGCTCTCCCGCCTCGGGATCGACTACATCGACCTCTACTACCAGCACCGCGTCGACACGGCCGTGCCCATCGAGGACACGGTCGGCGCGATGGCCGAGCTCGTCGAGGCCGGCAAGGTGCGGCACCTCGGGCTCTCCGAGGCGGCTCCCGCCACCATCCGCCGCGCGCACGCGGTCCACCCGATCACGGCGCTGCAGACGGAGTACTCGCTCTGGTCGCGCGAGCCGGAGGACGAGATCCTGCCGACGATCCGCGAGCTCGGCATCGGCTTCGTGCCCTACTCGCCGCTCGGTCGCGGGTTCCTGACCGGCCGGATCCGCAGCGTCGACGACCTCGACGACGACGACTTCCGCCGCTTCAACCCGCGCTTCCAGGGCGACAACCTCACCGCCAACATCGCGATCGTCGAGGCGGTCGACCGGGTGGCCGACGAGGTGCACGCGACGGCCGGACAGGTGGCCCTCGCCTGGCTGCTCGCGAAGGGCTCCGACATCGCGCCGATCCCCGGCACGAAGCGCGTCGCCTACCTCGAGGAGAACGTGGCCGCCGACGGCGTCGCGCTCACCGACGAGCAGGTCACGGCCCTCGACGACATTGCGTCGCCCCGCGGCGAGCGGTACGGCGACATGTCGAGCGTGAGCAGGTAGGCGAGCACCGGGTGAGCGAGAGCATCCGGCAGAGGGTCGTCGTCTCGGGGCTCGTGCAGGGCGTGGGCTTCCGCTACTGGACGGTGCAGGAGGCCACCAGGATCGGCGTCTCGGGCGATGTCACGAACCGCGCCGACGGCACCGTCCTCGCGCACGTCGAGGGTGCGGCCGACGACGTCGACCGGCTGGTCAACTGGTTCCGCGCCGGCGGTGCCCCGAGCGCGCGCGTCGACTCCGTCGAGGTGACGGACGAGCCGCCCGTCGGCGCGAGCTCGTTCGACATCGTCTAGCGGCTCGATGCGGGCGGGCGCCTCGCTGCGAGCAGGCGACGCGTCAGGCGGAGTGGCCCGTGAGCAGGGTGCGCGGGTTCTGCGAGAACACGGCGTGGTTGAACACGCGGCCGAGCTCGGGATCGCGCGGCTGACGGAACGGCCGGTCGGAGCCGTGCACGAGCGGGCCGACCCCGACGATCCTGGCCATGGCGTCGATGGCGCGCTCGTCGTAGGCGCTCGTCTCGTAGAAGACGTTGGGATCGCTCTTCGGCGGCCGGCCGCTCCGCGACGACGCCGCGGCGAGCGCGAGCGGCGCCAGCCCCGCGAGAGCGACGAACGCGATGCGGAGGCTCGGGTGCTGCTCGTGGCCTCCCTCGTTCCAGGTGAGCCACGCGGCCTTCAGCTGCTCGGCGCGCGGAAGCGTGTCGGAGGTGGCGACGCCGTGGTTCGGCGTCGCGACGACGTGCCGTGGGTGCACGAGCACGGGCTTCCGGGCCTCCTCGACCAGCGCGAGCACCGGTCGCAGGCGCTCGAGGTCGGCTGCCGTCGCCAGGTGAGTCGCCGGGACCTGGAGACCGACGACCCGCTCGTGGGCCAGGATCGCGCGGAGGCCGTCGAGGTCGAACTCCCCGCAGGGCGTCGCGGCCCAGACCCGGAACGGGTCGCCGAGCGCGAGGGCGGAGCGGTGCCAGATGTCGATGAGGGCCCGGGCGTCGTCGGCCGGGAGGTCTTCCACGCGGAGGTTGCCGGGGAGCGACACGAGGACGTCCGCCTTGCCCTCCGCGAGCTCGCGCATCCGGCGCCGCTCGACGTCGTGGGCGAGCGGGTTGAGGGAGTACGGAGACTCGCCCTCGGTGAGGAGGGTCCAGTCGTCGATGAGGCGCGGCACCACGGTGCGGCTGCGGAGGGCCGCGAGGAACTCCGGCGGCATCAGGTGCTGGTGGAGGTCGATGCGGGTCGCGACGGCGGCCGGCGGTGAGGCCGGGGCCGGCGCAGCGGCAGACGGACGGGGAGCCGTACGGGGAGACGCCGCCTCGAGCATGGTGCAAGTGAATCCCCTCCTGCCGCCCCCGGTCAAATCGGTGTCGGAGGCCGGCCCTAGGCTTCCTGCATGACCAGCGAAGACGACCTCGTCACCGGGCCCGACGGGCTCGCCCGTCCGCGCTGGGCGGCGTCCGACGAGCGCATGCGCCTCTACTACGACACCGAGTGGGGCATGCCGGTCCGCGACGAGCGGGGGCTGTTCGAGCGGCTGAGCCTCGAGGCGTTCCAGTCGGGGCTTTCCTGGTCGACGATCCTGAACAAGCGGCCCGCGTTCCGGCTCGCCTTCCGCGACTTCGACCCCGACGTCGTCGCGCGGTTCGACGACGGCGACCGGGCGCGGCTCCTCGCCGACGCCGGCATCGTCCGCAACCGGCTCAAGATCGACGCGACCATCGACAACGCCCGCGCCACCGTCGCCCTCCGCGACGAGGGCGGCCTGGTCGACCTCGTCTGGTCGTTCCGCCCCGAGGAGACGCCCGCGCCGACGACGGTCGCCGAGATCCCGGTCACCTCGCCCGAGTCCGTCGCCCTCTCGAAGGCCCTGAAGGCGAAGGGGTTCCGCTTCGTGGGGCCGACGACGATGCACGCCCTGATGGAGGCCACCGGCATCGTCGACACGCACCTCGTCGGGAGCCACCGGCGCGGCACTTCGGGCGTCTGGTCAGGATCCCCACCTGCGTCGAGTAGAACTGTCCCGTGACCACCACAGATCAGACCGGCGTGACCGACGCGCTCGAACAGGGCCAGCAGTCCCGAGCGCCGAGAGGCTCCCTCCGGGCCTGGCTCCTGCAGGGCGCCAACGCGCAGGCCGGCAAGCACCCGGGGCCGCACGCCGAGACGGTCGAGAAGACGCACTCGTGGTGGCGGGTCATGTGCCTCACCGGCGTCGACTACTTCTCGACCCTCGGCTACCAGCCGGCCATCGCCGCCGTCGCCGCCGGGCTCCTCTCCCCGTTCGCCACGATCGTCCTCGTCCTGCTCACGCTGCTCGGCGCGCTGCCGGTCTACCGCCGGGTCGCCCGCGAGAGCTTCAAGGGGTCGGGGTCGATCGCCATGCTCGAGCGGCTGCTGCCGTGGTGGGGCGGCAAGCTGTTCGTCCTCGTCCTGCTCGGCTTCGCCGCCACCGACTTCATGATCACGGTGACCCTGTCGGCGGCCGACGCCACCGCGCACGCCATCGAGAACCCGTTCGCGCCGTCCTGGTTCCACGGGGCGCAGATCCCGCTGACCCTGTTCCTCATCGCGCTGCTCGCCGTCGTGTTCCTCCGCGGCTTCAAGGAGGCCATCGGCATCGCGGTCGTCCTCGTCGCGATCTACCTGACGCTCAACGCCGTCGTCATCATCGTGTCGTTCGGCCACATCGCCGAGAACCCGGGCGTCGTCGACGACTGGTGGAGGGCGCTCACGACGCAGCACGCCAACCCGCTCGCGATCATCGGCATCTCGCTGCTGGTGTTCCCGAAGCTGGCGCTCGGCCTGTCCGGGTTCGAGACCGGCGTCGCCGTCATGCCGCAGATCACCGGCGACGAGAGCGACACCCCCGAGCTGCCTCGCGGCCGGATCAGAGGCGCCAAGCGCCTCCTCGCGACCGCCGCCGTCGTGATGAGCTGCTTCCTCATCACCTCGAGCATCGTCACGACGCTCCTCATCCCGCAGAAGGCGTTCCAGTCGGGCGGGCCCGCCAACGGCCGCGCGCTGGCGTACCTCGCCCACCAGTACCTCGGCAACGGCTTCGGCACCGTCTACGACGTCTCGACCATCTTCATCCTGTGGTTCGCCGGCGCCTCGGCCCTGGCCGGCCTCCTGAACCTCGTGCCGCGCTACCTCCCGCGCTACGGGATGGCGCCGCAGTGGGCGTCGGCGGTGCGCCCCCTGGTCCTGGTGTTCACGGCCATCGGGTTCCTGATCACGATCCTGTTCCAGGCCGACGTCGACAAGCAGGGCGGCGCGTACGCGACCGGCGTGCTCGTGCTCATCACCTCGGCCTCGGTGGCGGTGTTCCTGTCCGCGCTCCACAAGCAGCAGCGGAAGCGCACGATCGGCTTCGGTGCCGCCGTGGCGGTCTTCGGCTACACGACCGTGCTCAACATCATCGAGCGGCCCGAGGGCGTCCGCATCGCGGCCCTGTTCATCGTCGGGATCTTCGTGGTGTCGATCCTGTCGCGCATCCGCCGGTCGTTCCAGCTGCGGGCGACGAGCGTCTCGCTCGACGACGCGGCGCTGTCGTTCGTGCAGGAGGACGCCGACGAGTACGGCGCCGTCCGGATCGTCTCGAACGAGCCCGACGACGGCTCCCGCCTGGAGTACAAGACGAAGCTCGCCGACGAGCGGAAGGCGAGCGGCATCCCGATGCGGTCGCCGATCATCTTCCTCGAGGTCTACCCCGACGACTCGTCCAACTTCGAGGAGGACCTCGAGGTCCGCGGCGTCACGATGCACGGCTACCGCGTGCTCAAGGTCCGAAGCGGCAACGTGCCCAACACGATCGCGACGATCCTGCTCGAGATCCGCGACGTCACCGGCGTCAAGCCCGACATCTACTTCGAGTGGACCGAGGGCAGCCCGATCTCGAACATGTTCAAGTTCCTGGTCACGGGTGTCGGCGAGGTCGCCCCCGTGACGCGCGAGGTGCTGCGCCGCGCGGAGCACGACCGCGCGCGGCGGCCCGACGTCCACGTGAGCTAGTCGGCGCCACCGCGTCACGGGATACGCACCGCGTCTCGTCCTGACGGGACGCGGTGCGTCAGGCGTGACGCGGTGAGCTCAGGCCTTGCGCAGCGGCCGCACCGAGACGCTCTCGGCGACCGCGTTGCCCGGCAGGTCGACGACGAGGCGGACGGCGTCGGCGACATCCTGCGCGGCCAGGTAGAAGTCGGTGTCGTAGGTGCCGCCCTGCTTGGCGACGAGGGCGCGCTGCATGTCGCTGTCGGTGCGCCCGGGGTGCACCGAGCTCACCCGGACCCCGTTCCCGCGCTCCTCCTCGCGCAGCGCGTCGGCGAAGGCCCGCAGCGCGAACTTGCTGGCGGCGTAGACGCTGCCGCCCGGGTTCGACGCGAACCCCGAGCCGGAGTTGATCAGGATCACCGTCCCCTCGGCTCGCCGGAGCGCCGGGAGTGCCAGCCGGGTCACCTCCGCGACCGCCACGACGTTCACCTCGAGCACCTGCCGCCAGGTGACCCGGTCGGTCTCCTCGACTGTCGCGCCCGCCTCGATCCCGGCGGAGTGGACGACGACGTCGAGACCGGAGTCGGGGACGTTCTCGAGGAACCCGTCGAGGGGCTCCTCGCCGGCGAGCTCCACGGCCCAGGTCGACGCCGACGGCAGGGTCGCGGCGAGGGCGTCGAGGGCCCCCTGGTCGCGACCGGCGAGGATGACGTGGTGCGTCCGGCCGAGGTCCTCGGCGATCGCGCGGCCGATCCCCCGGGTCGCTCCGGTCACGAGGGCGGTGGGAAGGGGGGAGGGCGCGCCGAGGCCGGCTGTGCTGTCGAAGACCATGACCCCATCCTGCCCGTCCGCTAGCGTCGGAGGATGCTGAGACGTGTTCCGGAAGACCTCGATCCCGCGGTGGTGGCTGAGATCGACGCCCGTCTCGACGGAGTGGTCCGCGATCACGGCGTCGGCGTGCCCTGGGCGATCGAGAGCGGAAGCCGCGCCTGGGGCTTCCCGTCGCCCGACAGCGACTACGACTGCCGCTTCCTCTACGTGCGCCCCGCTCGGGACTACCTCTCGCTCTGGCCCGACCGCGACGTCATCGAGACTCCCCTCGACGAGGTCTTCGACGTCAACGGCTGGGACCTCGCCAAGGCCGTCCGGCTCCTGACACAGGGCAACGCCGTCGTCGTCGAGTGGCTCCGCTCCCCCATCGTCTACCGCGGCGACGAGACCTTCCGCGACGGCCTGCTGGCTCTCGCCGCAGAAGTCGCCGACAGGCCGCTGACCGGCCGGCACTACCTCCACACGGGCCGGAACAACTGGCGGGCAGACGGGAGCGAGGTCAAGCTCAAGCGCATCTTCTACGCGCTCCGAGCTGCCGCCGCCCTTCGCTGGCTCCTCGAGAATCCCGCGTCCGCGGTGGTCCCGATGGAGCTCGAGACGCTCCTCGCCGAGTCGGATCCGCCCGAGCCGGTCCTGCGCGAGACGCGCGAGCTGCTGGAGCGCAAGCGGGTCACCCGGGAGATCGGCACGGGTGCCACGCCACCGGCCGTCGCGGCCTTCATCGAGGCGGAGTTCGCCCGAGCAGACGAGCTCTACGAGCGTGCGGAGCTCCGACCGTCCGCCGAGAAGCGAGCCGCGGCCGACGCCTTCTTCCGCAGGATGACGCTGGGCTGAGACCCGCACTGCCGTAGCGCCGGGCATACCAGCGGGCGACAGCCGTCGTCAAGGGGTCGGCGTCCGGCCCCGGTCTCTCGTAAAGTCACGGGGTCCCGCACAAACGATCCGGAATGAGCAGCACCATCGGAACCTTCGCCTACGGCTCCGTCCCCATCGAGGTCCATCTCGATGATCGACTCCTCGCCCATCTCCAGGTGGTGATCGTCTCGAAGCTGCGGCGGCGGGAGTCCTTCGTCTTCTCCTGGCGCGAGGACGCGTCGTCCGGGGAGGGGCGGACCAGCGTCTGGCTGCACCCCGACGCCGATCTCAGCTTCCACTTCTTCGGCAGCCGGGCACCGCGGATCAACCGGATGTGGATCGCCCAGCTCACCTCGCTCGCGAACAGCGGGGCAGGGCTCAGGATCATCCCGGAGCCGTCCGAGACAGCCGAGACCTGGCCCCAGGACGGCTGAGCGGGGCCGCGCCTGCGCGCGCGACCGTCAGCGCTCGGCCGGGACCACCACGTCGGGCGCGGGCCACGACTCGGGTCCGTCAGATCCTGCCGGGTACTCGTCGAGCGGGACCCGGCCGTCCTTCCACGCCGTGAGCACCGGCGCCACGATGCGCCAGCCCTCGACGGCCGCGTCGCCGCGCACCGACAGGGCCGCGTCGCCGTCCAGGATCCCCTGGAGCACCTCGCCGTAGGCGGGGAGGTCGCCCGCGTTGAACTCGGTCTTCAGGGTCGCCCGGTCGATGACGTAGGGGTCGCCGGGGCCGTTCACGTTGATCTCGAGCGACATCTCGTCGGGTGCGATGCAGATGCGGAGCCGGTCGGCCGAGCGGAGCGTCGTGAACTCCGGCGGCACGTGGCTCGGCGCCTTGAACGTCACGATGATCTCCCGCCGGTGCGACGCGAGCGCCTTGCCGGAGCGGAGCAGGATCGGGACCCCCGCCCACCGCATGTTCCGCACCTCGACGACGACCTCGGCGAGCGTCTCCGTGCCGAGGTCGGGGTCGACGCCGTCCTCGTCGCGGTAGGCGGGGAGCTCGCGGCCGTCGACGGTCCCGGCCGAGTAGCGCGCCCGGCGGCTCGAGGTCGGGTCGTCCTCCCAGATGCGGGTCGCTCGGAGGGCGAGCTGCTTCTGGTCGCGGAGGTCCTCGGCGCGGAGGGTCGCCGGGGCCTCCATCACGAGGACCGCCATGACCTGCAGCAGGTGGCTCTGGATCATGTCGACCAGCGCGCCGGCGTGGTCGTAGTACCTGGCGCGGTTCTCCAGGCCGAGCTGCTCGTCGTAGACGATCTCGATGCTCTCCACGTCGCGGTTCGACAGCATCGGCTCGATGAGGCGGTTCGCGAACCGGAGGCCGAGGAGGTTGAGCACGGTCGACCGGCCGAGGAAGTGGTCGACCCGGTGGATCCTGCCCTCCGGCACGATACGTGCAAGCAGGGCGTTCAGGTGCTTCGCGCTCTCCTCGTCGGTGCCGAAGGGCTTCTCGAGGGCGAGCGACGTCTCGGGCGGGAGGTCCATCGTCGCGAGCTGCTCGCACGCCTTCTCGGTGATGGCCGGCGGCAGGGCGAAGTAGACCGCGGGGGTCGCCTCACAGGCGTCGAAGAGAGCCTGCAGGTCGTCCTTCGCGGTGACGTCCGAGGTCATGTAGGTGGTGGTCGCGAGGAGCTGCTCGACGGCCGGCCCGGAGGCGCCCTCGCTGTCGAACGACGCCTTCACGCGCTTCTTCCAGTCGGCGTCCGAGATCTCCTCGACGCCGGCGCCGAGCAGCTGCACCCGCCGCTCGGGCTCCTTCGTCAGCAGCATGCCGAGGCCGGGCATCAGCAGGCGGGCCGAGAGGTCGCCGGAGGCGCCGAGGATGAGCAGGGTGGACGTAGACGCGTCGGGCATGGCTGGATGCTATTCCAGCCGGGCCCGACGCGTCCCGTCCAGGTCTCCACAGTGCGCCTGGCGCAGGATCGCGACGCCCTGCGGACCGAGCTCGAGCTCGCGACCCGGCGCTCCCGTGAGGACGTCCTCCCCCGGCTCGTCGAGGGTGACGGCCTCCTCCCCGTGGTTGACGGCGACCAGGAGCCCGCCTCGGCGGACGAACTCGACGCCGTCGACGCGCGGCAGCCGCTCGACGCCGGCCAGCTCCGCGAGGTGGAGCACGAGGTGCAGCAGCGCGTCGTCGGAGAGCTGGGTCGCCACGTACCACGCGGATCCTGCGCCCCGGGCGTTGCTCGTGACCGCCGGCCGACCTGCCTCGACGCCGCCGACGAAGGCCGCCTCGACGCGCGCCGCGGTCACCCGCACGACCTCGGCCCAGAGGCCCGCCTCGGCTCTCCCGCCGAGCACGTCGCCCTCGACGGCGAGCGCCGGCGGAGGAGTGCCGCCGCGGGCCGCGAGGTCGGGCGCTGCCGGCGGCGTGAACTCCTCGACCCAGAGGCCGAGGGTGTCCTGGAGCACCCCGAGGTATCCCCCGGTGCGGATGTGGAGGTCCTCGTCGGTGACGGCCGTCTGGTAGGTGGCGATCAGGGTGCCGCCTGCCGCGGCGTAGGCGTCGAGGGCCTCGAGCTGCCGGTCGCCGGCGACGAGGAGGTGCGGGACCACGACGAGGCGGTAGGCCGAGAGGTCGTCGGTGGCGCGGACGAAGTCGACGGTGACGCCTGCCGCGGCGAGCGCGCGGTACCAGGAGAAGACGCCCTCGAGGTACGACAGCCTCGTCGGCGCCGCCTCCTGCTCGAGGGCCCACCAGCTGTCCCAGTCGAAGACGACGGCGACGTCGGCCTCGACGCGGCTCCCGAGGAGGCCCGACGAAGCGAGCGAGGCGAGTTCGGCGCCGAGCGCCTCCACCTCGCGGAACACACGGGTGTCGGTGCCGCCGTGCGGCAGCATCCCGGCGTGGAACTTCTCCGCACCGGCCTTCGCCTGCCGCCACTGGAAGAACAGGATGCCGTCGGCGCCGCGGCCGACGCACTGGTAGCTCCACGCCCGCATCTGCCCGGGGCGCTTCGCGGCGTTCCGCTCCCGCCAGTTCACGGCGCTCGGCGACTGCTCCATCAGCAGCCACGGCTTGCCGCCCCCGAGGGAGCGCAGGAGGTCGCGCTGCATGGCGCCGAACACCGGCGCCAGCGGGTCGGCGGGGTCGGGATAGGAGTCGTCCGAGACGACGTCGACCTCGGGAGCCCAGGCCCAGTAGTCGACCGCCTTGAAGAACCCCATGAAGTTCGTCGTGATCGGCACGCTCGACCGCTCGCGGATCACCCGGACCTCGGCCCGGTAGCACTCGAGGAGCTCCCGCGACGAGAAGCGGTCGAAGTCGAGCAGCTGCGTCGGGTTCTTGAACGTCGGCGCCGACCGGGGCGGCAGGATCTCGTCGAACGAGTCGTAGCGCTGCGACCAGAAGGCCGTGCCCCACGCCTCGTTCAGCCGGTCGATGTCGCCGTACCGGTCGCGGAGGAAGACGCGGAACGCGTCGGCCGAGGCATCGCAGTAGCAGTGGCTCACGTGGCAGCCGTACTCGTTGTTGACGTGCCAGAGCTCGAGGGCGGGGTGGTCGGCGTAGCGGTCGACGATCGCCCGGACCAGCCGTTCAGCGTGGCGGCGGTAGACCGGCGACGACGGGCAGTACGCCTGCCGGCTGCCGGACGAGAGCCGGGTGCCGTCCTCGAGCTGCGGCCGCATCTCCGGGTGCTTCACGAGGAGCCACGGCGGCGGTGACGCGGTCGCCGTGGCCAGGTCGACCCGGACGCCTCCCGCGTGCAGCAGCTCGAGGACCTCGTCGAGCCAGGCGAAGTCGAACTCGCCGTCGCGGGGCTCGATCCTGGCCCACGAGAAGATGCCGACGGAGGCGAGGTTCACGCCGGCCCGGTTCATCAGGGAGACGTCCTCCGGCCAGACCTCGGCGGGCCACTGCTCGGGGTTGTAGTCGCCGCCGAAGGCGAAGCGGCGTCCCAGCACGTCGCTCACTCCTTCACGCTCCCGGAGGCGAGACCGGTCTGCCAGTACCGCTGCAGGAAGAGGAACGCGATGATCAGCGGCACGATCGAGACGGCGGATCCTGTGATCACCGTCGAGAACAGCGCCTGCGACCCGCCGCCACCGGCGCTGGTCGCCTGCTGCTGCGCGAGGCCCACGGTCAGCGGGTAGAGGTTCGACGAGTTCAGCATGATCAGAGGGAGGAAGTAGTTGTTCCAGGTCGCGACCAGGGCGAACAGGAACACGGTGACGATGCCGGGGCCGAGAAGGCGGAGGCCCACCTGCCAGAAGATCCGGAACTCGCCGGCGCCGTCGACACGGGCCGCCTCGATCATCGAGTCGGGGATCGCGTCGGCCGCGTAGACCCGCATCAGGAAGACCCCGAACGGACTCACGAGCGACGGCACGATGACCGCGATCGGCGTGTTCGTGATGCCGAACTGGCTGAAGATCAGGTACGTCGGCAGGGCCAGCGCCGTCAGCGGGATCATGATCGCGCCGAGCACGACGCTGAACAGGATCTTCGCGCCCGGGAACCGGTACTTCGCGAACGCGTAGCCCGCCATCGTCGCGAGGAACGACGCGCCGATCGCACTGACCGCCGCATAGATCACGGTGTTCAGCGCCCACTGCAGGTAGATGCCGTTCGAGGTCGTGAAGACGTCCTGCAGGTTCTGGAACAGGTTGAAGTGGCCGAAGGCGTAGCCGAAGGTCGAGAAGAGGTCGGCGTTGTCCTTCGTCGAGGCGATGGCCAGCCAGGCGATCGGCAGGATGAAGTAGAGCGCCAGCAGCCAGAGGATGACGGTCAGGAGGTTCGAACGCCGCCGGTCGCGGTTGTAGGCCCTCTTCGTGCGGGGGCGGGCGGGATCCTGCGCCCTCGAGCTTGCCGGTCGAGTGGACTCGCCGGTGGTCGCGGTGGTCATGAGGCGCGCGCCTCCCTTCGCTGCGTCGACAGCTGGACGACGTACGACACGATGGCGATGACGATCCCGAGGAGGAACGCGATCGCGGCGGCGTAGTTGACGTCCTGGTTGATGAACGCGAGGTTGTAGGCGTAGTAGTTCGGGGTGAACGCGTTGTCGATCACGTTCGGGGCGAGGCCCTTCAGGAGGCTCGGCTCGTTGAAGAGCTGGAAGGTCCCGATGATCGAGAAGATCACGGTGAGCATGATCGCCGGGCGGATCGCTGGGATCTTGATGCTCCACGCGATGCGGAACTGGCCGGCGCCGTCGATCTCGGCCGCCTCGAACAGCTCGGACGGGATCGACCGGAGGGCCGCGTACATGATGATCATGTTGTAGCCGACGAACTCCCACGTCACGATGTTCATGATCGAGCCGAGGATCGTGCTCGCGCTGAGGAGGTTCGGCGCCCCGAAGCCGAGGGCGCGGAACACCTGCGCGATCGGTCCGAAGTCCTGGCCGTAGAGGTAGCCCCACATCAGCGTGGCGACGACGCCCGGGACGGCGTAGGGCAGGAACACGAGCAGCCGGATGGCGCCGGCGCCGCGGGCTCGACCGGAGTCGATCGCGAGCGCGAGAAAGAGCGCCAGGCAGAGCATGATCGGCACCTGGATGACGAGGAACAGCCCCATCCGCCCGACGCCCGCGAGGAAGTCCGCGTCGGTGAAGGCGCGGATGTAGTTCGTGAGCCAGGCGAACTGCGACCCGCCGATGAGCCGGGTGGCGAAGAGGCTGAGATAGCCGGAGTAGAAGAGCGGGACGAGGAGCATCAGGACGAACACGAGCATGAACGGGGCCACGAACAGGTACGCAGCCCGGTTCTGCCGCCGCTGGTTCGCGTTCGTGCGCCGTCTCGCCCCCGTCGACGCCCGGGATGGCGCCGCGACGGTCTGGGTCATGAGGAACTCCTTCGTTCACATCAGAGGTGGGTGCGGGGCGGCCGGGCCGGCCGCCCCGCGGAGACTGCTACTTGTTGACGGAGAAGCCCTGCTGGGTGCCGTAGCTCACGAGCGACTTCTGCCACGCGTCGAGACCGGCCGAGAGGTCGCCCTTCGCGGCGAGCGCCTTGCCCATGGTCTCGTTGTAGCTCGAGTAGGCGTAGTCCATGTAGGGCAGCCACTCGAACTTCGTGTCGACCGTCCCCGAGATGCCCGCGAACAGCTTGTTCACCTGCTGACCCCCGTAGAAGTCGGCCTTCTGGTCGGTGAAGTCGGTGCTCTCGAGGGTCTTCGTGGCCGTCGGGAACAGGAACTGCTTGTTGGCGAACTGCAGCGTCGACTCCGCGTCGTTGTTGATGAACTTCGCCAGCTCGTACGAGGCGATCGGGTTCTTCGTGGTCTTCAGGACCGCGTCGCTCGAGCCGCCCCAGTTGCCCGAGACGTTCTCGCCCGACGAGTACTGCGGCAGCGGCGCCGCAGCCCAGAGGCCGGACGTCTTCGCCGCGGTGCCCTGCAGGAACACCGGACCCCACGCTGCGGTCAGCCAGCCGGCGTACTTGCCGTTCGCGAGACCCTGGTACCAGCTGTCGGTGAAGTCGGGGTCGGTGGAGACGCTGCCCTCCTGGATCAGCTTCTGCCAGTACGAGGCGACCTCCTTCGCCTTGGCCGAGTTCACGTCGACCGTGACGCCCTTGTCGCCGTCGTAGCCGAACGGCTTGACGCCGGCCTGCCAGAGCAGACCGAGCATCTGGCCGGCCTGGCTGGAGGCGAGGTCGGACATGTACGACCCGGTCTTCTCCTTGACGATCTTCGCGTCCGCCGCATACTCCTCCCAGGTCTCGGGAGCCTTGGTGATGCCGGCCTTCGCGAGGATGTCCTTCCGGTACAGGTTGCCCATGGGGCCGGCATCCTGCGGGATCCCGTAGACGGCCTTGTCGCGCTTGACCTGGTTCCAGACCCACGGCGTGTACTGGTCGGACAGCTTGCTCGCGCCGTACGGGGCGAGGTCGAGCAGGTTGCCGGTGACGTTGAACGACGAGATGTACTGGTACTCCATCTGGACGACGTCGGGGGCGCCCTTGCCCGCTTTCACCGCGGTGCGGATCTTCTGGTAGTGCGGAGCTCCCTGGCCGACGTTCTGCACGTTGACCTTGATCTTCGGGTACTTCTTCTCGAAGAGGGCTACCTCGTTCTTGATGTCGGGGACCCAGGTCCAGAAGTTCAGGGTGGTCGGAGTGTTCATCGCCTTGTCGATGTCGGCCTGCGACACCGTCTTGGTGGACGTGGTCCCGCCGGTGCCGCCCGCTCCGGAGCAGCCGGACAGGACCAGGGTGACAGCAAGGAGGCCGGTGCCCAGCGCCACTGCTGTTCTCGGTGCGTTCTTCCTCATTGGTTTTTCCTTCTTCTTCGGGTTCGTCGATCGGCTGTGACGGACGAACTCACTCGTCGACCAGGGCCAGGGACGACCACGGTTCCAGAGAGATCACGGTGCCGGCGGGGTGCCGGACGGGTTCGGTGCTGGTGAGGTCCGCGACGTCGCGCGGAACGGTGATGCTCGAGGGCCGGGCCGACCAGTTGTGCACGAACCAGGCCCGGAGGCCGCTCGGCAGGAGGCCCGACGAGATCGTCACGGTCGCGCCGCGGGCCCACTCCGCGGCCACCGGCTCGGCGACGGCGAAGCGGACGAGGTCGCTCGCGAGGGCGGCGTTCGGGACGGTCCCCACGGTGGTGATGCGGCCCGATCCTGCGGCCTTCGTCACCACGGCGGGGAAGCGCTCGAATGCCGGGTCGGCGTAGCGCAGCAGGACGTCGGCGCCGCCGGGCTCCGAGAGCACGAGGCCGTCCGCCCAGTCGTTGGCCCGCGCGTCGTCGCTGAGGGCGAAGCCGCCCTCCGCGGTGACGGACACCGGCGCATCGAGGTTGGAGAACTCCTCGTACCAGACGCCCGCGGGGCCGTGGAGCCGGTCGGGGGCCACCGCGAGGCGGGCGCGCGCCTCCTCGTCGGCGTACCCGGTGCGGACCCCGACGATCAGGTGGCCGCCCGCCTCGGCGTAGTCGGCCAAGAGCTGGAGCTCCGCGTCGGTCGCGATGTACACGGCGGGCGCGATCAGCACCGGGAACCGCTCGGCGAGGCCGGCAGCCCCGAGAGCGGACGCCTGGTCGAGGTGCAGGATCCGCGCCTGGGCACCCGCGCCGATGACACCCGCGTGGAACGCGTCGACGATGTACTGGTAGCTGTCCGGGCGGGCCTCGCGCCCGCCGAGGTTCAGCGGGGGCGTGAAGTCGAAGGCGAAGCGCGTGTCGGTCGACCACAGGATCGCGACGTCGGCGTCGGGCTCGTAGCCGTCGAGCCGCTCGCCGACCGCCTTCAGGGCCCGGCCGATCTCGGAGACCTCGCGGTAGACGCGGCCCGGCACCTGGCTGTGCGGCAGGACGCCGCCCCAGTACGTCTCGGTGCCGAAGTGCAGCGTGTGCCAGTGCCAGTACTCGATCTGCGCCGCGCCGCGGGCGATCAGCGCGAAGGCGGCCTGCTTGAGCTGGCCCGGGTAGGGCGGGTAGTTCTGCGTCGCGCCGCCGATCGACCAGGCGTTCGTCTCGGTCACGAGGAACCGCTGCTGGTTCGAGGAGAACATGCGGTCGGCCTGGCGGAAGAGGCCGGCGACGCCGGTCGAGGTCCACGAGGTCGGGACCTCCTTGGCGTGGTCGAGCGACAGGTGGTCCTGGACGCCGTAGTAGGGGTTGCCGGCCGTGATGTCGAGGCGCGCGACGAGCTTCTCGTCGTCGAGGGCGGGTCGCGGGTAGGCGATGCAGGTCGTGACGAACTGGTCGGGGCGGCTGTACTCGCGGACGATGTCGGCCTGCCAGGCGATGAACTCCGTCGTGACCGCAGCCTGGAAGCGCCGCCAGGCGAGGTCGTACTGCGGCTGCGCGTTGCCGTCGGGGGTCCAGAGCTCCGACCAGTCGGCGATGCGGTGCGACCAGTAGACGAGCCCCCACTGCCGGTTCAGCTCCTCGACCGTCCCGTACTGCTCCTGGAGGCCCCGGACGAACCGGCGGAAGGTGCCGGGGTTGTGGAAGAGCAGCATGCCGGGCTCGTTGTCGACCTGGAAGCCGATGACCGCAGGATGCTCGGCGTAGCGGGCGATGACCGCGCGGATCACGCGCTCGGCGTGGAACAGGAACGCGGGGTGGCTGTAGTCGACCTCCTGGCGCGATCCCCAGGGGTGCGGCTGCCCGGTCTTCACGTCGGCGGCGATCTCGGGGTGGCTCTGCTGCAGCCACGGCGGGACGGCGTAGGTCGGGGTGCCGAGGATGACCGAGATGCCTCGGGCGTGGGCTCCGTCGAGGACGGGCTGCAGCCAGTCGAGGTCGAACTCGCCGTCGCGGGGCTCCCACGTCGACCAGACCGACTCCCCCACGCGGATCACGGTGAAGCCGGCCTCGACCATCAGGTCGAGGTCGACGTCGAGTCGGTCGGTGAGCTGGTACTCGGCGTAGTAGGCGGCTCCGAAGAGCACGCGGGAGGGCGCGGCGGAAGGCAGGGACGGCATCGTGCAGGAACTCCGTTGTTCGACTGTGTTAGCGGTAACATCGCTGTGTGGAATGACCCTAGACCGTTTGTGTTACCGGTCACAAGGGTCGAGTCCGATTCGTTACCAGACGCCCGTCACTCGGAGGGCGGGGTCGTCGTCGCCGTCGACTCGCGCACCCGCAGCTGCGCTCGGAAGGTCTGGGCCGGCGTGGTCGCCGCCCGGTCGGGGTTCTCGATCAGGTCGAGGATGTGCTCGAACGCGAGCCGGCCCTGAAGCTCGAAGTCGAGGGAGACCGTCGTGAGCGGGGGCTGGAAGAACGGCGCCTCGGGGATGTCGTCGAAGCCGACGACGCTCATGTCGCCGGGAACCGAGACGCCGCGCTCGGCCAGCGCGCGGATCGCCCCGAGGGCCATCTGGTCGTTCGCGACGACGAGGGCCGTGGCGTCGCGGTCGAGGGGCAGCTCGAGGCCCGCGAGGTAGCCGGAGCGGGGCGACCAGTCGCCGAAGACGGTCGCCACCTCGGTGAGGCCCCGGGCCCGAGTGGCCACGTCGAAGGCGAAGCGCCGGTTGCGCGCCGAGATCCAGCCCTCGGGCCCTGCGATCTGCAGGATCCGGCGGTGGCCCAGGTCGGCGAGGTGGTCGACGAGCATCTGGACGCCCTGGCCGTTCCGGGTCTGCTCGTGGCCGCCGATCCGGTCGTCGACCTCGCCGGCGATGAACCAGGGCACGGAGAAGCCGGAGGCGGTGAAGGCCTCCACCACGCGGTCGGTCGAGGCGAACGCGATGATGCCGGCGAGGTCGCTCGAGTCGGCGATGCGGAGGGCGCGCTGGATGTCGTCCTCGTCGTGGGGGTCGAAGCTGACGATGTCGAGCAGGTACCCGGCCGTGCGGGCGCCTCGGCTGGCGCCCTGCAGGATCTTGCTCGGCCCGACCTGCTCGATCTCGTGCGACAGCGCCCCGATGCGGTGGGAGCGGCTCGTCGCGAGCGATCTCGCCGTCAGGTTCGGGCGGTACTCGAGCGCCGCGAGGGCGGTCTCGACCCGCTCGCGCGTCTCCGGGCGGATGCCCTGGAAGCCCTTGAGGTAGCGGCTGACGGTCTGGTGCGAGACGCCCGCGACCTTGGCCACGTCGTAGATCGTCGGAGCCCGCCGCGCGGCCGGAGCCGAGAATCGCGTGCGATCCTCGGCTCCGGCTCCGTTCGAGACGGGCTCGGCGGTCGCCGGAGAGATGCCGTCGGCCATGGCCGCTCTCCGATCTGTCGGAGTCAGATTATCCGCTGTGGGCGGCGCTCCCCGACAGGGCGGCGAGCAGGCGCGTGCCGTCGGGCGAGCCGAGGCCCGTGCAGGCGTCCCAGCCCGTACCCGCCGAGAACGCTCCGTTCGAGCCCTCGGTGATGTCGCGGAACGACGACTCGACCGGGTAGAGCTTCGGACCGAGCAGCCCGACCGGAGCCCCGAGCGACTGCGCGAGCCGGGCCGCCAGCGCCGCCCACAGCGGAGCCACGGCGCTCGTGCCGCCGATGACGGAGCGCTGCCCGTCGACCAGGACCTCGTAGCCGGTCGCAGGATCGGCGTTCCCCGCGACGTCCGGGACGCCGCGCCCCGAGCCCGTGCCGGGCACACCCGCCGCCGTCTGCCACGCCGGAGCCGCGAAGGTGTCGCTGATGCCGCCGCCGGTCGCACCGCGCCCGGCGCCGTTGTTCCAGACCGTCTCGGACGAGATCGCGCCCGCGGTGGCCTTCAGGCTGGTGCCGCCGCAGGCGAGCAGATGCGGGCTCGACGCAGGGAAGTCGACGTGCTGGCGGCCGTCGGTCGCGCCGTCGGTGCTGCCGTTGTCTCCGGAGGCGGCCGTCACGGTCACGCCGAGGGCCGCCGCGTCGACGAGCGCCTCGTCGAAGGCCTGCCGGGCCTGCGCCGTCCACTGGTCCTCGCTCTGACCCCAGCTGATGCTCAGGGCGGTCGGCGTCGGCGTCGCATGGGCCGCGGCGGTGACGGCGTCGACGAATCCGGCGTCGGTGTTGGGGGCGAAGTAGACGACGATGTCGGCGCGGGGCGCGAGGGCGCCGACAACCTCGATGTCGAGCAGGACCTCGCCGTCGGCGCCCGAGGGATCGCCCCCGGGCTGGTTCGTCGCCCCGTCGACCGAGGCCGACCGGACCGCCGGCGACCCGACGCCGAGGGGCCCGAAGTAGGCGTCGAGGTCGCTCTGGGCGAAGCCGCCGCCGAGCTCGATGATGGCGACCGTCTGGCCGGTGCCGTCGGTGCCCTCGGGGAACGCGTACAGCTCGCCGAGCTCGACGGGCGTGAAGCTCGTGTCGACCGCCTCGGCGTGCGCGATGCGGAACTGAGCCCTGGCCTGCGGGCGGTCGTCGAGGCCGAGCACGGCGGTCACGACGCCGTCGAGAGCACGTGGGACACTCAGCCCGCCGGAGCGGTGCCGGTGCTCGACGCGCGGTGCGGCGGCGGCGGCGGTGCTGCCGGGCGCTTCGCTCGTCACGGCCTCCAGCTCGGTGCCGAAGACCCGGGCGACGACCGGTGCCGGACCCTCGACGCGGACGCGGCGGGTGGCCGCGTCGCTCTCGAGGACCGTCAGCCCGAGACCCGTGAGGGTCGAGGCGACCAGGTCGACGTCGGCAGGATCGGCCCCGTGGTCGCGGAGGTAGGCCGCAGCGTCGGGCACGCCCTGCGCGACCTGGTCGAGATCGACCGCGTTCTTCCGGCGGATCACCAGGGTCGCCTGGACCGGGGCGTCGGAGGGCAGCGCGGCTGCCGCGGGCTGGAGCCCGGGCGCGGGCGGCCGCTCGCTGCCGGCGAGGGGGACGAGGTCGAGGTGGTCGAGGGGCTCCGTGGGATCGCTCATGGGACCGGTGTACTCCGACCCTCCGACACGGAGCGTGGGAGGTCGTGAAGAGGACGCGGGACGAACATGCCCCCGTCCCGCCGAGCGCGAGGCGTCGGGCGGGAACGGGGGCATGTCGGCGTCGAGAGGATGCTCGATTCGCACGCCACTCGGATCAGGAGAAGGACGGGCGAGTCGTCCTCATCGACGCGGAGGCGCTCGGTAACCAGCCGAGACGCGATATCACAGTAGCGAAGAACTCTGCGAGCGACGCAACTTTCTTTTCGGGGCGCAATGCCTGGGATAGTGGAGGCCGTGACTCCCCTGATCATCGCCCTGCTCGTGGCCGCCGTCATCCTGCTGGTCGTCGTCCAGGGCGTGGCCCGCCACCGACGCCTCACCTCGCGAGAGGCCGCCGGCCAGACCACCCTCCCGCGCTCGACCTGGTACGTCTTCGGCGCCGCCTGCGCGTTCTTCCTGTTCGCGGTCTTCGTGCTGCCGCACCTGCTCCGCCGGTGATCCCGGTGCCGAGTCTCTCGTCCGACTGGCGGCAGCTCACGGTCGGCCTGGTGCTGCCCGACGTCGCATTCGGCGCCGCCGTCGACGTCGACGACCTCCTCGACGAGCCCGAGCTGCACTTCTCGGCGACGCCGTCGTCGTCCCGGCTGCTGCTCCTGCCGCGGGCCGGGAGCTTCACCCGGCTCGTCCTGGAGTGGGAGAACCTGCCCGAGATCGGCGTCTTCACGGCCGGTGCCGCACCCGGCGACGCGCTCGCGCCCGAGCAGGCCGCCCGCCTCGAGACCTGGATGCGCGACGTGGCCGTCATCTGCCACGCGATGCGCGACGCGATCCGGGAGGCCTCCGAGCGCGCGGTCGACGACGCCGCGGCCGGCGTCTCCGAGAGCCTGCCGCGCCGCGAGGCCGCGTCGACACGCGTGGTGTCGGCTCACATCGGCACGAGCGTGGCCGGACCCGATCCTGCGCTCCCCTTCGACGTGGTCGACGTGGTCGTCGGAGACCACCCCGGCCTGATGCTGTTCGTCGACCGGGCGACGGGCGAGACCCTCGGGCGCAGGATCACGACGCGCGACGGCGACGAGGTGGTGGCCGTCCGGTTCGAGCCTCTCGCCGCCTCGGTGCAGCCGGCCCTGCTGCAGGGCTGGTACGACCAGCACATCGCCCGCGAGGTGCTCTTCGACGACGTCTGGCAGGTCTACGTGCACCTGATCACGGGGCTCGACGCCCCCGCGAGCGTCCACTCCCCCGGCTAGCGCGCGGGCCCGGCCCCCGACGGCCGCACCCCCGTCCGGCGCAGGATCCCCCGACCGACGGGGTGCCTGCGCCCGACGGGGGTGCGAGGGGTGACGCTGCTCAGACCTCTTCGAGGCCGAAGCGGTCGATGCGGCGGTGGTAGCGCAGACCGGCGAGCCCGCCGAGGAGGGCGCCGCCGAGCGACAGCACGACGATGAGGCCCTCGGCGATCAGCGCGTCGACCGTGATGAACGACTCGAGCTTGAGGCCCGCACCCATGTTCGACACCTGCGAGACGGCCTGGCTGCCGATGACGACACCGACGACCGCGGCGATGATCGACATCACGAGGCCCCAGAGCCAGACCGCGAGGCCCTGCTTGAGGCCCGAGAAGCGGGCCATGCGCGACGCCACGAAGCCGCCGACGAAGTACGACAGGAACAGGATCACGAGGAACACCACGAGGGCGGTGATCTGCAGGGTCCGCGTGTCGAACGCGGAGCCGAGCGACTCGACGCGCGACGCCGAGCCGGTCAGGACCGACGGCTGCGCGAGGCCCGCCGCGACGGCGATGCCGCCGGCGATCAGGTAGAGCAGCCCCGCGAGTCCGACGGCCGCGAGCCAGCCGAAGAACGCCGAGCCGAAGTTGATGCCGGCGAACTCCTGCTTCTGCCGGAACGCCATCTCGTCGCGGAACGAGCGGCGCTGCGCGAGCTCCTCCGGAGTGAAGCCGTCGTCGCCCCCGGCGATGCCGTCGGCGAAGCCGAGGTTCTCGGCCGGCGACGTGCCGAGGCTCGAGATCGGGGTGGTGCTGGTCGCGGGGGCCGCGGCCGAAGCGGGCATGGCCTGCGTCGGCGGAGCGTAGGGGGTCGGCGTGGTGCCGGTCGCGGGAGCGGCGTACTCGGTCGGCGACGCGGGGGCAGGCGGCGGCGTCCAGGCGTTGCCGGCGCGCGGGGTGCCCGGAGTGATGCGGGTGTCGTCGACGTCGGCGGTCTCGGTGCGGCCGGCCTGGTCGCGGCCGGTGTCGTCGCGGCCGTCCTCGTCACGGGCGGCACCGGAGGGGAGGACCTCCGTCGCAGGATCCACCCGCTCGCCCGAGCGGGCGGCCTCGGCTGCGCGCAGCGCGCTGTCGTCGTGGAGGGCCCCGGTCTGCGGGGCTCCGGCGGCGGCGGCGGTCGCCTGCGGGGGTGACAGCGGCGGGACGCTGGCGGTCTCGGCGCGGGGAGCCGGAGCATCCTGCGCGCCCTCGTCGACCGGGTCGCTGACACGGACCGGCTCGGCCCCGCCGTACTCGCTGCTGTCGGCGTCGGGCTCGGGGCGGTCGAACGCCCGGCGCTCGTCGGACGCCTGGCCGTGCTCGTCGATCGACTCGTGCTCGGCGATCGGCTCGTCTCGGGCGGTCTCGGGCTCGGCCGGGTCGACGGCCGGCTCTCGGGGCTCCTCGCGGACGGTGTCGACCGCCTCGTCGTCGGTGTGCGACACGGTCTGGTCGCCGCCGCGTGCGGGCGTGCTGGGGTCCGTCATGATGGCTCCTCGTGATCGGTGTTCACGCGGGACAGTACCCCCGGACGGGGCTGAATCACGGCTCCCCCGCCGATGGCGCCCGAGCCCGGTTCCGCTGTCACCGCCCGCCCGGCACTAGCGTGAGAACATCGATCGACGACGACGAGCACGAGGTCCCATGAGCAACGCACCGAGCATCCCCGCCACCGACCGCCCGCGACCCGACGCCGAGATCGCCCGGTCCTGGCTCCTCGTCCCCGGCACGAAGCCGGAGTCGTTCGACCAGGCGGCGCGGTCGCGAGCCGATCAGATCGTGCTCGACATCGAAGACGCGGTCGACCCGAAGCGGAAGCCCGAGGCCCGCGACGACGTCGTCGCCTGGCTGTCCGGCGGCGGGCAGGCCTGGGTCCGGATCAACGACCGCTCGACCGACTTCTGGTCGGACGACGTCGACGCCCTCGTCGGGCTGCCCGGCCTCCTCGGCGTGATGCTCGCGAAGACCGAGGCCGGCGAGCACGTCACCGAGACCTTCGACCGCCTGCACGGCGCGAGGCCCGTCCTCGCCCTCGTCGAGTCGGCCGTCGGCATCGAGCTCTCGCCGACCATCGCCAGCGCCCGCGGGGCCTTCCGCCTCGCGTTCGGCTCCGGCGACTACCGCCGCGACACCGGCACCAGCGCCGACGACATGGCCATGGCCTACCCGCGGTCCCGCCTCGTCGTGGCCTCCCGCATCGGCAACCTGCCGGGGCCCATCGACGGCCCGACGGTCGGCTCGAGCCACGGCGTCCTCCGCGAGCAGTCGACCGTCGCGGTCAACCTCGGCCTCACCGGCAAGCTCTGCCTCGACATCGAGCAGCTGCCGGTGATCAACGAGGTCATCAGCCCGACTCCGTCCGACACCGCGTGGGCGCGCGACTTCCTGGCCGACTTCGAGAGCCGCGGCAGGATCATCCGCGACGGCAGCGACCTGCCCCGGCTCGGGCGCGCGCAGAAGATCGAGCGCCTCGCCTCGGCGTTCGGGGTGCAGCCGAACTGACGCCCGGCTCAGAGCCCGGCGCGCCGCCCGCCGGCCGACCCGGTGTCGACGTCGTCGCCGCCCTCGAGCAGCGGCCCGTCGCCCTCGGTGATGTCGATGTCGAAGCCGCGGACCTCCTCGGGCGCCGGGTCGTCGTCGCCGGCGACCAGCGCGATGTCCTCGCGGAGGTTCTCCTCGTCCTCGACGAAACCGTCGCCGAACGGGTCGGCGCCCGTCCCCTGATCCTGGCGGTCGCCCTGGCCCTGGCCCTGGTCGTTCTGGCCGTTCTGGTCGCTCACGGTGTCTCCTCCTCCGGCGGCCCGGCGGCCGCTCCGGGCCCACGGTAGGCACGCCGGCGCGATCCTGCCCGCCCTTCTCGGAGCCTTTCGTGTCACGCTGGGGGCATGCCCGACCGCCCCCGACGCAGCTCCGTCCGGATGACGCTGCCCGAAGCCGAGCGGATCGTCGCGCTCGACCACGAGGGCCGGCTCGACCGGAACGACCCGTCGGTGTCGAAGGTCGTCTTCGAGGCGCACACCGTCGTCCAGCGCGCGGCGATGTGGGGAGGCGAGCCGGGGCATCCTGCGCGACGCCGGACCGGGTGGATCATCCTCGCCTGCGGACTCTTCGTCGCGATCTGGATCGCCGGGCTCCTAGTGCCGCTCGTCCTCGGGGCAGGGCGCTGAGATGGCGGGCCGGAACCCGGGCACGACGCGCCAGGCGCGCCTGACCGCGCTCGCCCTCGTGATCCTGCTCGTCGTCGGCGCCGTCGCCGCGGGCTTCGTCGCCCACGAGCGGGCGACCTCGACCACGCTCGCCCACGGGGCCGCGAGCGCGCCGCCCTGGCCCGCACCCGCCGGCGCCGAGCAGCGCGAGCGGACCGCCGCAGCCCGGCTGCCGAACGTCTACGGGAAGAAGCTCGCCGAGCACATCCACGCGCACCTGGCCATCACCGTCGACGGCCGCGCTGTCACGGTGCCCGGGCAGATCGGGCTCCACGAGGAGGACCGCTTCGCGACGGCCCTGCACACCCACAACACGTCGGGCATCGTCCACATCGAGTCGCCGACGAAGACGGAGTTCACCCTCGGGCAGTTCTTCACCGAGTGGGACGTCCGTCTCGACGCCCGACACGTCGGGGCCGAGGGCGGAGACGTCGGCGAGACGCTGACCGTGTTCGTCGACGACCACCGGAGGGCCGGCGATCCCGCCTCGATCGTGCTCCGCGACCTCCAGGACATCGACCTCGTCGTGACTCCCGCCGGTGTGGCCGCGCATCCGACGCCCGCGTTCGACTGGCCGCCGAACTACCACTAGCCGCCCGCGGGCTCCGCCGTCTCGTCCGCCGCCGGGCTCTCCTCCGCCGCCGGGCTCTCGTCCTCCGCCGCCGGGCTCTCGTCGGACCCCTCCGCCCGCTCGTGCGCCTCGAGCATGGCCTCGGCGTGCTCGGTCTTGCCCTCGGCGATGAGCCGGTCGTCACGGCGGAGCATGCCGAGCGCCTCGGTCAGGCGGCCTCGGACGGCGGAGACCACGTTCGCGGGGGTGGGGCGGTACTCGCCGCTCTCGCCGCCGTCGCGGGCATGCCGGAACTCCCGGAGGACGCCGCCCTCGTCGACCTCGATGGGCTGCTCGGCGTGCTCGACGCAGAGCTCCGCGACCTCCTCCGCGTGCGCGTGCATGACGGAGTGGCCGGCGCCCGGGATCTCCCACAGCCGCGACGACGGCAGCAGCTCGCCGACCCGGCGGACCCAGTCGGGCGGCGCCACAGCGTCGAACTCGCCTCGGATCACGAGCGTGTCGGCGCGCACGCGAGGCAGGGCCCGCTCGATCGGGAACCGCATCATCTTCGGCAGGATCCGCGAGAACCACTTCGGCCCGCAGAACAGGTACGCCGTCAGCGCCAGCAGCTTCACCCGGCCGGGCTCGTGCGCGGCCGCCTGGAGGAACCGGACGGCCTGCACGCCGACGCTCCGCTCGCGCGGGTTGATGACGGGGCCGATGAGCACCAGGGTCCTGATCTCGGGCCGCCTGGCCACGAGGTCGACGACGACCTGGGTGCCCATCGAGTGGCCGACGACGACCGGGTCGACGAGGCCGAGCCGGTCGATCGCGAACCCGACCAGGTCGGCGTACTGCCGGATGGTCATCGCCCGCTCCGGGTGGGGCACGCCGGCGAAGCCCGGGAGGTCGAGGGCGTGCACCGGACCGAAGCGGTTCAGGTTCGGAGCGAGGCGCTCGAAGTAGTTGCTGGCGACCCCGATGCCCGGCACGAGCACGAACGGTCGCGTCCCGCCCTGTCCGATGGTGCTGACGCGGACCGACACCTCGCCGGCATCGAGGCTCCGGACCGTGACCTCGGTGGCGGAGTCGCCGGGCTCGAGCGGTGCGGCGGATTCGGCGGGCATCGCCCCAGTGTGGCAGGCGACGGCAGCGGCGCAGGATCACGCCGAGGCATCGCACCGAGACGACTTCCGACGAAGGCCTTGACTCAAAGAACTATCACGATATATCTTTGAGCTATCGCACACGGGAACACCCGACAGCGAGAGCGGCCCGGGCCGAGAGCCCGCCGCCCCACGACGATCACCACACTGAAAGGAGTACCCCATGGGTACCCACGACGACCACCACTTCTCAGCACAACCCCAGCACCACCACCACGACATGCCGCAGCGCGGCGACTTCGGCCCCTTCGGCCGCGGCCGCGGTGCCGGTCGAGGCTTCGGCCCCGGCATGGGCTTCGGCCCGGGCATGGCCATGGGCTTCGGCCCCGGCATGGGCTTCGGTCCGGGCCGCGGCGGCCGCGGCCGGGCTCGCAAGGGCGACGTGCGCCTCGCGATCCTGTCACTCCTCGGCGAAGAGCCGGCGAACGGCTACGGCCTGATGAAGGCCATCGCCGAGCGCACCGACGGCACCTGGCGCCCGAGCCCCGGCTCGGTCTACCCGACGCTTCAGCAGCTCGTCGACGAGGGTCTCATCACCGCCGTCGGCGAGGGCCGCCAGTCGACCTTCCAGCTCACCGAGGCGGGCGTGACCTACGTCGCCGCGCACTCGGAGGAGATCGCGAAGGCCTGGAACGACGCCGAGGCGCCCTCCGAGCACCGTCACGACGAGTTCATCGGCGCCGCCATGAAGCTCGCCGGCGTCATGAAGCAGTTCGCCTTCGACGCCACCCCCGAGCAGCGCAAGCAGGCGACGGCCAAGGTCGACGAGCTGCGCCGCGCGCTCTACACGATCCTCGCCGACTAGCTCCGGCGGGCTCGACCCCGAGAGCCCCGCTGTCTCGGCACACCCTCTCCTGCACGCAGGCGGGGTGGTCCGGAACAGCGGGGCTTCTGCGTGCCCTGGCCGCGTCGCGATCCTGCGCGCCGTCCGTCGACACCTGCCGGACATCGCACCGCCCCCGAGGACTACCGTGCAGTTCGCGCGACGATGCGCGGTGTGCAGACCTGCGGGTCGCGAAGGCTCGCGAGGCGGAAGGACGAGAGATGACATCGACGACGAACAGCGGAGGACGGACCATGAGTCTCGTCCCGGCCAGGATGGACCGCCTCCCCTGGACGCGCTTCCACTGGTCGATCATCGTCGGACTCGGCATCTCGTGGGTGCTCGACGGCCTCGAGATCCAGATCGTCGCCTCGAACGGGTTCGCCGAGGAGTTCCACATGTCGTCGGGGCAGGTCGGCGCCCTCGGCACGACCTACCTCGTCGGGCAGGTCGTCGGCGCGATCGTCTTCGGGCGGCTCTCCGACAAGCTCGGGCGCCGGAAGCTCTTCATCCTGACGCTGGTCATCTACCTCGTCGGCTCGGGGCTCGCCGGCCTCGCCCCGGCGGTCTGGTTCCTCTTCGCGATGCGCTTCGTCGCCGGTCTCGGAATCGGCGGCGAGTACGCGGCCATCAACTCCGCGATCGACGAGCTGATCCCGGCGAAGTACCGCGGCCGCGTCGACATCGCGATCAACGGCACCTACTGGGGCGGTGCCGCCATCGGCGCGGCCACCAACTTCTTCTTCCTGAACCACGAGATCTTCCCCGTCAACATCGGCTGGCGGCTGGCGTTCTTCATCGGCCCGGTGCTCGGCATCCTGATCATCTTCCTGCGCCGCAACATCCCCGAGAGCCCGCGCTGGCTCATGACGCACGGCCGCGAGCAGGAGGCCGAGGCCACGGTCGACGACATCGAGGGCCGGGTGCAGCGCGAGGGCGGCGTCCTCACCGACGTCGACCCGAAGCTCGCCATGGAGGTCAAGTCGACCGACAGCATCCCGTTCCGCACGATCCTGCACGTGCTCTTCAAGCAGTACCCGAAGCGGACGCTCGTCGGTGCGACGATGATGATCACGCAGTCGTTCCTCTACAACGCGATCTTCTTCACCTACGCGCTCGTGCTGACGAACTTCTACGGCCTGAACTCGAGCAATGTGCAGTTCTACTTCTTCCCGTTCGCCATCGGCAACCTGGTGGGGCCGCTGGTGCTCGGCCCGCTGTTCGACTCCATCGGGCGCCGGAAGATGATCTTCTCGACCTACGTGCTCGCGGGCATCGTCCTGGCCGTCTCCGCGGCGCTCTTCAGCGCCGACCTCCTGACTGCGACGACGCAGACGATCTTCTGGTGCGTGGCGTTCTTCTTCGCCTCGGCGGGTGCGTCGAGCGCGTACCTCACGGTCTCGGAGATCTTCCCCCTCGAGATCCGGAGCCAGGCGATCTCGTACTTCTTCGCCCTCGCCCAGATCTTCGGCGCGGTGGCGCCGCTCGTCTACGGAATCCTGGTCGGCGACGGCAGCGACCGCGGCCCGCTGACCGTCGGCTACTACCTGGGCGCCGGGATCATGATCCTCGGCGGCGTGATCGCGGCGATCTTCGGAGTGGACGCCGAGCGCCGCGGCCTGGAGTCGATCACGCAGCCGCTCTCGGTCGTGAAGAGCTGAACCTGGTCAGGCCCTGACCCTCCTCAGACCCTGACGGCGGGCTCCTCCCGCGCCAGTTCGTCCCCCGTGCCGATGTCGACCACCACGAGCCGACCGGCCAGCCCCGAGCCCGGCGCGAGGAGGAGCCCCGCCTTCGCTCCCCCGAACATCACTGTGACGAGCGCGGGCAGGACGACGCCGTCCGGCAAGGCGCCATCGTCCGCGCCGATGCCCGACGGCAGGTCGACGGCCACCACGGAGGGCGCGTCGGCCCGCCGCATCAGCACCCGGGGCCGGAGGGCGGCCACGACCTCGCGGGCCCGGCCGCGGAGCCCAGGATCGCCGCCGGCGCCGATCCCGAGGATCCCGTCGACGATCACGTCCACCCCGTCGACGAGGTCGGCGAAGGCCTCGGACCCGGGCTCGGCCTCGCGCTCCGCGGTGAAGGCTCCCGCGGCCTCGGCCGCCGCGAGCCCCGCCTCGTGGACGCGCGACCCGGTGGTCAGGATCCGCACCGCGACGCCGGCCCCGGCGAGGGAGGCGGCGGAGAACAGGGCGTCGCCGCCGTTGTCGCCGGATCCTGCGAGCACCAGCACTGCACCTGGCGCCGCGCCG
Source organism: Frondihabitans peucedani (assembly GCF_039537585.1). Lineage (NCBI taxonomy): Bacteria > Bacillati > Actinomycetota > Actinomycetes > Micrococcales > Microbacteriaceae > Frondihabitans > Frondihabitans peucedani. The sequence continues at coordinate 1,335,256 of NZ_BAABAU010000001.1, forward strand.
CGCGTGGCGAGCACCTCCCGGATCACGGCGGTGAGGCCTGCGGCGGCCCGCTCCATCAGCGGCTCGCCCGCTTCGAGGTGGGGCGCCTCCGCGCGTCGGATCTGCTCTGCCGTGTACCCGGGGATCATCGGCCCATGCTGCCACGCGCGAGAATGGACCGATGCGCGCCACCGTCTCTAACCCGACCGACGCCACCGAGATCGCCTACGAGGTGAGCGGTGCGGGCGACCCCGTCCTTCTCGTGCACGGGTCGGGCCTGTCGAAGGGCAGCTGGCGGGGGCTCGGGTACCTCCGCGACCTCGAGCGCGACTTCACCGTGATCGCTCTCGACCTCCGCGGGCACGGCCGGAGCGGCAAGCCGCACGACGCGGCTGCCTACCGGCCCGAGCGCTTCATCGAGGACGTCGACGCGGTCCTCGACGCGGTCGGCGCCGGGCCCGTGCACCTCGTCGGGTACTCGATCGGCGCGCGCATCGGTCTCCGGATGGCTGCGGCGACTCCCGAGCGGTTCCGCACGCTCACCACCATCGGCGGCTCGTTCGAGGCGATGACCGACAGGATCGGCCTCACCTTCTTCCCCACCTGGCGCGAGGCCCTCGACTCCGGCGGCATGGACGCCTTCGTCACCGCCTGGGGCGAGCACCGCGGGCGCGACATCGACCCCGCGACGGCCCTCGCGTTCCGGCAGAACGACCCCGTCGCCCTCCGCGCCTACTTCGACGGCATCGAGGCGGCGGTCCCGCTCGGGATCGACGGCGCCGCGGCCATCACCGTGCCGACGCTCCTCCTCGCCGGCACCGACGACCCCGACCGGCTCCGCCAGTCGCAGGAGGCGGCGCGGCGCATGGCGACGGCCAGCTTCTTCGAGCTGATCGGGCAGGATCACGGGTCGTCACTCCTCCCCGTCGACGAGATCACCGACCTGCTGCGGACGTTCGTCGAGCTGAACGCCGGCGGCTGAGCGCCAGGGCGCGTTCGTCCGTCGTTCACCCGTCCGCGCTAGCTTCGGGGCATGGCAGCCCGGCTGAAGCTCCTCGATCGCCCCGACGGGGCCCGCGGGCCCCTCACGCGCGAGTCGGACGTCCACTTCTTCTGCACGGGGCGTGACCGCTGGTCGATCTACGACCGCCGGCTCGATCCTGCGGATCCGGCCGCCTTCCTCGGGCGCCTCCGAAGGATCGCCGGACTCTTCGAGGTCAGCTTCGCCGACGCCGACCTGCCCCGCTCTTACTGCACGAGCCTCAACGAGTCGCGCGCCCAGTTCGTCGGCCGGGGCGCCCTCGAGACCCGCCCGCCGCTGCGTCTCGTCTGACCCTCAGCGGGCGCTCCGGGACGCCCCGGGCGACCCCGGAGTTCCGCCGGTTCGTCTCCGACCCGGAGACGTGACGAGCCGGCGCCCGTCATGGAAGGCGCTTCTGCCGTGAGGCGTGGCAGGGTGGAGGGGATGACTCCCGCGCTCAGCCCCCACCTGTCCTCGTTCGCCTCGTTCGTCCAGGCGTCGCCGTCGTCGTATCACGCCGCTGCCGAAGCGGCCCGGCGCCTCGACGACGCCGGATTCCAGAGGCTCGACGAGACCGAGGCGTGGCCGAGCGGGCCCGGGCGCCGCTACGTCGTCCGCGACGGAGCGGTCATCGCCTGGGTCCAGCCCCGCGGCGAGACGGCGACGGCCCCGTTCCGGATCGTCGGCGCCCACACCGACTCCCCCTCGTTCAAGCTGAAGCCGAACCCCGACACCGGCGGCTACGGGTGGCGCCAGGCCGGCGTCGAGGTCTACGGCGGCCCGCTGTTCAATTCGTGGCTCGACCGCGACCTGGAGTTCGCCGGGCGCCTCGTCACGCGCGACGGCTCGGTGCACCTGGTGCGCACCGGCCCGGTCCTGCGCTTCCCGCAGCTCGCCGTCCACCTCGACCGCGGAGTCAACTCCGAGGGGCTGAAGCTCGACCCGCAGCGGCACCTGCACCCGATCACCGGGCTGTCCGGACGCACCGGGCGCGGCGACATCCTGGAGTCCCTCGCCCGGATCGCGGGAGTCTCGGCGGGCGACGTCCGGGGGCACGACGTCATCGTGGCCGACACGCAGGAGCCCGGCCTGCTGGGCTTCGACGGCGAGCTGTTCGCCTCGGGCCGCATGGACAACCTGACCAGCGTGCACGCGGGGCTGACCGCGCTGATCGACACCGCCGACCAGCTCGAGTCCGGTGCGTCGACCGCCGTGTTCGCCGCCTTCGACCACGAGGAGGTCGGCTCGGCCACCGTCTCCGGTGCGAGCGGCCCGTTCCTCGCCGACATCCTGAGCAGGATCAGCGCCGGCCGCGGAGCCGACGAGACCGAGCGCATGCGCGCGTTCGCCGCCTCCTGGTGCCTGTCGTCCGATGCCGGGCACGCGGTGCACCCGAACTACCCGGAGCGCCACGACCCGGCCAACCACCCGGTGCCGAACGGCGGCCCGCTGCTCAAGATCAACGCCCAGCAGCGGTACGCGACCGACGGCGCAGGATCGGCGGAGTGGTCGCGATGCTGCGACCAGGCGGGCGTGTCGTTCCAGCCCTTCGTGTCGAACAACGCGGTGCCGTGCGGCTCCACCATCGGCCCGCTCACGGCCACCCGCCTCGGCATCCGGACCATCGACGTCGGCGTCGCCCTCCTGTCGATGCACTCCGCGCGAGAGCTGTGCGGAGCGGACGACCCGGGCCATCTCGCTCGCGCGGCCGGAGCGTTCCTGCTCCCGGCCTGACCACCTGTATCCTGATGAGGGATCCTCACAACATGGGAGGCGCCACGCTGGGTGGCACGCCTCGAGAAAGGCACCTAGTGACAACCACCGCGGGCGGCACCGCCACCTCGACCGGCTCCGAGCGCAACAGCGACTACGACCCGAGCGTCCTGAAGGGCGTCTTCGAGAAGAACTACACCTACGCCAACGGCTTCGAGCGGAACACGCACCGGTACGCGGGCCGGACGGCCCTCACCGACTCCGTGACCGGCGCCAGCTGGACCTACGCCGAGCTCGGCGAGGTCACCGGCCGACTCGTCGCGGGCCTCCGCGAGCACGGCGTCGGCACCGGCGACGTCGTCTGCTACCAGCTGATGAACCGGCCCGAGTTCGCGTTCCTCTACCTGGCGACCCAGGGCCTCCGCGCCGTCGGGTCCCCGATGAACTTCCGGCTCGCACCCGGCGAGTCCGCCTTCATCCTCGACGACTCCCGCCCCGCCGTGTTCTTCTTCGAGGCGAGCGATGCGGCGCAGGTCGCGGCCGCCCTGGAGCTCGCCGAGCACCGGCCCGAGGTGCTCGTCGCGGTCGGTGACGACGACGACCTGGCCGGCCTCGACAGGATCCTGCGCTTCGACGATCTGCTCGTCGAGGGGGCGCCCTCGTTCACGGCGCCCGACGACGCGACCACCTGGGACGAGACGACGCGGCTCTACACCTCGGGCACCACGGGGCGGCCGAAGGCGGTGCCGCTGACGAGCCTGAACGAGGTGCTCACGGCGCACGACGTGATCATCAACATGTCGCTCACCCCGAAAGACAGGACGATGAACATGTCGCCCTGGTTCCACCGCGGGGGCACCTACTGCGCCGGCCCGAACACCGTCTTCTACGTCGGCGCCGAGGCCGTCACACTGCCGCAGTTCGACCCCGGCCTCGTCATGGACCTCGTCGAGGAGCGCGGCCTCACCTACGTGATCGGCGCGCCGACGAACCTGGAGCGCCTCGCCGACGAGCAGGAGGCGAAGCCGCGCGACCTCTCGACCCTCAAGGGCATCGTCACGATGGGCGCGCCGTTCGAGCGCACCGCGGCCCTCCGCTATCAGAAGGTCCTGACACCGAACATCTCGAACGGCTACGGCACCACCGAGGCCTTCTGGAACACGTTCCTCCCCGGCGACGAGCTGACGACGTTCGCCGGCGCCGCCGGACGCGCGTCGATCGACGACGACGTCGTGGTGGTCAAGGTCTCGAGCGAGGGCCCGGGCGACCCCGCGAAGCCCGTCGCGAAGGACGGCAAGGAGATCGGCGAGGTCGCCGTCCGCTCCGTGAAATCGGGCTACACCTACCGGGGCAACCCCGAGGAGGACGCCAAGAAGTTCCGCGACGGCTGGTTCTTCGCGGGCGATCTCGCGACCTGGAACGATGAGGAGGTGATCACCGTCGTCGGCCGCAAAGACGACATGATCATCTCGGGCGGCGAGAACGTCCACCCGGTCCAGGTCGAGGAGACCCTCGCCCAGCACCCGGCCGTCGCCGACTCGATCGTCTGCGGCATGGCCGACACCGAGTGGGGTCAGGTCGTCGTGGCCTACATCGTCCGTCGGCCGGGCGTCGCCGACGACGAGCAGCAGGCCGCCGACGCCCTCGAGGCGCACTGCCGGGCGTCGGTCGACCTCGCCGGCTTCAAGCGGCCGCGCTACTACTCCTTCGTCGCCGAGCTCCCCTACACCGCCACCGGCAAGAAGCAGCACTTCGTGATGCAGGACCGCTCGCCCCGCGACTTCGCGGACGGCCGATTCGTCAAGCCGCGGCGCTGATCCTGCGGGCCCAGGTCTCGCGAGCGGCGCCGCCACCGCTGCTCGCAGGGCGAGACCTGGGAGCCCTCAGGGTGGTACCTGAGGACGATGACCGCGGCCGGGGGCGCTCCTAGGTTGAGAGCCATGGAGCGAACAGCATGATCCACGCAGAGAACCTGACCAAGCGCTACGGCGAGCGCACCGCCCTCGACAGCGTCTCGTTCGACGTCAAGCCGGGCCTCGTCACAGGCTTCCTCGGCCCGAACGGCGCCGGCAAGTCGACCACGATGCGCCTCATCGTGGGCCTCGACCGTGCCACCTCCGGGAGCGTCACCGTCAACGGCCGCCGCTACGCCGAGCACGCGGCTCCCCTCCGCGAGGTCGGCGTCCTGCTCGACGCGAAGGCCGTCCACCGCGGGCGCAGCGCCTTCGACCACCTGCTCGCCATGGGCGCGACCCACGGGATCGGCCGCAAGCGCGTCGACGAGGTCATCGCGCTCACCGGCCTCGAGTCGGTCGCCAAGAAGCGCGTCGGCGGCTTCTCGCTCGGAATGGGACAGCGGCTCGGAATCGCCGCCGCCCTCCTCGGAGACCCGGCCACGCTGATCCTGGACGAACCCGTCAACGGCCTCGACCCCGAGGGCGTCGTCTGGGTGCGGAACCTGGCGCGCCACCTCGCCCGCGAGGGCCGCACGGTGTTCCTGTCGTCGCACCTCATGAGCGAGATGGCGCAGACCGCCGACCACATCATCGTGCTCGGCCGCGGCCGCGTGATCGCCGACGAGTCCGTCGAGACGATCATGGCCCGCGCCAAGGGCGACGCCGTCCGCGTCCGCACCCCGCACGCCGCCCAGCTCACGCCGCTGCTGGCCGAGCAGTCCGCCAGCGTCACCGGCACCGCCGCCGACCTCCTCGAGGTCCACGGCATCCCCGCCGCCCGCATCGGCGAGATCGCCGCCGCGTCCGGCGTGATCCTGCACGAGCTCACCCCTCTCGACGGCTCGCTCGAGGACGCCTACATGGCCCTCACGCAAGACGAGGTCGAGTACCGCGACACGGCGGCCGCCGCCCCGACACCGGAGGTCGTCCGATGACTACCGCAACCGCTCCCGCCCGCCCGTCGTCGCACGGGCACGCGAACCTGTCCCGCCTCAGCTTCGGCGGCATCCTGCGCTCCGAGTGGGTCAAGCTCCGCTCGCTGCGCTCCACCTTCTGGTGCTACCTGCTGATCCTGCTGCTGAACGTCGGATTCGCGGCACTCATCTCGGCGCAGAACCTCAGCCAGGGTGCCGGCGGCCAAGGACCCGCGCGCGCCGCCTCCGGCGAGCAGGGCATGGCGGCCGCCGTCACCGCGGTCACGCTCGGCATCAACTTCACCGGGCTCATCGCCGCCGTCCTCGGTGCCCTGATGATCACCGGCGAATACGGCACCGGCATGATCAAGTCGACCTTCACCGCCGACCCCAAGCGCCTCGGCGCCCTCTTCGGCAAGGCGATCGTGTTCGGCGTCGTGACGTTCGTGGTGGGCCTGGTGTCGCTGATCCTGGCGGCCGTGGTCTCGGCGCCGCTGCTGTCGAACAGCAGCGACATCACGCTGGACTGGGGCAACGGCACCTTCTGGCTGTCGCTCGTCGGCGGCGCGGGCTTCCTCGCCCTGGCCGGCCTCATCGCCTACGGCTTCGGCGCCATCATCCGCTCGAGCGCCGGCGGGATCGCTGCGGCCATCGGCCTGCTGTTCGTCGCGCCGATCGTCCTGCAGGTGGTCCAGGGGCTGACGCAGGCGAAGTGGGCGCAGAACATCAACGCGTTCCTCCCCTCGAACGCCGGCGGGCTGATGTTCGGCTACGGCTCGGGCACCGCCAGCGTGAAAGACGGCATCGTCACCCTCGACCAGACGCAGGGGCTCCTCGTGATGATCGCCTGGGTCGTCGTGTCGCTCGTCGTCGCGACCGTGCTGGTCAAGCGCCGCGACGCCTGACGCCGGGGCGAGCCGCCGGCTCCGGCTCCGGCTCCGGCTGGCGCTTACGGCTCACCCCGCAGAAGCCCGCGAACCCGCGCCTCGAGCGCCCGGTTCGCGGGCTTCTGCCGATTTCGGGGTGTGCGCTGCTGCCGCTTGCGGGGTGTGGGTCCGTGCATATGGACGGAGATCCTGCTTCCCGGGGCCTCCGGCGTACATATGGACGGAGATCCTGCTTCCCGGGGCCTCCGGGCGTACATATGGACGGAGATCCTCCCGAAAACACGAAAGTGAGGCGGATCGGGAGGGGTCGGCGCGAGAATCTCCGTCCATATGCGTCAAGGGCACAGGACGAGGGCACAGGACGAGGAGCCAGGACTCACTCGCACACGACGAGGGGCCAGGAGCAGGAGCACGAGCCTGAGCGCAGCCCGCACCTGCTACGCAGACAGCGACCCGGCGCCGGCGGCCACGCCGGCAGAAGCGCGCAGGAACTCCAGCTTCTCGGCCTCGGGCGACCCCGCGGGCACGGTGTAGGCGACGATCCTGAGGTCGGCACCGGCGACGGTGAACACGTCGCAGTCGATCTCGATGTCGCCGACGACGCTGTTGAGGACGGTCTTCCGCTCGGACTGGTGCTCGCCGACGCAGCCGACGGCCCAGAGGTCGGCGAACTCGGGGCTCTGCGCCAGGAGGTCGTCGACGAGGGAGCGGAGGCGCGGATCCTGCGGGTACCGGCCCTGGACCAGCCGCAGATCGCTGACGAGCGACCGCTTGAAGTGGTCGCCGCCGTCGTCGTGCCGCACCCGGGTGCCCTCGCCGTAGGCGGGGTGGCCGATGCCGAAGGTGCCGGCGACGACGTTCCGCTCGAGGGGCGTGCGGCCGCTGGGGTCTCCGAGCAGGATCGCCCAGAGCGGGCTCCAGGCGAGGAGGTCCCAGGACGCGCTGAACACGGCGATCGGAGACTCGGAGAGGCGCGTGAGGAGCCGCTGCACGCCCGGCGGGATGTGGGTCGGGACGACCTCGGGCGACGGCGGCAGGAGCCCCGCGACGCGGAACAGGTGGTCGCGCTCGGCGTCGCCGAGCTGCAGGGCGCGGGCGATCGACGCGGCGACCTGGTCGGAGGGATTCCGGGCGCGGCCCTGCTCGAGGCGGATCACGTAGTCGACCGACAGTCCGGCCAGCTGGGCGAGGTCCTCGCGGCGGAGGCCGGGCGTCTTGCGCGACGAGCCGGACGGCAGACCGACGTCGATCGGCGACACCGTCGCGCGCCACATCTTCAGGAGCGAACCGAGGTCGCCGTGCTCGCGTGACGTCATGCGACCATTCTCCGGGCTGGCCGGGGGTTGCGCCTGGTACCCGTGGTCCTAGGGAGCGGCGGAGCCTTCCGGGCCTCAGGCGGGGAGCGCAGGATCGAGTCATGACAACGACACTCATCACCGGGGCCAACAAGGGCCTCGGCTACGAAACCGCCCGCCGCCTCCTCGAGGCCGGGCACACCGTGTGGGTCGCCGCCCGCGACGAGAGCCGCGGCCGCGCCGCAGCCGACGCGCTCGGCGCCCGCTTCGTCCAGCTCGACGTGACCGACGACGCGTCGGTGCAGGCCGCCGCCGCCATTGTCGCCGCCGAGGGCGGCCTCGACGTCCTGATCAACAACGCCGGGATCACCGGCCCCCACCGCGACGCCGCCGACCTGACCGGCGCGGACGCCCTCGAGGTGTACTCGACCAACGTGGCGAGCATCGTCCGCACCATGCACGCCTTCGTCCCGCTCCTCCGGCGGTCCGAGAACCCGACGGTGGTGAACGTGACGAGCGGCCTCGGCTCCTTCACCGCCGTGCACGACACGTCGCGGGTCGAGGCGTCCGTGGTCTCGCCCCTCTACAACTCGTCGAAGTCGGCCGTGACGATGCTGACCGTGCAGTACTCGCGGGCGCTTCCGGAGATGCGGATCAATGCCGCCGACCCCGGCTACACGGCCACCGACCTCAACGGCAACTCCGGCCACCAGACGGTGACCGAGGGCACCGACGCCGTCGTCGAGCTGGCCCTCCGCGGCCCGGACGGCCCCACCGGCACCTTCATCGACCGCTCGGGCGTCGCTCCGTTCTAGGAGCCGGAGCCGGCGCCGTGTCTGACGGAGCCGGCCCGCGAGCGGTGTCGCGCCACACCCGGGTCGCCTCGGCCGTCGAGCGGCGACACCTCCGCGTCGGGCACGCTCCGGCCGAGGGCAGCGATCAGCAGCGCCAGATCGATCAGCGGCAGCCCGCCGAGGAGAGCCGCCCACGGCGGGCCGCCGCGGTCGCGGAGCCGTCGGAAGCCGAGTGCGACGTTCGGGACGACGGTCGCCACGCACCACACGAAGAGCACCCACTGCTCGGGCGGGCCGCCGGAGAACCACCTCAGCGACCCGCCGGGGCCGCCCCCGAAGTCGAGTCCGACGATGGTCTGGCCGATCCCGAGGAACCCGGGCGCGTCGTGATACGCCGTGAACGGGTCGCTCGCGGGAGCACTGCTCGGGCCGGTCAGCTGAGGGACGACGACGGTCGCCAGCGCGACCACGACGAGGTCGGTGAGGCGCTGCCACCAGAACTCGCTGCGGCTCGCCCGACCGCCGAACGAGAACGCCCCGGTCCAGAAGCGCCGGGTCGCCTGGGCCCAGCTCGCGCCGATCAGCGGCGCAGGATCACGGACACCGGTCATGCCCTCACGCTAGCGGCCGGGCCCGCCGTCGCTCGACAGCGGCCACGAGCGCGTCGAGGACCGCGACCTGCACCACGGCGGACGCCGATGCGGCGTCGCGATGCGCCGATCCGGACGCCCCGACCACGAGGGCGACGTCGGCCTGCCGCGCGAGCGTCGAGCGCGCGAAGCCGGTGACGGCCGCGATCGAAGCGCCGGAGGCCTGACCGGCTCGGACGACAGCCAGGGTCTCGAGCGACTCCCCCGAGTGGCTGACCGCCAGGACGACGTCCTCCGCCGTCGAGCGTCCGGCGAGGAGGCACTGGAGGCGGACGTCCGGAGCGCACTGCGCGTCGACACCCGCAGCGACCAGGGCGGCCGTCACCCCGAGGGCGTGCGGTGCCGACAGTCCGACGCCGGTGACGACGATCCTGCGCGCCCTCGCCACCGTCTCGACCAGCGCGTCGAACGCCGGACCGTCGAGGCTCGCGGCCGCCTCCCCGATCGCCCGGGCGGTGTCCTGCAGCAGGAGCGCCCCGGAGAGTCCCCCGAGCTCGTGGTCGGCCCGGCTCTCGACGCCGGCTGGCGCAGGGCCGTCCGAGCCGTCGCCGCGGGGCCGCGACTCGGAGGCGAGGCGGATCTTGAGGTCGAGGTAGCCGCGGAGGCCGATGCGGCCGGCGAGACGCACGACGCTGGCAGGCGACGTCCCGGCGAGATCTGCGAGCTCCGTCACGGTGAGGTGCACGACGGCACGCGGGTCGAGCAGGATCGCGTCGGCGACCCGTCGCTCCGCCGGCGTGAGGGCCGGTCGCGTGGCTCGGAGCCGCTCCCGGACCGGGGTGGTGTCGAGGTCGCCGAGCCGCGCCGGGACGCCCTCGCCGAGGGGTGTCGGGGCGGGCGGATCCTGCATCACAGAGGGCACGCTAGGCCCCACCCGTGAACGCCGGGACACGCCCGCGTGAACGCCGGAACACCGTTTCACCGAGCCGGGAATCGCGGCATCGGAGTCCACTCGGAGGGCCCCGGCCGCCGGGTTTGCGCACGCCCGGATCCAGGCCACAATGAGCACGTGACGAAGAAGATCGATACCGCCCTGAAAGACCTCACGAAGGCTCTCGAGAAGCACGCGCAGATCGTCGGGCTGAAGCCCGTGCCGCTCAAGAAGGCGGGGCGCGCTGCCGCCGAGCTCCGCGTCGCGGCCGCGGCCTACGCGAACATCGTCGAAGCCAAGACGGGTCAGACGAACCCGTTCATCGACTTCCTCGACACGGCGACCATCGAGTCGCTCGTGCACGAGCGCGACGCCATCGCGAAGCGCAAGGCGGCCGAGGAGAAGGCTCCGAAGAGCGACTAGCCCGAGGCCCGACGGCGCCCGGCCGACCGCCTACGGCCGCTGATCGACCAGCGCGATGAAGCGGCTCCCGATGCCGTCGACCTCGTGGCGTGCGAGTCCCGCCTCGGGATCCGGCACCTGGTCGGGCGCGTGGTAGTCGCACGACAGGTAGGTCCACTCGGGCCACCACTTCTTCGGCCTGGCGTCCTCGGCGAACCCGCAGACGACGCACTCGAGGTGCACCCAGACCGGCTTCCTGCCGGTCCGGTTCGCTCGCGACTGGACCAGCCACGCGGGCGGATCCTGCTCGATCGCCCGGATCTCGGCCTCGCTGAGGCGCGAGGGGAGCCCGTGCCTCGTCGCCATCTCGAGCGGGATGTCGAGGCGGAGGGCAGCGTCGCGGCGGGTGAGCATCGTCCAAGCCTACGGCTGCTCCCACCGCACGACGAAGCGCGGCGCACCCCGGAGGATGCGCCGCGCCGTCGTCGTGCGGGAGGCTACTTGCCCTTCACCAGAGCGGTGAAGAACGCTGCTCCGTTCGGGGTGCCGACGCCGGTCTCGTCGTCGTAGCCCCTCTTGGAGTGGATGGTCGACGACTGCGTGTCGATCGTCTGCAGCTGGAACTTCAGGCCCTCGCTCGAGTCGAGCGAGTTCACGAAGTCGGTCCGGACCTGGTAGGGCTGGTTGGCTGCCGTCGGAGCGACGATGTCGTGCAGGGCCTTGGTCTGGTTGAGCTTGTAGTACAGCGGGTTGGCGAAGCCGAACTTCTTGTGCGCTGCCTGCTCGGCGACGGCGAGGACACCGGCCATCAGGGGCGACGAGAGGCTGGTGCCGCCGATGCGGTACTGGTCCCAGTAGGTGCCGTCGGGGAACTCCTGCGTCTGTCCGACCACCATGCCGGTGTTCGGGTCGCCCGCCATGGAGATGTCAGGCAGGGTGCGCATCGGGTCCGTCGTGCCGTAGGCCTTCGAGATCGAGTCCGGGACGATGCCGCGCTGGTACCAGGGCTGAGCGAACAGCTGGCTGGTGCCGCCGGTGCCGCCCGAGCTGTAGACGCCGGGGAGCGGCGACCACGTGTTGCCCGAGAGCTGCGAGTAGGCGTTCTGCCATCCGTACTCGCCGAGCCAGTTGTTCGACTTGCCGATCTGGACGCTGGTGCCGCCGACGCCGGTCACCAGGGGGAGGTCGGCGGGGAAGCCGAGCGTCTTGGCTGCGAGGTCGGTGCCGCCCTTGGTCGCGTCGCCGTTGTCACCGGTGGAGAAGTTGATGGTGATGCCGGTCAGCGCAGCCTCGGTCGAGTACTGCTGGTAGAAGTCGATGTACGACTGGCCGAGGTCGGCGAGGTCGTCGACTCCGTCCGACCACGAGTTGGTGATGATGTCGCCATAGTGGTTGTCGATCGATGCAGCCCAGGCCTCGTCGAGACCGGTGACGCAGTCGACGCCGCCCACGTACTTGATCTTCGCGCCCGGAGCCATGGCGTGCACGGCTTCGACGTCGAGGGTCTCCTCGCCGTACCAGCCCGACGCGTCACAGAGGTCGGCGTTGGAGTAGCCGCTCGAGGACGGGGTGATCTGCGAGAACTGGTTCTTCTTGAACAGCGGCTGACCGTGGACCTTGTTGTACTTCTGGGCGTCCTGCAGGATCGTCGGCGACGCGTACGCGTCGGTGATGACGACCGTCACGCCCTTGCCGTCGATGCCCTTCTTGAGCTGCGACGAGACGCCGTAGGCGCCCTGCAGCTGCTGGGGACCGTAGCCGCAGACCGCGTAGGGCTGCTTCTTGCCGTTGACCGCGGGCTTGTCGGTGGCGGTCTTCTGGCCGTAGTAGGCCGAGCAGGGCTGGACGCCGGTGCGCGAGCCGGGGCCGGGGCCGGGCTCCGTGTCGGCGGGCTTCTTGAGCGCGGTGGCCTGGTCGAGGCCGACGACGCCGCTGACCGAGCCGACGATCTGAGCCGACGTGCCGCTCGGGAGCGAGAGGTTGGTCGTGTTCGTCTGCACCGTCTTGCCCTGGTACGAGAACTTCGCCAGCTGGGTGTTGAACGTCTTCTCGACCTGCGCCGTCGTGCCGGACGCCTTGACGTACATGCCGCTCGGGAGGGTCTCGCCGACGGTGAAGCCCTGCGTGCGGAGCCAGCCCTGGACGGCCTTGACGTCGGAGGCGGCGGGCGCGTAGGTGGCGTTGAACTGCTTGTTCGTCAGGAACTTGCCGTACGAGGCGCTGGACGGGTCGGACACGGCCTGCACCTGGGCCTGCGCCGCGGCGGAGTTCCGGAGGTTGAGCAGGACGCCGAAGCTGACCTTCGAGGCGCTCGGGGTCTCGGCGACCTTCTTCGCGTGGCCGAGCCATCGCGGCGAGCTGTTGGGTAACACGTGGTTGGTCGGGGCCGCGTTGGCCGGAGCGGCGAGGCCGGTGAGACCGGCGAGCGACGCTGCCGCGACCGCGGCGACGATTATGGGACGAGAGCGGGACGAGGAACCACGCACGTATGCCTCCGATAAGGGCTGAGTGGGAATCCGCTATGAATGGCGGGTTCGTGTATCGGACCACCCCCGAACGAGTGACGTCAAGTCCTCCTTTTTGCGCGACGCGCAGTTTTTGCGCGCTGCGGCGCCCGAATGGCCGACTTCGGCCGTCGAACGACGAAATCGTGCGCGCGAGGTGAATACGGTGTGAACGTGAACGATCTCGACGCACTCATCCGTCCCCCCACGCAAACCGCTGCGGCTGCCCTCGAGGTGCTCCGGGCCGCTGCCGACCCGGCGCTCGTCAACCACTGCCTCCGGTCGTGGGCGTGGGCCGGCGCGATCGCTCTGGCCAGAGGACTCCGCTTCGACGCCGAGCTGCTCTACGTCGCGGCGATGCTGCACGACCTCGGTGTGACACCCGTCTTCGACTCGCACACCGAGCCCTTCGAGGAGGCCGGCGGCGCGGTCGGGCGGGTCTTCGCCGCCGGTGCCGGCTGGCCGCCAGAGCGGAGCGAGCGCGTGCGGGAGGTGATCGTCCGGCACATGCTGCCGAGCGTCGATCCTGCGCAGGATCCCGAGGGCCACCTCCTCGAGGTCGCGACGACTCTCGACGTGCGCGGCGCCGGAGCCGACGACCTCGACCGGGGCTTCGTCCGCGACGTCACGCGACTCCTCCCCCGGCTCGGCTTCAGCGAGGCGTTCGACACCGCGATCGCCGGGCAGGCGGCCCGGAAGCCGTCGTCGCAGGCCGCGCGCCTCCACGCCGGCGGCGGTGTCGCTGAGGGCGGGCGCTTCTGGGCTGCGTTCGACTAGCCGAGGCGGCGCCGCCGACGCAGGATCACGAGGGCGAGCCCGGCTCCGAGCAGGAGCGCGGCGCCCAGGAGCGGTGCCGCGGGCGAGGAACCCGTGAAGGCGAGCTCACCGGCCGCGGCGACACCCATGCCGGTGGGATCGCCGGCCGGCGTCGTCGGGACGATCGGGGCGGGCCCGGAGGCCGATGTCGGTCCGGGGCTCGGCGCGGGAGCAGGCGCGGGTGCCGACGCCGGAGCGGCGGTCAGCACGAACTGCCGCGGGGCGCTCGGGAGCGACAGCGGGAATCCCGCCGAAGAGTGCACGTCGTCGTCGGCGATCAGGGTGGCGACCGCCGCCCAGGTCCCCGGAGCCAGAGTCGTGGTCGCCGTCCAGTTCCCGTCCGCGTCGAGCACGCCCGTCGATTCGAAGCGTCCTTCGGGCAGCGTGTTGGCGGCCGTCCGGGCAGCGGCGTCGACCGGCGAGAAGAACACCGACACTGCCGGGCCACCCGTCGCCGTCCCGGAGACGGTGACGGTGGTCGATGGAATCGTCGTTCCCGCCGCGGGGCTCACGACGACCGGCGTCGCGGACGGAGCCGGGAGGGCGAGATCGCTCACCGTCCGCGGGACGAAGGGTGCGCCGGACGGATCCTGGCCGCCGAAGGTCACCGACGCCCTCGAGAGCAGGGCGTTCAGGCTCTCGACAGAGAATCGGATCGTGAACGACCACGCGCCCGAGTCGCCCACCACGACGTCCGGCTGATAGGTGCCGAGCCCTGCCGAGTCCGCGGACACGATAGAGCCCGCAGGTGCGGTTCCTCGGAAGGTCACCTCGCGGGAGGGCACGGTGCTGCCGCTCGTGGGCGAGGTCACGGCCAGCGCGGGTGATGCCGGCTGCTCGAAGGTGACGTAGATCCCGGCCGAGTCGAGGGTCCCCGACGCGACGATCTGGTGGAACCCGACCGCATCCGTGCCAACGCTGAGCGGCACGTCCCAGGTCCCGTCGGGCTGCACGGTCGCCGACGGCTCCGCGGGCGTCGTCTGGACGCCGGGGATCTCGATGGTCACGCGGTCGCCCGAGGCTCCCGTCCCCGTGATGTCCACGGCGCCGGTCTGGACCGTCTGGTTCGGCGTCGGGCTCGTGATCGTGAAGGGGAGTGCCACATCGGCGCTGGCCGCTGACGCTCCGAGGAGCGAGGCGCCGGAGAGGAGGACGGTGGCGACGACGACGACGCCGAGCGAGCGGACTCGCGTTCTAGGGAAAGTCACAGCTGCAATCTAGGGCCGATTTGCGCCGGAGTCTCGCGTCGGCCGGAGATCAGGACTAGCTTGACCCCTCAAGAGGGGCCACCCGACCCCTCGGCACGGGCTGTCGTCATCTGGGAGCGACAGCGATCACCCACCGTGTCGTCTGCTGTGCAGTGCCCAGAAGGGAACACCCTTGTTCGACAAGCGCTTCATCACCAAGGCCATCGGCCGCAGTGCCGAGAACCCGCTCGACCGCCGCCGCTTCCTCGCCGCAGCCGGAGTCACCGGAGTGGGAGTCGGCGCCGCCGTCCTCGCCTCCGGAGCACCGGCCATGGCGTCGACGGCCAAGACCGCTGCCTACGAAGGAGAGGTCACCGACTCGGCGATCCTCAACTTCGCGCTCAACCTCGAGTACCTCGAGGCCGAGTTCTACCTCCGCGCCGTCACCGGCACCGGGCTCCCCTCGAGCATGATCGACGGCATCGACCCGCAGGGCGGCGTCGTCGGCGGACACAAGGTTCCGTTCAAGACGGGCGCGATCAAGTCGATCGCCACCGAGATCGCGGCCGACGAGAAGGCGCACGTCGCCTTCCTGCGCGCAGCCCTCGGCGGCGCGAAGGTGTCGCGCCCGGCGATCGACCTCAAGTCGAGCTTCAACGCGGCGGCCGTCGCGGCCGGGCTCATCAAGCCGGGCCAGTCGTTCGACCCGTTCGCGAGCGAGGAGAACTTCCTGCTCGGCGCCTTCATCTTCGAGGACGTCGGGGTGACCGCCTACAAGGGCGCCGCCCCGCTCATCACCAACAAGACCTACCTCGGGGCGGCCGCGGGCATCCTCGCGGTCGAGGCGTACCACGCCGGCATCATCAGGGACCGCATCCTGAGCATGGGCCTCTACCACCAGGCGGATGCGATCTCGGCCGCTCGCGACAGCCTCGACGGCAAGACCGACGACGACCAGGGCGTGGTGGTCAACAACGTGATCAGCCTCGTCCCCACCGACGCGAACAGCATCGCCTACGGCCGCACCGCCGAGCGCGTGCTGAACGTCGTCTACCTCAACCCCAACCAGATCGACCGCGGCGGGTTCTTCCCGGCGGGCGTCAACGGCGCGATCGTCGCCAGCGGCAACCCCGGAAGCCCCACGGCCTAGTCGGACGGGAGGGCAGGATCGCGGGGCGCGCGCCCCACGATCCTGCCCTCTGCCGTTCGTCGGGCCGCGCCGCTACAGCCAGCGGCGCTTGCGGAACACCCAGTACAGCCCGAAGCCCGCCGCGATCATGAGCAGGATCGCGAACGGGTAGCCGAACTCCCACTTCAGCTCGGGCATGTGGGTGAAGTTCATGCCGTAGATCGACGCGATGAGGGTGGGCGTGAAGAGGATGGCCGCCCACGACGAGATCTTCTTGACCTCCTCGTTCTGCTGGATGCTCTGGTCGGTCTGCCGGCGCGTGACGATCGTCGCGTGCACGGTGAGCGCGTTGTCGAGGATCGCGCGGAACGAGGCGACCCGCTCGACGATCAGCAGCGTGTGGTCGAGCACGTCGCGGAGGCTGCGCTGGAGCTCCAGGTCGACGCCGTACTTCTCGGAGCCCTTCTGCAGGCCGTCGAGCATCTTGACCAGCGGCACGACCGCCCGCTGGAAGTTGATGACCTCGCGCGAGAGGTTGTAGATGCGCTCCGAGAGGCCGGTGCTCTCCTCCGAGAAGAGGTCGTTCTCGATCTCGTCGATGTCGTTCTCGAGGCCGGCGATGACCGGCTCGTACTCGTCGACGACCTGGTCGAGGATCGCGTAGAGCACGGCCTCCGGCCCCTGGGCGAGGAGCTCGGGCGCCGCCTCCATGCGCTGCCGGACCTTCATCAGGTCGGGCGACTCGGCGTGCCGGATCGTGACGACGAACTCCGGCCCCAGGAAGATGTGCAGCTCGCCGAACTCGACGACCTCCTCCGCGTCGACGTAGCGGGCCGGCCGCAGGACGGCGAACAGGATCTCGTCGTACCGCTCGAGCTTGGCCCGCTGGTGGCCGAGCAGGGCGTCCTCGATCGCGAGGGGGTGCAGCTCGAACTCGTGCGCGACGGAGCGGATCTCGTCGGGGCTGGGGCGGTACAGGCCGATCCAGCCCATGCCGTCGTTGTCGTGCATCAGGCGGTAGGTCTCGTCGAGACTCCGGGGATTCTCGATGCGTGTTCCGGCGACGTAGACGCCGTTGTCGATCAGGGGCATGAGGGCAGGATGCCCGGTGCGGGTGAACGTTTCAGGTCAGGCGCGCCGCCGGACGATCGCCGCCGCGAGGAACGCCGCGCCGGCCACGACCTCGAGGGTCCAGTAGACGGGGCTGGTCGATCCGAGCAGCGTCACCAGCCCGTACGCGCCCTCCGCGACGAGGACGGTGCTCAGGATCGCGACTCCCCCGATCCGCCTCGCGTGCCGGGGCGATCGCGCGAGGCTCGCGGCGACGCCGATCACCGGGCCAGCGAAGAGGCCGATGAGGGTCCAGCGCGACGAGAACGGTGCCGCGTAGAAGTAGCCGCGCCAGCCGCTGACGAGCCCGTAGGCCTCGACCATCGCCACGAAGGCGAGAGCGCCGAGCACGGCCGCGAGGGCCGGCCGGGCCCGGACCAGCCAGACGAGCAGGAAGGCGAACAGGCTCCAGCCGCCCGAGGAGTTCGCGAGCGAGGTGAGCCAGGAGGGGAGGTACTGCTGGCCGAGGCTCGTGAGGCCGCCCACGAGGAGGGCGCCGAGCACCACGACGGCGGCGGCTGCGAGGCCCGAGGGCAGAGCTCGGGCGAGGGCGGGTCGCCGGGCTGCGGAGGTGTCGAGTGGGGTCACCCGAGCAGGCTAGGTCGCCGGGGCCGCCCGGCTCGTCCGTCTCGGGATCGGACGCCGTAGTCCTCCGGGTGGACCTGCGCCCTCGACCGACCGGCGACGGCGGGTACGCTGCGAGGACACTTCGACAGCCAGGGGGGCAGCCATGCTCGACCACTCGTCCGGGACGCCCTCGTCGGCGCTCCGAGCCGTCGCCCTCAGCTGCCTGGCCGTCTCGCTCCTGGCGGTCACCGGCTGCTCCTCGACCCGGCCGTCGACCGGCGCGGAGACGACGGGTGCGGTCACGCCGGGCGCGGAGACGACGCCGCCGGCGACCAGCACCCCTCCTGCCCCCGGCGCCCCCGGCCCGATCACGGCCGGCAGGATGCTCGGAGACGCCGTCGCCGTGTCGAGCGTCACCGACACCCTCGGCACGTACGCCCACGTGGGCCTCTCGCCGCAGGCGAAGGCCGCCGCCTTCGATCCGGCCCTGGTCGACCCGGACTCCGAGAAGGGCCTGTTCGACGCGGCGCGACTCGCCTCGGCTCAGAGATGGGTCACCGGGTTCATCGCCTCCGAGACGCTCGACTCTCCGGCGCTCGACGTCGCCCGGAACTACCCCGCCTGGAGCGCGCGGGCGGAGGAGGACTCCGTCGCCCCCGGCGGCTCGGCGCTGCTCGACGCGGGCACCGACGGGACGAACGCGATCACCTGGAACGCGGCCGGGACGAACATCGTCCCGCGCCTGATCCGCGACGGCGGACCGCGGATGACCAGAGAGACCGTCGACGTGACGAGGGTGTACCCGTTCACCGACGGCGGTCCCGGCCCCGCCATCGCCTTCTTCGTCACCGCCGAGGCCGACTACCGCGTCTCGGACGAGGCTGCCAGGGCCTACGTCGAGGCGCGCGACCCGACCGACAGCGCGGCAACCCGCGAGAGGAAGACCGTCCCCGCGCTCTACGACGGCACGGGCGAGAACTCCTTTCCGGTGAAGGGAACGCTCGTCTACTCGGTCGTCCAGCGGGAGTCGTCCTGGAGGATCGCCGGGGTGAAGGTCACCTACGACACCCCTCAGACCTGGCAGAAGTAGCCGCCGCGTCCGCGGTCGGCGAGCCGTCGCCACGGGATGACACAGTTCACCGGCGCGACCGGTCGACCCGCTAAGGTACGGGCCCGATGAGCACGCTTCCCGAGACGCCGATCCTGCCCGAGCGAGGACTCCTCCGCGGGTCGGCCCGCACGCCGGAGGCGCGGACGCTGGTCGACGTGCTGAACGCCACCGTCGCCCTCCACCCGGAGGCGTCGGCCCTCGAGGACGAGCGCGGAGCCCTGAGCTACCGGGAGCTGGCGATGCGGGTCAGGCAGGTCGCGCTGGCCCTCGCCGCGGCGGGCGTCGGCCGGGGCGACCGGGTCGGGGTGCGGATGCCGTCCGGCGACCGGTCGCTCTACGTGGTGATCCTCGGGGTCCTCGCCGCGGGCGCCGCCTACGTGCCGGTCGACGCCGACGACCCGGAGGAGCGGGCAGCCCTCGTCTTCGGCGAGGCGGGGGTCGTGGGCGTGGTCGGCGCGGGCGGGATCCTGCGACGCGGCGAGGAGGCGGTCGCGCTCCTCGCGGGTGCGGCCCCGGGCCCGATCGGCTCGGCCGTGATCCTGCCGTCCATCGCGCAGCCGGACGACGACGCCTGGATCATCTTCACGTCGGGGTCGACCGGCACGCCCAAGGGCGTCGCCGCGAGCCACCGGTCGGCTGCCGCCTTCGCGGATGCCGAGGCCCGGCTGTTCCTCGCCGATGCCGAGGCGGACGACGCCGACGTCTCGGGCCCGCTCGGCCCCGGCGACCGCGTCCTGGCGGGCCTCAGCGTCGCGTTCGACGCGTCCTGCGAGGAGATGTGGCTCGCCTGGCGGAGCGGCGCCTGCCTGGTGCCGGCGCCCCGCTCGCTCGTCCGGAGCGGTGCCGACCTCGGGCCGTGGCTGGTGCTGCACGGCATCACCGTCGTCTCGACGGTCCCGACGCTCGCGGGGCTCTGGCCCGCCGAGGCGCTCGACAGCGTCCGGCTCCTCATCTTCGGCGGCGAGTCGCTGCCGCCCGAGATCGTCGACCGCGTCGCCACCTCGTCGCGCGAGGTCTGGAACACCTACGGCCCGACCGAGGCCACCGTCGTCACCACCGGAGCCCGCGTCTTCGCGGGCGAGCCGGTGCGCATCGGGCTCCCCCTCGACGGCTGGGACGCCGCGGTGGTCGACGCCGACGGCCACCCGGTCGCCGACGGCGAGGTGGGCGAGCTGATCATCGGCGGCGTCGGGCTGGCCCGCTACCTCGACCCGGCGAAGGACGCCGAGAAGTACGCGCCCCACGAGGGGCTCGGCTGGGAGCGCGCCTACCGCTCCGGCGACCTGGTGCGGTTCGAGCGCGACGGGCTGGTCTTCCAGGGCCGAGCCGACGACCAGGTGAAGGTCGGCGGCCGGCGCATCGAGCTGGGCGAGATCGAGGCGGCGCTCCTCGGGCTGGACGGCGTGGGCGGGGCCGCCGCCGCCGTCCGGAAGACCGACGCGGGCAATCAGATCCTGGTCGGCTACCTGGCCGTGCAGGATCCGGTCGACTTCGATCGCACCGAAGCGCTCGGCCGGCTCCGCGAGGAGCTCCCCGCCGCCCTCGTGCCGCTGCTGGCGCTCGTCGAGGGCGACCTGCCGACGAAGACCTCCGGGAAGATCGACCGCGACGCACTCCCCTGGCCGCTCCCTCAGACCTCGGTCGACACGGCCGACGGCGGCATGACGCCCGACGAGCTGCTCCTCGCCGCCGACTGGCAGGCGGTCCTCGGGCTCCCCGTCGACGACGCGACCGCGAACTTCTTCGACCTGGGCGGCGGATCGCTCGCCGCGGCCCAGCTGGTCGCCCGCATCCGGCAGCGCGATCCCGAGTTCACGGTCGCCGAGATCTACGCGCACCCCCGGTTCGGCTCGATGGCCGACGCCCTCGCGGTCCGCGTCGGCTCCCGGGAGGCCCCGAGCGACGACTACCACCGCAGCCGGCCCACCCCGCTCCGGATGCAGTGGCTCCAGACCCTGCTCGGCCTCCCCCTCCACATCCTGAGCGGTGCGCGCTGGGTGACGTACGCGCTCACGGCCTCCAGCATCCTGCACGCGGCGTCGCCGGAGTTCCGGGTGCTTCCCACCGCAGCGCCCTGGCTCCTGGTCGTCCTGCTGCTCGTCTTCGTGACGCCGTTCGGGCGGATGGCGATCTCGGTCGTCGCCGCGCGCCTCCTCCTCTCCGGGGTCCGGGCCGGCGACCACCCGCGCGGCGGCGGCGTGCACCTGCGCCTGTGGCTCGCCGAGCAGATCGCCCACCAGATCGGCGCGACGGGCCTCGCCGGCGCCCCCTGGATCAGCTACTACGCCCGAGCCCTCGGGGCCAGGATCGGGCCCGACGTCGACCTCCACGCGCTGCCCCCGGTGACCGGCATGCTCCGCATCGGCCGCGGCGCCTCCATCGAGCCGGAGGTCGACCTGTCCGGGTACTGGATCGACGGCGACGTGGTGCGGATCGGCGCTATCCGAATCGGCGCAGGATCGACGGTCGGCATGCGGTCGACGCTGCTCCCGGGCACGCGCATCGGCAAGAACGCGTCGGTCGCCCCGGGGTCGGCCGTCTTCGGCCGCGTCCGGTCGGGGCAGGAGTGGGCAGGATCGCCCGCGGCCCGCGTCGGCAGGAACCGCACCTGGTGGCCCGCCGAGCGGCCCGGCCGCTCCCGCCGGTGGCTGGTCGCCTACGGCCTGTCGTCGGTCGTGCTCTCGCTGCTGCCGGTCGCCTCGCTCGCCGCGGGAGGAGCGGTGGTCGCGACCGGCGTGGCGGGAGCCGCGACGCTCGGCGAGGCGTTCTGGCTCGCGCTGGCGCTCCTCGTGCCGGGCGTGCTCCTCGCCGGCTTCACCGCGTCGATCCTGGTGATCGCGCTCGTCCGGCTGCTCGCGCTCGGTGTCACCGAGGGGACCGTGCCGGTGCGGTCGCGGATCGGCTGGCAGGTCTGGAGCACGGAGCGACTGCTCGACCTGGCGCGCACCTTCCTCTTCCCGCTCTACTCGAGCCTGTTCACGCCGGTCTGGCTCCGGCTGCTCGGGGCCCGCGTGGGCCGCGACGTCGAGGCCTCGACGGTGCTGCTGCTGCCCGCGATGACGACGATCCGCGACGGCGCGTTCCTCGCCGACGACACGCTCGTGGCCTCGTACGAGCTCGGCGGCGGGTACCTCCGGGTGGCGCGCGCCGAGATCGGCGAGCGCGCGTTCCTCGGCAACTCGGGCATGACGGGCCCCGGGCACTCCGTGCCGCGCGACGGCCTCGTCGCGGTCCTGTCGGCGGCCCCGCGGAAGTCGAAGGCCGGGTCGTCGTGGCTCGGCTCGCCCGCGGTCCGGCTGCGGCGGACCGTGGCCGTCACCGACGCGGCCAGGACGTTCAGCCCGCCCGTAGGCATCCGGGCCGCCCGCATCCTGTGGGAGCTCGGCCGCTTCGTGCCGGTCGTCGTCACCTGCCTGATCGGTCTGGGGCTCGTCTTCGCCCTTCTCGCGCTGACGTCGGCGATCGGCGTCGGCTGGACGATCCTGGTCTCCGGCGCGGTCATGCTGGCGGTGGGCGCTGTCGCCGCCGCGGTGTCGACCGCGGCGAAGTGGGCGCTGATCGGCAGGATCCGGGTCTCGGAGAAGCCGCTCTGGTCGAGCTTCGTCTGGCGGAGCGAGGTCGCCGACGTGTTCATCGAGCTCTGCGCGGCGCCCTGGTTCGCGCAGGCCGCCTCCGGAACCCCCGCACTCGTCTGGTGGCTGCGGTCGCTCGGCGCCACGATCGGCCGGGGCGTCTGGACCGACAGCTACTGGCTGCCCGAAGCGGATCTCGTCACTCTCGGCGACGGGTCGACCGTCAATCGGGGCTGCGTCGTGCAGACGCACCTCTTTCATGATCGAATCATGAGCATGGACACCGTCACCCTCGATCCCGGCTCGACCCTGGGTCCCCACAGCGTCGTCCTCCCGGCGGCGACGATCGGGTCGCATGCGACCGTCGGCCCGGCGTCGCTCGTGATGCGCGGCGAGGGCGTCCCGGTGGGCAGCCGCTGGTCGGGCAACCCGATCGGCCCGTGGCGCGAGGTGCGCTTCGCCGACTACCACGCCACCGCGAACGCGTGATGGCCGCCGCCCCGGGGCGACGGCGGAGCTACCTCCCCGACAGTGGGAACGCCGGCTACCGCACGCTCTCGTACGACCTCGACCTCGCGTACCGCGTCGCCACCAACCGCCTCGACGGCCAGGCGACGATCCGCGCCGTGGCGACGGCCGACCTGTCCCGCATCTCGTTCGACCTGACCCGGCTCCGCGTGTCGAAGGTGCGGGTCGACGGCACCAAGGCCGCCCGCTTCACGCAGTCGGCCGCGAAGGCGGTCGTCACGCCGGCCCGACCGGTCGAGGCGGGCCAGGAGTTCGTCGTCGTGATCGACTACTCCGGTGATCCTGCGCCCCGGAACAGCCCCTGGGGCACCGTCGGCTGGGAGGAGCTCACCGACGGCGTGATCGTGGCCGCGCAGCCGAGCGGCGCGCCGACCTGGTTCCCCTGCAACGACGACCCCGCCGACAAGGCGACCTACCGCATCCGGGTCAGCACCGAGCAGCCCTACGCGGTCGTCTGCAACGGGAGCCTCGCCCGGCGCGCGACCCGCTCCGGCCGCACGACCTGGGAGTACGTGCAGCCCGAGCCGACGTCGACCTACCTCGCCACGGTGCAGATCGGCCGGTACGAGCTGGTCCCGGCGGCCCTCGCCGGCGTGCCCGGGGTGCTGGCCGGGCCGCCTGCCCTCCGCTCGCGCATCGGGCACGACTTCGGCACCCTGCCCGAGATGATGGAGTGCTTCACGGCCCGCTTCGGCGACTACCCGTTCGAGGGCTACAGCGTCGTCGTCACCGAGGACGACCTCGAGATCCCGCTCGAGGCCCAGGGCCTGGCGATCTTCGGAGCGAACCACGCCGACGGCCGCTCCGGCTCCGACCGCCTGATCGCGCACGAGCTGGCTCACCAGTGGTTCGGCAACAGCGTGGGGCTCGCGAGCTGGGGCGACATCTGGCTGAACGAGGGCTTCGCCTGCTACTCCGAGTGGATCTGGTCGGAGTACTCCGGCGGCTGGTCCGCAGCCCGGCACGCCGCCGCCGCGCACGCCCGACTCTCGAGGCTGCCGCAGGATCTCGTGGTCGGCGACCCCGGGCCCGACGACATGTTCGACGACCGCGTCTACAAGCGCGGCGCGCTCACCCTCGCGGCACTCCGGGCGAGGGTCGGCGACGACGCGTTCTTCGAGATCCTGCGCACCTGGACGACGCGGCACCGCCACGGGGTCGTGTCGACCACCGACTTCGTGGAGCTCACCGTCGAGCTGGCGGGCGACGACACCCTGCGGGAGCTGTTCACCGCCTGGCTCGACCGGCGGCCGCTGCCCGAGCTGCCGCGGTAGGTCGCGTCGTGGCACGGGTTCCGGCTCGAGACACGCGACGTAGCGCGTGACTCGGGCCGGAATGCGTGCCGCGAGACCCGCGCCGACTACCGGAGCTCGGAGGGCGGGCCCGCAGGATCGCCCGCGGCCGGGAGCCGGAGCTGCATCCAGCCGACCGAGTGCCAGGCCCCGAGCTTCCAGCCGATGTCGGGGTAGGTGCCGACCTGCTCGAACCCGAGGGCCTCGTGCAGGCCGACGCTCGCGTCGTTCGGCAGGGTCATGCACGCCATGGCCACCCGGAAGCCCCGCTCGGCGAGGCGGGGCAGCAGCGCCGCGTACAGGGCGCGGCCGCCGCCTCGGCGCGAGGAACCCTGCTCGAGGTAGACGCTCACCTCGGCGGCCCAGCGGTAGGCGGCGCGCCTGGCGAAGGGGCCCGCGTAGGCGTAGCCGAGGATTCGCCCGGCGCCGTCGGGCTGCGCCTCCTCGAGCACCAGCCAGGCGTGGCCGAGCTGGGCGTCGGCGATCCTGCGCTCCATCTCGGCCGTGTCGGGCGCCGACTCCTCGAAGGTGATCGCCGTCGACTCGACGTAGGGCGCGTAGATCTCGCGACAGCGCTCGGCGTCGGCGGGGGTGGCGTCTCGGACGACGTGGCTCAGCATCGCACCATAGTAGCGATTTCGAGTCGTATAGTGACAGCATGACGGACGCCCTCACCGCCTCGCTCGCCGCAGCCCTCCAGAGCGCCCGGGCCGGCCGCGACCTGAGCGTCAGCGCCCTCGCCGAGAGATCCGGCGTCTCGCGGGCGATGATCGCCAAGATCGAGCGCGGCGACGTCCAACCCACGGCGGCACTCCTCGGCCGGCTGACCGGGGCCCTCGGGATGACCCTGTCCGAGCTGATCGCCCAGGCGGAGGAGCGCGGAGCACCGGGCAGGATCGCCAGGCGCTCCGACCAGTCCGTCTGGCAGGATCCCGAGACGGGCTACCGCCGGCGGGCCGTCTCGCCTGGCGCGGGAGGTCCGATCGAGCTCGTCGAGGTCGAGCTGCCTCCCCGGGTGCGCATCGCCTACCCCGCCGACTCCTACTCGTTCACGCACCACCAGCTCTGGGTGCTCGAGGGCTCGCTCCGGTTCGACGAGGGCGACACGACGCATCGACTGGGTGCGGGCGACTGCCTGCAGCTCGGCGCGCCGGTGCCGTGCGCCTACGAGAACGAGACGGACGAGCCCTGCCGCTACCTGGTCGCCCTGGCCCGACGGGCTGTCTGAGGTCCGGCAGAATGAGGGAGTGACTGATGCAACCGCCCTCGTCGTCGAGCACGTCGACTGGAACGACCCCCGCGCCGAGCTGCTGCGCGACAGCATGGAGGTCGAGATGTCGGCCCGCTACCGCGACAAGAACTCGGCGCAGACGCCCGAGCAACGGGCAGCGCTGCACGACGCTCTCGCCGTCGACCCGGCGAGGGTCTTCGTGACCGTGCTCATCAGCGACTCCGCGGGAGTGCCGGTCGGACACGCGGCGCTCCGCGACCTCCGCGGCGAGTGGGAGATGAAGCGCGTCGTCGTCGATGCCACCCGCCGCGGTGCCGGCATCGGTGCCCGGCTCATGACCGAGCTCGAGGCCGCTGCCCGCGCGGGCGGCGCACACCGGATCATCCTGCAGACCGGCGACCGCCAGCCGGAGGCCGTCCGCCTCTACGAGCGCTCCGGCTACACGCCGATCCCGATCTACGAGCCCTACGTCTCGACGATCCCGTTCTCGCTCTGCTACGAGCTGGTGCTCGACTAGCGCGACCCCACCACGAGAGAGGCGCGGGCGCGAGACGCCCGCACCAGAGCGGCGTTCCGCTCGTCGGGGCCCGTCGCCCAGGCGCGGGCGGCGTCGGGGGTCTTGCCGAAGGCGACGTGGCGGGCGGCCAGCCACTCGAGGCGCTGCTCCTGCGGGGTGTCGACGAACCAGACCTCGTCGAGCGCCTCGGCGACGCGCGACCAGGGCTCGCCCTCCAGCAGCAGGTAGTTGCCCTCGCTGATCACGACCGGCACCTCCGGGGCGACCAGGATCGAGGAGCCGATGCTCTCCTCCACGTCGCGCACGTACTCCGGCGCGTAGACGCTCTCGCCCTCCTTCTGCGCCCGCAGCCGCCCCAGCAGGGCCAGGTAGCCGAACGCGTCGAAGGTCTCGGGCGCGCCCTTCCGGTCGGCGAGGCCGAGTCGTCGGAGCTCCGCGTTCGAGAGGTGGAAGCCGTCCATCGGGGCGACCACGGCGTCTCCGAGAGCCTCCGCGAGCGCCGCCGCGAGAGTGCTCTTGCCGGAGCCGGGCTCCCCCGCGATGCCGATCAGCACGCGGGATCCCGGACGGCCCCGCTGGAGGGCTCGGACACGGTCGACCAGGACGGACATCTGCACGGGACCAGTCTGCCGCCTGTGACGGTCGGGTGAACTCCGGAGGGTTCCTGAGCACTCGGGCCGACAAGACAGGCGACAATGTCGACATGGAACCCGATCTGAGAATCGTCAGCTACAACCTCCGCGAGCACCTCGCGATCGGTGAGCTGCATGAACTCGTCACCGCTCACACGATGGACGTGCTGTGCCTGCAGGAGTGCGACAGCACCGACATCCCCGACGAGATCAACGGCCTCACGCTGGCGGCGTCGACGAAGACGAACCGGCTGGGCCTCGCGCTGTACTACCGGAAAGACCGGTTCGAGCTCCTCGGCACCAGCCTCTTCGCGCTGATGAAGTCGATGCACGACCGCGTCATGGCCCCCGCGCACGAGCGGCTGCTGGCCGCGCGGCTCCGCGACCGGACCACCGGCCAGGAGCTGATCGTGGCCGACTTCCACGCCGCTCCGCTGACCGCTACGAACGCGCTCCGCCGCAAGCAGATCGGCCTGGCGCACGAGAAGCTCAGCGAGCTCGCCGGCGGCATCCCGACCGTGATGGTCGGCGACTTCAACTACCCGTGGTTCCGGCAGGGCCTCCGGAAGCACCTCCTGAAGACCGGCTACGAGCTGTCGATCACCGACGAGCCGACCTACGCGCGCCCCGGCTTCAGTGGTCACTTCGACTTCGCGACCACCATGGGGATGCAGATCGGGAGCGTCTTGTCGCTGCCGCAGGGCAAGTCCGACCACCGTCCGATCCTGCTCCTCGCGAGCGTCGCCGCCGTCCCCGCCTGACGCCGGAGACGACAGGGGACGCCGTTCCCAGTGAACCCGCAGCCCGGATGCCGGTGTCTTGTTGCTCAAGATACGTAATCTGATTAGTATCTTGACTACGCCACTGATCCGGCGGTGGCGGGAGCTCTTTTATTCGGGTAAGAGACTCCCGCCCATTCTCTTTGGTGCCTCTTAAGCAGGGACGCCGCTCTCGGCCCAGGGGCGCCGTCTCCGCTCACGCACCGCCTCCGTATACTCGGGTCACGCCTCCCCTCCCGGGTGAGCGCTCGGGGCGATGAGGGGACGGTCATGCGCGACGACACGAATCCGCGCACGCTCCTCCGCGAGCGGATCCACGGGCAGATCCTGCAGGCGATCCTCGACGGCACCCTGAAGCCGGGCGACCGTCTGCGCGACGACGAGCTCATCGCGTGGCTCGGCACCAGTCGCGCACCCATCCGCGAGGCCCTGACCCGGCTCGCCGACCTCGGCGTCGTCGAGATGTCGCCGAACCGCTTCACGAAGGTGGCCCACGTGTCGCCGCGGCTCTACGCCGAGAGCGCCGCCGTCTGGGCGACGCTCGTGACGCGCGGCATCCACTGGGGCATCCTGGCGTTCCCGGCCGACGAGCTGCCGCTCCTCGAGCGCCTCAACGACGAGCTCCGAGCGTCCGACCCGAACGACTTCCCGCCCGGGCCGACAGTGATCGACCGGTTCGTCGGCGCGATCCTCGGCCACTGCAGCAACGAAGTGCTGCTCGACAGCATCCACACGCTCGACCCGGTACTGCAGCTGGGCGTCAACAGCTACAAGGGGTTCCTCCGGTCGGAGCCGATCAGCGCCTACTTCGCCGAGCTCGTCCGCCGCTGCCGCGACCACGACGTCGACGGGTACGAGGAGGGCATGCGCGCGTTCCTCGCCGGCCCCATGCACGGCTACATCGAGGACGTCACCACGGCGAACGGCTACGAGCACTTCGAAGGGACCTACGGTGCCCGTACCGAGAAGTAGCGGCGGCGGGGAGTACTCCGCCTCGGCTCAGCCGACCCGACGGCTCCTGACCGACGACGTCTTCGACCGCCTCACCGACGAGATCGTCCGCGGGTCTCTCGCGCCCGGCGAGCGGATCCACGACCAGGATCTCGCAGCCCGGTTCGGTCTCTCGCGCGCCACCATCCGGACGGCCCTCCTCCGACTGGCCGACCTCGGACTGGTCGAGACCGTCCCCAACCTCTTCACGCGCGTCACCCCCATCCGCATCTGCCGGTACCTCGACGCCCAGGACACCGCGCGGGCGCTGTCGGTGTTCGCCGTGCGGTACGGGACCCCCGTCCTGACCGATGCCCAGGTCGAGGCCCTGCAGGTGTGGGCGACCCGGCTCGGCGACCGCGACGCCGTCTCGCGCGAGGCCATCTTCGACGGAGCGGCCAGCGGCTTCTTCCTCGTGTTCCAGTCGGCCCTCAGCAACCGTCCGCTCGACCGGGCGCTCCTCCGGCTGCGGCCGCACCTCCAGCGGGTCATCGGCCAGTACTCGCACCTGCTGCCGGCGCGCGAGACCGACGCCGTGCTCCTCGAGGTCGTCGCGGCTGCCGCGCGCCGCGACGCCGACGCCGCGGCCAGCGCGATGACGGCGTACTACGACGGCCCCGTCGAGGTCTTCCACGCGCGCCTGCGCGAGCAGCCCGAGCTCAGCGCCGACTAGGGCTGCTCTCTGCCCGGCGCGAGGGCGACCCGCCGCGGCCGGTCGACCCGGGCATCCTGGGCGGCCGTTTTGTGTACCCGTGTGACGAGCGGCTGTCGACCGGCTCGCGGCCCGGGCTAGCCTTCGGAGACCACCGCCACACGTCTCCCGAAAGCCGGTACCGCAATGACCTCCTCCGAGTTCGACTTCGACACCCGTCAGATCCACGCGGGAACGAGGCCCGATGCGGAGTTCGGCGCGCGCCTCCCACCCGTCTACCAGACGGCCGGATTCGTCTTCGACTCGTTCGACGACGGCGAGGGGCGCTTCAACGGCACCGTCGCCGGCCCGGCCTACTCGCGGACCGACAACCCGACGAACGCCGCCGTCGCCCGGCGCCTCGCCGACCTCGAGGGCGGAGCCGGCGGCCTGCTGACCTCGAGCGGGACGGCCGCGATCGCCGCGACGCTGAACAGCCTCGCCGTCGCCGGCGACCACGTCCTCGCGACCGACAGCCTCTACGAGGGCACCCGCACCCTCTTCTCCAACAGCTTCGGGCGCCAGGGCGTCGAGATCGAGCTGCTGCCTGCCGACGCCCCGCTCGAGGTCTGGCAGCGCGCGATCCGGCCGACCACCAAGGCGCTCTTCACCGAGACGATCCCGAACCCGAAGAACGACGTCGTCGACCTCGAGCGCCTCGCGGGCATCGCTCGCGCCGGCGGGTTCCCCCTCATCGTCGACAACACCGTCGCCACGCCGTACCTCAACCGGCCGATCGAGCACGGCGCCGACCTCGTGATCCACTCGACCTCGAAGTGGCTGTCCGGGCACGGGGCCGTCATCGGCGGCGTCGTCATCGACGCGGGCACCTTCGACTGGGACTCCCAGGCGTCGAGGTTCCCGAACATCGCCTCCCCCAGCACCCGCGGCGTCGCCTCCTTCACCGAGCGGTTCGGCCGCCTGGCGTTCCTCACCTACCTGCGGAGCGTGACGGCGCTCGACTACGGCCCGACGCTGCCGGCGACCAGCGCGTTCATGCTGCTCCAGGGCATCGAGACGCTGTCGCTGCGGATGGACCGCCACGTCTCCAACTCGCTCGCGCTCGCCCAGTGGCTGGAACACCGTGACGAGGTGACCTCGGTGTCGTACCCCGGGCTCGTGACCGACCCGTCGTACGCCCGCGCGCAGAAGTACCTCCCCCAGGGCTCCGGCGCGGTCGTGACGTTCGAGCTCGCCGGCGGCCGCGAGGCGTCGCGCGCCTTCATCGACTCGCTGCAGCTCATCAGCAAGATGACGCACCTCGGCGACGTCCGGACGCTCGCCATCCACACCGGCTCCACGATCCACGGACACCTGACCGAGGCCGAGCGCCTCGAGCGCGGGATCACGCAGGGCACCATCCGCCTGTCGATCGGGCTCGAGAGCGTCCGCGACCTGCGGGCCGACCTCGAGCGGGCGCTCGGGGCGGCGGCTGCGGTCGCCGGTAGCGGTTCGGGTGCGCTCGCCGGGGCCGGGTCGGCTGCCGGGTCGGGGGCTCCTTCGGACGCCGCTTCAACGGACGCCGCCTCGCTGGACGCCGCCTCGACGGAAACCGACGACGCCGAGGCGGCCTGACGGCGCCCCGCCCGCGTCAGTAGCTCGTGTTGCGGACGGCCGTCCCGAACGGTCGCGTGCCGAGCGGCACCGGCTGCGCGACGAACGCCGCCGCCCAGAGCTTCGTGACGGACCAGCCCAGCACGACCACGAGCAGGGCGTTCCGCGCGGCGAGCAGGATCAGCACCAGCGGGTGCAGCGCGATCAGGGCGAAGTAGAACGTCGGGAACACCAGCGTCGTCAGCACGGCGACGGCGAGCAGCAGGATCGCGGGCGTGCGCCAGTCCGGCGGGCGGAGCACCAGCCCGACGGCCACGATCGGCGTGAGCCACAGCATGTACTGCGGCGACCCGACCTTGTTGAAGACGATGAACGCGGTCGCGAGACTCAGGGCGCCGACCAGGACCAGGTCGACCTCCTTGCCCATCGGGTGCACGAGTCGCGAGAGCCGCCAGGTCGCGATCGCGAGCAGGACGACGAGCGCGCCCATGACGCCGAGCATCACCCAGGTTCCGTTGGCGACGACCCAGGCGTCGCCCGGGCCGGTGACCTCCTCGGTGATGAGGGTCGAGTCGTGGAACAGCCGGGCGCCCGCGACGCCGAGCATCGACATCCAGAGCCACGGGGTCGACAGGGGCGCCTCGATCTGGAGCGGACGACCGTTCTGCTGGTTGACGAAGCTGTCGAGGTGCGACGCCCCGCCGCCGAGGACCACCGCCAGCGTGATCGCCGCGCTGACCGCCGCACCGGTGGCGAGGACCACCCAGCGCCTGGTCGACGCCACGATCACGGCCACGATCACCGCGGCGGGCCACACCTTGATCCAGGTGGCGGCGGCCAGCAGGAGCCCCGCGATGCGCGGCCGCGACCCGAGGAACAGCATGCCGACGACCACCATCGGAGCGGTGAAGCCCTCCAGCCGGAGCAGGTCGACCGGGGCCAGGATGCCCACCGTCAGCACCCACCATCCTGCGGCCGTCTGCGTGCGGAGCAGCCGCCCGCGCCTGATCAGCGCCTGCAGGGCGATCCCGTTCGCCGCCGCGACGAGCACCAGCCAGACGACCGTGTAGAGCCCGGGGCCGAAGACGCGGGGCAGCAGGATCGGCACGAGGGCGCCGGCCGGGTAGACCCAGTCGTACCCGAACACCGGCCAGATGCCGCCGCCCAGCGCCTCGGTCGCCCAGTTCGAGTAGACGGGCAGGTCGCCGCCGAGCTCGCCGCGCCGCATCATCGGCAAGAGGAGCAGGAACACCGCCAGGTGGATCACGACGAGCGCCGTCCAGAGCACGCGGGGGCTCTCGCGGAATGCGCGCCACCCCTCGGCGGCTGTGCGGTCGCGGCCCGCCCGCGAGGCTCCGGCGGTGAGGGACGGAGATCGCGAGGTCACGCTCAGAGCTTAGACAATCGGCGAAGGCCTTCCTGACCCTTCGCCGAGGGGCCCGCCGGATGGTTCACCACCCGTTCACGGGTCGCGTCTACGCTCGCCGCAACAGGAAGGGGCCTCTCATGGATGTGCTCATCACGGTGACCCTCGTCATCGTCGTAGCCCTCGTGTTCGACTTCACGAACGGCTTCCACGACACCGCGAACGCGATGGCCACCTCGGTCGCGACCGGTGCCCTCAAACCCCGCACCGCGGTGCTCATCTCGGCCACGCTCAACCTCGTGGGGGCGTTCCTGTCCACCGAGGTCGCGAAGACCGTCTCGAGCGGAATCATCAAGGAGGGCCCGGGCGGTGTCGACATCACCCCGGTCATGATCTTCGCCGGGCTCGTCGGCGCGGTCCTGTGGAACCTCACCACCTGGTACCTCGGCCTCCCGTCCTCCTCGACGCACGCGCTCTTCGGCGGGCTGATCGGAGCGGCGGTCATCGGGGCGGGGTTCAACTCGGTCGACTTCGGCGTGGTCCTGTCGAAGATCGTCGTCCCGGCCGTCGTCTCGCCGCTGGTCGCAGGATCGGTCGCGCTGGTCGCCACGTTCGCCGCCTACCGCCTCACCAAGAACGCCCGGGCCCGCGGATCGGAGGCCGGCTTCCGCCACGGCCAGACAGTCTCCGCCTCGCTCGTGTCGCTCGCCCACGGCACCAACGACGCCCAGAAGACGATGGGCGTGATCACGCTGACCCTGATCGCCGCGGGCTACCAGGGCAAGGGCACCGGGCCGGAGCTGTGGGTGATCCTGGCCTGCGGTCTCGCGATCGGCCTCGGCACCTACGTCGGCGGCTGGCGCATCATGAAGACCGTCGGCAAGAACATCACCGACGTGCAGTCGCCGCAGGGCTTCGCCGCCGAGACCTCCTCGGCCGCGACGATCCTGATCTCGTCGCACCTCGGCTTCGCGCTCTCGACGACGCAGGTCACCTCCGGCTCCGTCATCGGTGCGGGCCTCGGCAAGAGGCTCGCCATCGTCCACTGGGGCGTCGTGGGCAGGATCGCGACCGGCTGGGTGGTCACGCTCCCCGCCGCCGCCCTCGTCGGAGGCGTCGCCGCCTTCATCGCCTCCACCTCCACCGTCGGCCTGGTCGTCGTCGCCGTCCTCGCTGTCGCCGCGGGTGTCACGTTCTACACCCTCGCCCGCCGGAAGCCCATCTCGGCGGCCGATGTCGCGGGCGACTCGTCCGACGAGGCGCCCGTCCTCGCAGGGGAGGCCCGCTGATGTTCCTCGGAGTCGACTGGGGCGCGTTCGTCGTCGTCTTCCTCGTGGCGCTCGCTGCGACCGCCGTGGTGATGCTGGCCTTCTCGCTGGGCCTCAGGATCCTCGCGGACGGCGAGCTCGAGGGTGCTGCCGGCCAGCCAGCGGCGCGGCGCTCAGCGCCGCGCTCGCTGGCCGGCTGGGCCTGCATCGCCGTCGGTGCTGCCGCCGTGCTCTTCGCGCTGTACCTGATCATCCCGCAGTTCCACGGCGGCTAGCCCCGCCCCTCCCGCCCACAGAAGTCGCTCTCGACCGCAGTTCTTTGCGGTCGGGAGCGACTTCTGCGGTCACGAGTGGAGGAGGGGGACTCCGGCCCCGCGCAGGGCCAGAGCGAGCCGCCGGGGTGCGTGCACTTCGGCCCAGTCGGTGCGGACGACCTCCCGCACCTCGGGCAGCCGGAGGAGCCTCCGCTCGCGCTTGCGCTCGTCGAGAGCGACGCGCTCCGCGCTCCGGCCGCCGCGGTAGCGCGCCTCGGTGTACTTCGCGTCGCCGTCGAACTCGAGCACGACCCGCTGCTCCCCGAACCAGAAGTCGACGAATCCCACGCGCCCCTCGGCGTCGCGGAACTCCTGCTGCAGGATCGGCGCGGGGGCGCCGAGCTCTCGGAGCACGACGCGCGTCAGCGACTCCCCCGGCAGTTGAGCCCGGCCGTCGGCGAACAGGACCGCGGCCCGGGCAGCCCGGGCCCCGTGTACCCGCCCGGACGCCTCCAGCTCGGCGAGGAGCCCCTCCTCGTCGACGAGGCCGGTTCGGAGGGCAGCGTCGAGCACGGGGACGCTGCTGCGGAGCCTCCCGCGAAGGGCGAGGTCGACGCAGGTCCGGAGCATCGACGTGACCCGCTGCCCGTCCACCTCGACGACGGAGCCCTCTGGAAGAGGTCCGCAGTGCGTCACGACTCCTGCTGAGCGGCGACCGCCTGTCCGCGCAGGATCGGTGACGTGCACCTCCGTCGGGCCTCGGCCCTCGAGAGGCAGTCCGTGAAGCGCTGCGGCGGACTCGTGCGACACGACCACGCGGCCCGCGAGCCTCGGCAGCACGGCGCGCAGCCGCAGGCGGTGGCGCGCGACCGCGTCGAGCCGCGCCCAGTCGTCGCTCGGGGTGAAGACGCCCTGGTGGAGGCGGACGAGTGCGCCCCGCGCGGCAGCGCGCCGGAGCTCGGCCGCTTCGGGCGAGGCGCGTGCGTGGGCCGCGGTGCGGTAGAGCGGCGGCAGATCGTCGACGAGCATGGGGCGAGGATGCCAGCTGCGTCGTCATCGATCCTGCTCGCACCCGCCTCCTGTGGACACCGCCCCGGCGCCCTGCGGACAGACGTCGTGACCGCAAAGGCGGCTCGCGACCGGAAAGATCCGTGGTCGCGAGCCGCCTTCGCGGTCGAGAGTGAGCCGAGGGCTACAGGCCCCGCGCCAGCCGGTGGTAGGCGGCGTTCCACTGCACCTCGCGGCGGAAGTCGCGGATGCGGGTGTCCTCGTCGATGACGAGCAGCTCGGTGCCGGCCATCAGCGCGAAGTCCTCGAAGGCCTCGAGCCCCACAGCGGTCGACATGACCGTGTGGTGGGCGGCGCCGGCGGTGAGCCAGGCCTCCGCGGAGACGGCGAACGACGGGCGCGGCTCCCAGACGGCCCGGCCGACCGGGAGGTTCGGCAGGTCGGCGGTCGGCGGGACGACGTCGACGACGTTGGCGGTGAGGCGGAAGCGGTCGCGCATGTCCGACAGGGCCACGACGACGGCGGGCCCGGAGTCGGCGGTGAAGACCAGGCGGACCGGGTCGTCCTTGCCGCCGATGCCGAGGGCGTGGATCTCCAGCGTGGGCTTCGACGAGGTCAGCGTCGGCGACACCTCGAGCATGTGAGCCCCGAGGATCTTCTCGGCGCCGGGCGTGAGGTCGTAGGTGTAGTCCTCCATGAGCGAGGCGCCGCCGGGGAGGCCGGCACCCATCACGTTGGCGGCCCGGACCAGGATCGCCGTCTTCCAGTCGCCCTCCGCGCCGAAGCCGTAGCCCTCGGCCATGAGCCGCTGGACCGCGAGCCCCGGCAGCTGCTTGAGCGCGCCCAGGTCTTCGAAGTTCGTCGTGAACGCACCGAAGTCGCCCGCCTCGAGGAAGGACCGCAGCCCCAGCTCGATGGCGGCCCCGTCGCGCAGCGACTGGTGGCGGTCACCGCCGGGAAGGAGCGAGGGGACCACGTCGTACGAGTCGACATAGACCTGCACGAGAGCGTCGATGTCGGCGTCGGAGGCATCAGCGACCGCAGAAGCCAGCTCGTTGACGCCCCAGGTGTTGACCGAGACGCCGAAGACGTGCTCGGCCTCGGTCTTGTCGCCCTCGGTGACGGCGACGTTCCGCATGTTGTCGCCGAAGCGGGCGAGCTTCAGGGAGCGGGTCGCTGCCCATCCCGCGGCGGCGCGCATCCAGGTGCCGATCTGGTCGACGACGCGCGGGTCGGACGCGTGACCGACGACGGTCTTCCGGGCGACGCCGAGGCGCGACTGGATGTAGCCGAACTCGCGGTCGCCGTGCGCAGCCTGGTTCAGGTTCATGAAGTCGAAGTCGATCTCGGCCCAGGGCAGCTCGACATTGGCCTGCGTGTGGAAGTGC
Organism: Frondihabitans peucedani; assembly: GCF_039537585.1. Lineage (NCBI taxonomy): Bacteria > Bacillati > Actinomycetota > Actinomycetes > Micrococcales > Microbacteriaceae > Frondihabitans > Frondihabitans peucedani. The sequence goes on from NZ_BAABAU010000001.1 coordinate 1,371,231, forward strand.
AGGAGGGGCTTGCGGAGCTCGTCGAGGCCCTTGATCCACATCTTGGCGGGGCTGAACGTGTGCATCCAGGCGGTGACGCCGATGACGTCGTCGCGGGCGTTGACCTCGAGGGCCGTGCGGCGGATCGCGTCGGAGTCGGTCAGGACCGGCTTCCAGACGAGCCTGACGGGGATGCCGGCCGACTTCGAGAGCGTGTCGGCGATCTCCTGCGACTGCTCTGCGACCTGGCGGAGCGTCTCTTCGCCGTAGAGGCCCTGCGATCCGGTGAGGAACCAGACCTCGTAGCCGTCGAGAGAGGTGGTGAGTGTCATTTCGAAGTGCTTTCTGGCGCTTGGCCGTAGACGTTCTGGTAGCGGTCGAAGAGAGCGTCGATGCTCTCCTGGGGGATGGGCAGGGGGTCGCCGAGCTGGCGGGCGATGTGCACGGTGCGCGCGACGTCTTCGGCCATGACGGCGGCCTTGACGGCGTCTCTCGCGTCGCGGCCGATGGTGAAGACGCCGTGGTTCTGCATCAGGACGGCGCGCGAGCGGTGCCCGGTGAGGGTCGCCACGATGCCGCGGCCGATGGAGTCGTCGCCGATGATCGCGAACGGCCCGACGGGGATCTCGCCGCCGAACTCGTCGGCCATCGCCGTGATGACGCAGGGGATCGCCTCGCCGCGGGCCGCCCAGGCGGTGGCGTAGGTGGAGTGCGTGTGCACCACTCCCCCGACCTCGGGCATGTTGCGGTAGACGTAGGCGTGAGCGGCCGTATCGGACGAGGGCGACTTGTCGCTGCCGGGCGTCCCGGCGACGACGTTCCCGTCGAGGTCGCAGAGGATCTGGTTCTCGGGGGCGAGGTCGTCGTAGCTCACGCCGGAGGGCTTGATGACGAAGAGGTCGGCGCCGGGCACGCGCCCGGAGACGTTGCCGCCGGTCCAGACGACGAGGCCGTTGCGGGTCAGCTCGGCGTGGAGGGCGGCGACGGAGGCGCGCGTGGCGGCGATCGCCGCGTCGACGTCGGCGCCGGCGCTGCCGGCGGGGGTGGAGGTGCTCATCGGATCAGGCTTCCTGTTCTGCCGTGGGGGTGGCGGTGACGGGGGTGGCGGCCGCCGCCGCCTTCTGCAGCGGCAGGGCGGCGCGGTAGCGCTCGAGGTACGCGGCGAAGCCCTCGAGGTCGACCTCGGTCGGCGCGACGACGACGGCGGCCCCGGGCTCGAAGACGCGCGTGCTGAGGTACTCGCTGAGGGGCATCTCCGACGCCGAGCGCAGGTACGACGCCAGGATCGCGATCCCCCACGCCCCGCCCTCGCCCGCGGTCTTCTCGATGGCGACGGGCACGCGCACGGCGGCCGCGAGCAGCTGCTGGGCCGCGCCCGGGGTGCGGAACAGCCCGCCGTGGGCGAGGAGGTGCTCGACGGCGACGTCCTCCTCGGCGAGCGCCTCCATCCCGATGCTCAGCGTCGCGAACGCGGCGTAGACCTCGGAGCGGATGAGGTTGCCGAGGGTGAACCGGCTGTCGGGCGAGCGGAGCAGGAGCGGCCGGCCGTCCTCGACGCCGGTGATCGGCTCGCCGGCCAGGTAGTTGAACGACAGGAGTCCGCCGGCGTCGGCGTCGGCGGCGAGCGCCTCGTCGAGGAGGGCCGCGTACACGGCGTCGGGCTCGAGGGGCGATCCTGCGGCGTCGGCGAAGCGCCCGAAGACGCGTGCCCACGCGGCGAGCTCGCTCGCACCGTTGTTGCAGTGGACCATGGCGACCGCGTCGCCGACCGGCGTCGTCACGACGTCGAGCTCGGGGTGGACACGACCGAGCTGCCCCTCGAGCACGACCATCGCGAAGATGCTGGTGCCGACGCTGACGTTCCCGGTGCGCGGCGCGACCGAGTTCGTCGCCACCATGCCCGTGCCCGCGTCGCCCTCGGGCGGGCAGAACGGGATCCCCTCGCGCAGGATCCCGGCGGGGTCGAGCAGCCGGGCGCCTTCTGCGGTGAGGCGCCCCGCCTCCTCCCCCGCGGTCAGGACCTCCGGCAGCAGGTCGCGGAGGACCAGGTGCGGGGCGCGGGCGGCGAGGCGGTCCTGCGCGATCTCGAGGAGGCGCTCGTCGTAGTCGTGCGTCGCCGGATCGATCGGGAACATGCCGGAGGCGTCGCCGACCCCGAGCACGTCGCGTCCGGTGAGGGCGCGGTGGACGTGACCCGCGAGGGTCGTGAGCGAGGCGATGCGGGCGAAGTGCGGCTCGTCGTCGAGGACGGCCTGGTACAGGTGGGCGATCGACCAGCGCAGCGGGATGTTGAAGGCGAGGGCAGCGCTCAGCTCTTCGGCCGCCGGGCCGGTGGAGGAGTTCCGCCAGGTGCGGAACGGGACCAGCAGCTCGCCGGCCTCGTCGGAGGCGAGGTAGCCGTGCATCATCGCGGAGACGCCGATCGCGGCGAACGACGAGGGGACGACTCCGAGGCGCTTCTCGGTGTCGGCGGCGAGGTCGGCGTAGGCGGCCTGGAGCCCCGACCAGACGGCGTCGACCGGGTAGGTCCAGCGCCCGTCGACGTACTCGTTCTCCCACTCGTGGCTGCCGGAGGCGATCGTGACGAAGGAGTCGTCGATCAGGCAGGCCTTGATGCGGGTGGAGCCGAACTCGATGCCGAGGGTCGCGCGCCCCTCCGAGATCAGCGTGGCGGCGGCGGTGTCGCCCGGCGGAGGGGTGGTCATGGGGACGTCCTTGTCTTGCGGTGGATCGGGAGCCCTACCAGTGTGGCATGTGAGCGCTCACTTCGAAAGCCCCGCCGTGCTGGAGCGCACGACGAGCTCCGGTGCGGCGGCGGCCGGCGCAGGATCGGCAGACCCTCCGAGCAGGGACTCGACGGTCGTCATGATCTGCCGGCCGAGGGCGGCGAAGTCCTGGCGGACCGTGGTGAGCGGCGGGATGAAGTGCGCCGCCTCGGGGACGTCGTCGAAGCCGACGATGCTCACGCGGCCGGGGACCTCGATCCTGCGCTCCGAGAAGGCGTGGAGGAGGCCGAGCGCCATCTGGTCGTTGGCGCAGAAGACCGCGGTGAAGGACGGGTCGTCAGCGAGCTGCAGGCCGAGGCGGTAGCCCGACTCGGGGGTCCAGTCGCCGCGGACGACCGGCGGCGCCTCGAGGCCGAGCGAGGCGAGGGCCTCTCGCCAGCCGCGCTCGCGCTCGGTCGCGTCGGTCCACTCGGCGGGGCCCGCGACGTGGACGATCGAGGTGTGCCCGAGCGAGGCGAGGTGGCGGGTGGCGAGGTCGGCTCCGGCGAACTGGTCGAGCGACACCGAGACGAGCCCCTCGAGGGCGGTCGAGTCGGCGGTGACGAGCGGCACGCGGACGTCGATCGCCTGCACGGCCTCGATGGCGTCGGAGTCGGGCGCGATCAGCACGATCGCCTCGACGTTCTGGCCGAGGAGGGCGTCGACCGCGGCGCGCATGCCGGCCCGCATCGTCACCGCGTCGGCGGCGGGCAGCGTTGCGATCGAGACCTGGTAGCCGGCCTGCCTGGCCGCGCCGTCGAAGCCCTGCATGATGCTCGACGGGCCGAAGAGCGGACCGCCGGTGGAGATCAGGCCGAGCGCGCGGGTCTTGCGGCTGGCGAGGGCTCGGGCGGCGGCGCTCGGGCGGTAGTTCAGCTTCGCGATGGCGTCGTCGACCTTGGCCCTGGTGGCCGGCCGGACGTTCGGGTCTCCGTTGACGACGCGCGAGACCGTCTGGTGCGAGACGCCCGCCTCGGAGGCGACGTCGAAGATGTTGGCCACAGCGCGAGTCTAAACGGCAGGTGACGCCCGGAGCATCGGGCGCAGGATCACGCGGGCCCGGCAGCTGAGGCGAGGAGCGCGTCGATCTCGGCCGACACGGGTGCGGTGGCCGGGCCCTGCCGGCCGACCGCGATCGACGCGGCGGCGTTCGCGCGCCTGGCCGCGCTCTCGAGCGACTCTCCCCGTGCCAGTGCCGCGCACAGGACGCCGCAGTGGGTGTCGCCCGCCCCGGTCGTGTCGAGGGCGCGGACCGGGAAGCCGGCGATCCGGCGCGCGGACGTCTCGCCCCGCGCCCGCAACCAGCAGCCGTCGGCGCCGGCGCGGACGACGAGTCGATGCACCGCGTCGAGCCGGGGCCCCAGGATCCGCGCCTCCCGCGTGTTCGCCGTCACGATGTCCGCGCGCTGGAGCACCCCGTCCAGGTCGTCGGGGTCGAGGGTCCCGACGAGCGGCGACGGGTCGAAGACGACGACGATGCCGGCGGGGAGCCCGGCCGCCCAGGGGCCGACGACGCCGGGCGAGTGGGCGAGGCTGTAGCCGGAGACGGCGACGGTGTCGCCGGGGACGAGGACAGTCCGGTCGAGATCCTGTGTCGTCAGCAGCGCCTCGGCGCCCGTGTGAGTGACGAAGGTCCGCTCGGCGTCGCGGTCGATCAGCACGACCGAGTAGCCGGTGTCGACGTCTCCGACCGGGCCGGTCGCGCGGATGCCCTCGCGCGACAGGGCATCGGCCACCAGCGACGCGAACGGGCCGGTGCCGCGGGCTCCGACATGGACGGCCTCGAGACCATCGCGCGCCGCTGCCGCCAGGGTGTTGAACGCGCCGCCGACCTGGATCGACGACGACGACGCGAGGACGTCGGAGCCGCGCTCCGGGAGCTCGTCGACGGTGAGGGCGACGTCGACGATGACGTTGCCGGTGTGGACGAGGCGCGTCACTCGGGCTCCGTCGGCGCGGCCGGTGGCTCGACGGGACCGGGCGTCGCCGCCGCTCCGGGCACCACCGGAGCCCCGGCGTCGCGCAGCGCGAGCAGGCCGTCGACGACCGGCTCGAGGTCGAGCCCGTTCACCCGCACCACGCGCGTCACGGCCTCCCCCGGCCAGACCGCCATGCCGTGCACGGCGCCGAGCACCGCGCCGGCGATGGCCGCGATCGTGTCGGTGTCGCCGCCGACGCTCGCCGCGTCGCCCAGGGTGACCCACGGATCCTGCTCGAGAGAGGCCAGGGCGAGCGCTGCGACCACCGACTCCTGGGAGGCGACCGACGTGCCGACCACGTCGAAGAGGGCGTCGAGTCGCGACGCCGCCGGCACCAGCGGCAGCCACGAGCGCACCCACTCCACGCGCGCCGCGATGTCGCCGCCGGCCACCCAGACGCCTCGGCGAGCGCCCTGGCGGGCCGCGTCGACCGCGACGTCGACGGCCTCGGACGCGGTCGCCCCGTCGATCCCGGCGCTGACGGCCGCGGCCACCGCCGAGGCGGCCGCGATCCCGAGCCCGGTGTTGTGGGTCGGCGAGCTGGCCTCGACGACGCGGTCGACGAGAGCTGTCAGGCTGCCGGGCGGGGTAGCGATCCCGACCGGGGCGATGCGCATGGCGGCGCCGTTCGTGGTGCCGCCCGATCCCGCCTCGGAGACCGGGACCCCCTGCTGGATCCGCAGGACCGCCGCCTTCGTGCTCGGGCCCAGCAGGTCGAGCGAGCCGCGGGCCTCCATGGCCGCCTCCCACTCCACCAGCCGCTGGGCGAGCAGCAGCGGGTCGATGCGGCCGCCGCCCTCGATCAGGAGCTGTGCCACGAGGAGCGCCTGCTCGGTGTCGTCGGTGATCGTGGCGGCGTGCATGCCGTGGGCGATCCGCTGGTGGGGCCCGGCGTCGACGAAGCGGGTGATGCGCCCGTGGTCGAGCCGGATCTCGGCGAGCGCCATCGACTGCGTCGGCATCCCGAGGGCGTCGCCGATCGCGAGCCCGGTGAGCGAGGCCAGCGCGCGGTCGCGCCGAGAGGGGTCGCCGTCCATGGGCCCATCGTGCCAGGATCGTGTGGCGGGCGACACCGCGGTCGCCCCGCCCCGAGGAGGAGCCGTGCCCACGATCAGTCCCGCTCTCCTCTTCGACGGGGTCGACGGCTGAGCGCCATCGACATCGGGGCGCTGGTCGCGGCTCTCCGCGCGAGCGGCAGCGTCTTCGCGGAGGACGAGGCGGGCCTGCTGGTCGAGGAGGCCGAGGGGTCCCCCGATCCTGCGTCGACCGTGCGCAGGATGCTCGCCGCCCGCCTCGCAGGAACCCCGCTCGAGCAGGTGCTCGGCTGGGCGGAGTTCCGCGGCCTCCGCGTGCGCGTCGAGCCCGGCGTCTTCGTCCCCCGCCTCCGGACCACACTCCTCGTCGATGTCGCGCTGCGGCACCTCGCGAGAGGGGTCGCGCCCGCCCCCGTCGTCCTCGACCTCTGCTGCGGCTCGGGCGCCGCCGGAGCCGCCGTCGAGCACGCGCTCCCCCGGTCGGTCGTGCACGCGGCCGACCTCGACCCGCGCGCCGTCGCCTGCGCGCGCACGAACCTCGCGGATCCTGGGCGGGTCCACGAGGGCGACCTGTTCGCGGCTCTGCCCGAGGCGCTCCGCCACGGCTTCGACGTGATCCTGGCAAACGCCCCCTATGTGCCCACCGCCGAGATCGCCTTCATGCCGCAGGAGGCGCGCGACCACGAGCCGACAGCCGCCCTCGACGGCGGCTTCGACGGCCTCCGCCTCCAGGCCCGCGTCGCCGCGGCCGCCCCGGACTGGCTCGCGCCCGGCGGCCTCCTCGTCATCGAGACCAGCGAGCGGCAGGCCGACCGGACGCGGGCGCTCTTCGACTCCGGCGTGTTCGAGACGGAGGTGCTGAGGTCGGAGGAGGCGGATGCGACGGTGGTCACCGGGGTGGTGCTCTAGGGGCGCGGGCCGGCCTCGACAGCGGCGCGGCGTCGCGCGAGCTCCGCGTCCGCGATCCGGACGCCGGCGCGATGGGCCCGCAGCCCGACGAGGAGGGTCTGCGGCGAGGTCACGAACTGGCGCCGCCCGCCCTGGAGCAGGATCTCCCACGCCACCCGCGCCGAGCTCCGCCGCCACGACTCGAGGTCGTCCGTCGGCAGGTGCTTCGAGGCGAACAGGAGGCGGTTCCGGATGTTGTGGAAGTAGTAGGTCTTCGACTTCGCCTCGCCGCTCACGACGTGACCGCCCCCCGCCTGCGTGCCCCCCTCCGCGTGCACGGCGGTGACCTCGGCCAGGACCCGGAGCTCCCCGCCCGCCTGCATGACCCGGCGCGACAGGTCGACATCCTCCCAGTACAGGAAGTAGTCCTCGTCGAAGCCGCCGGAGCGGTCCCAGAGGTCGCTCGAGACGACGAGGCACGCGCCGCTCAGCCACTCCTCGACCCGCTCGGCGGAGCCGGTCCTCCGACGCCGTGACCGGATCCGGCCGTCGTCGAGGTAGAGGTCTGACCCGTCGAACCAGATCGAGCCGTCCGGGCGCAGGATGCGCGGGGAGGCCATCGTGCCGGGGTGCGCGCGCGAGAACGAGACGAGCGCCTCGAGCCCGGCGCCGTCGAGGACGGCGTCCGGGTTGACCAGGACGTGGTGGGCCGCCCCGAGCTCCTGCGCCCTCCGGACGCCGAGGTTCATCCCGCCGCCGAAGCCCTCGTTGCCGTCGGGCAGCACGACCGACCAGCCCTCCCGCTCGGCGAGGGCCGTCACCCGGCGCCGCTCGGCGTCGTCGGTGAGGTTGTCGACCACGACCGCGTGCACGCCCGGCACGACTCTCGTCAGGGTCGCGAGGTTGACCTCGAGGAGGTCGCTCGAGCCGTAGTTGACCACCACGATCGACACGTCGTCGAGTGAACTCATGTTCTCCGTCCCTCCGGGTGCGCTGCCCTGGGATGATTGCCCTCGTGACACCACCCGAACCCACCGTGACGATAGCCGTGCTCACCTTCCGGCGCCCCGACGACCTGCCGGTCGTCCTCCCGGCCCTCGTCGACCAGGCCCGCTCCGTCGCGGGCACCGCCCGCGCGCGCGTCCTGGTGGTCGACAACGACCCGGCCCGCTCGGCAGAGGCGACGGTGGCCGGCATCGCGGCCGACATCGCGGCCGGCATCGCGGCCGACACCGCGGCCGGCACAGGCTACGGAGACATCGAGGTCGCCTACGCGTGCGAGCGGGCGCCGGGGATCGCGGCGGCCCGCAACAGGGCGCTCCGCGAGTCGGAGGACTCCGACCTGCTCGTCTTCATCGACGACGACGAGCGCCCCTCCGCCCACTGGCTGCGGGAGCTCCTGCGGACGCTCCTCGACACGGGTGCCAGCGCCGCCGTCGGGCCGGTGGTCTCGGAGTTCGCCGTCGAGCCCGACCCGTGGATCGCGGCCGGGGAGTTCTTCGTGCGCCGCCGTCTGCCGACGGGGACGACGGTGGATGTCGCCGCGACGAACAACCTGCTCCTCGACCTCGCCTTCGTCCGCCGGCACGGTCTCGCCTTCGACACGGGACTCGGCGCCTTCGGCGGGGAGGACACCCTGTTCACGCGCCAGATCGTGGCCCTCGGAGGCAGCATCGTGTGGTGCGCGGAGGCCGTCGTGACCGACGTCGTGCCGGTGAAGCGCCTCACGAGGCGCTGGGTCGTCCAGCGGGCCTTCTCCAGCGGGAACGGCTGGAGCATGACCTCGTTGATCCTGACTCGGAGCCCCCTGCGGCGGGGCCGCCTCCGCGCCCGTCTCACGGCGTCCGGCCTCGTCCGGATCGCAGGAGGGGCGGTTCGGCTCTCGAGGGGCACCGTCCTCCGGTCGACGCGCGACCGGGCGAAGGGCGTCCGCACGATCGCCCGAGGTGCCGGGATGGTGTCCGGGGCGTTCGGCTATGCCTACCAGGAGTACCGCCGAGACTGAGCCCGGCCGGCGGCCGGCTGCGCCGCAGGAGCGCTCAGCGCGCCGCAACGCCATCGTCGACGGACCTGTCGGCGTGGGCACCGTCCGAGGGGCCTGCGGTCGGGGCGGCCGCAGGGAGGGGCGCGGAGCGCCCCGTCTGCTCCTGTCGACGAGTGCGACCGCCGAGCTTCGCGTCGGTGAGGACGAGGCCGACGACGGGGGTCTTGGCGTTCTCGAGGGAGTCGAGAGCCGAGCGGAGCTGCCTGCGGTTGGTGGAGCGGCTCCGGACCGTGACGGCCGTGGCGTCGGTGAGGTGGCCGATCGTCAGCGCGTCGGCGTAGTCGAGGACGGACGCGGTCTGCACGATGACGAGATCGTAGGCGGCCGCCACCTCGCGGACGAGAGCGCCCATGGCGTTCGATCCGAGCGCGAAGTGCGGGTTGGAGTGGCCTCCGCCGGTCGTGAGGAGGTCGACGCTCCCGGTCCAGTGCGTGGTCGCCTCCTCGAGCGTGGCCGACTCGGCGAGCACGTCGCTGAGACCGGCCCGGTCGTCGACGGAGGCGAGCCTCGCCAGCGAGGGAGCGCGGAGGTCGGCGTCGATCACGAGCACCCGGGCGCCTCGCTCCGCCACGGCGAGAGCCAGATCGAGCGCGAGACCGCTGCTCTCGCCCGTGCGGGAGGCGGACGTGAGGGTGAGCGTCCGGAGCAGGCCCCCGTCGCCTGCGAAGCGCAGGGTCGCGCTGATCCTGCGCACGTCTTCGGCGAGGGCACTGTCGGGAGCGTCGCGGAGTGCCAGCTGGCCGGCGGCACCGCGCCGGGTCGCGCCGATGACGGGGACGCCAGAGCGCGCCTGCAGGTCGTCGACGGTGCGGAGGCGGGTGTCGAACAGGAGACGCCCGATGGCGTACAGGATGCCGACGACGAGGCCGATGAGAGCAGCAGAGATCTCGATGAGGTGGCGGTTGGGGCCGCTCGGGTTCTGCGGGACGAGCGCCGGGGCGACGATCGAGATGGCGACCGGGGCCTTGCCCGAGGAGGAGGTCGGCGCCAGGTCGGTCGCGACCGAGCGGAGCGAGCGCGCGACGGAGTTCGAGATGCTCGCGGCCCGGGTGGCCGAGGAGTCGGTCACGGTGATGTTCACGAAGACCGTGTTGAGCGGAACCTGCGCGTCGATCTGGCGCGCGAGCTTGGTCGGCGTGGTGTCGAGGTTCAGCTCGGCGATGACCGGCGTGAGGACCGATGAGGTGGTCGCGAGCTCGGCGTACGACTGGACGACGTTCTGCGTGAAGGTCGAGCCCTGCAGGAGGTCGCTCCCGCTGGTGTTGCCCGACGACGCGACGAAGAGGCTCGACTCCGACTTGTACGAGTCGGCGAGGGTCGACGCGAAGCCGTAGCCGACGATGCCGCCGACGAGCGTGAGCGCGACGAGGACGATCCAGCTCTTGCGAAGAGCCTTCCAATAGTCTTTCGGGTCCATCGGAGGGGCTTCCATTCCTGATCGGGGCGGGTCGGCGGCCGCTGGCTGCGGGAGATTCGGGCTCCCGAGCCGTGGTGCGGTGTCTCCCCCACCGGCACTGCCACAGCGATTCGCCAAGCCTAGGCGGTCGGGCCCTGGCCGAGCGACCGTGCGTCGTCGCACGAGGTGCCCCCAGATCGGGGGACAGCCGGTGTCCCCTGGGTCAGCGGGTGGCGCTGCCCGGCGCGACCGGGGCGTCGGGGCGGGGCCTCACGGGGCGCCTGGCCAGGACGAGCGGAGGCTCGTACAGCAGGCGCGCGGGCGTCGACGCGAGGACGGCGTGGAGGCGGAGGGCCAGGATCACGGCGAGGCCGGCCAGGATCGGCGGCAGGATCATCGCCACCGGCGTGAGGAGCCCGAGCAGGGGCGTCTCGTGGATGACGAACGCCATCGCCAGGATGATCGGAGTATGGGCCAGGTAGATCGGCAGCGTCTGCTGCCCGATCCTGCCGAGGAGCCGGACGGGCATCAGGAACCGGCTGAGGGCGATGCCGCCGAGGACTCCCGCGATCGAGTTGACGAAGTACGCGCCCGGGAAGTGGCTCAGACCGAAGAGCCCGAGCACGACGGAGATCACCGCCCACACGCCGAGGGCCGCGGCGAGGAGCGCGGTGTTGCGGGTGTTGCCGTACCGGATGATCCACTGGCGCAGGTAGATGCCGCCGACGAAGAACAGGTAGTACTTCGCGCTTCCCTCCCAGCCGTCGTTGATCCCCGGCCAGTTCATGAGCGCGACGAAGGCGATGGCCGCGGCGACCCCGATCTGCAGACGGGAGTCGATGCTGCGGGTCGCGCGGGCGACCACGAAGAAGATGGCGAGCGCCCAGATGAACCAGAGCTCGTAGATGGGCATGACCGGCGCCAGGATCAGGCCCACCACGGTGTCGCGGACGCCGCAGCACTTGTCCTGCATGACGAGGCCGAGCTGGAAGAACAACGCGCCGATGGTCTCCCAGATGAGGAAGACCCAGACGAACAGCAGCACCTTCGACCGCAGGAGGTCGCCCCAGGACGCGCGGAGCCACTTGGTCGCGAAGAGGCCGGAGAGGGTGAAGAACAGCGGCATCCGGAGGGACGCCAGGGTGTTGTCGACGGTCGACCACCACTCGACGTGGAAACCGGCGCCGAGGAGCCAGTTGGTGGAGTGGTAGAGCGTGACGAGCAGGATCGCGATGCCGCGACCGGTGTCGATCCAGGGGATGCGTTCGGCGGCGGCACGCGGCGTCGGGGCAGCGTGAGACACGGTGGCCTTTCGGGTCAAGGACACGGGGATGGACATTCGGGTGTCCGTCCCGCCTCCGAGCGTAGAGGGCCGCGGCCTCCGCCGCTAGTCTGTGGGGAGGACGGGCACCCGAATGCCCTCTGTTCGTCGGCCCGAGACGGTGACACATGGCAACGACTGCTGACGCTCCCGCGCGAGCGAGACCGCGCGAGACCTGGATCGACGTCGCGAAGGGGATGGCGATCATCCTCGTCGCGCTCTTCCACTCCATCATCTTCCCGGCCGAGATCCGGCTCGCCGGCCCCTGGGAGACGCCGGCGACGCTCCTCGACACGTTCCGGATGCCGCTGTTCTTCTTCACCGCGGGCATGTTCGCGCAGAAGGCGATCTCGAAGCCGTTCGCGGAGCTGTTCTGGTCGAGGATGGCGCGGCTGATCTGGCTGTTCCTGCTCTGGTGCACCATCTGGTTCGTCGCCTTCCAGTTCATCCCCCTGGTCGGCCAGGGCCAGGCGCGCCCGACCCTCTCGTCGCTCCTGCTGTCGCTGGTCTGGCCGAACGAGAGCACCTGGTTCGTCTACGGGCTGGCTGTCTACTTCGCCCTCGCCTGGCTGATCAAGCCGCTGCCGCTCTGGGCCCAGCTCGCCATCGCCTTCGTCGTCGTGGAGCTCTTCGGGACGAAGCTCATCGACTCGCCGAACGGCGCGCTCGACAAGATGGGCATGTACTTCCTGTACTTCCTGCTGGCGACGAAGGTGTCGGCCGCGGTGCGGGCGCGCGCCCCTCTCGCCACGTGGCGCGTCACGATCCTGGCCTTCGTCCTGTACTTCGCGGCGGCCGTCTCGAGCGCCAAGTTCGACTTCCTGACGGCGCCGGTCGTCCGCGTCGTCGTCAGCCTCCTGGCCATCACGGCCGGGTGCGCGCTGGCCGTCATGCTGAGCCGGCTCCGCGCGTTCGACTGGCTGCGGAGGCTCGGCCAGAACACGCTGCAGGTGTACCTCGTGCACTTCTACCCGATCCTGATCGGGGTCGCGCTCCTCGCCCCGGTCGCGGGGTCGCTCCACGCGTTCGCCATCGTCGTCCCGCTCGTCTTCACCGCGGTGGCGATCGTCGTGTCGCTCGGCGTGCACTCGCTGACCCGGCGCGCCACCTGGCTGTGGGGTCTCCCCGCGCCGCTCGCGCGCCTCGGGGCGCGCGCCCCGCGTCAGTCGGCGGTCGGATCGACGGGCGACGACGCGGGCGCCGCCGAGCGGCCCTCCGCACGTCGCCGGGCCAGATCCCTGGACACGTAGCGGAGGTTCGGGATCACCTGCAGCAGCAGGACCGTCAGAGCCGACCCGATGATCGGCCCCGCCGCTCCGAACGGAGCGATGAGCAGCCACGAGACCCCGAGGTTGAGCGGGATCATCAGGAGGCTCGGCACGACCTGGAACTTCAGGCCCGCCTTGTCGGTCATGTACATGCCGATCGGGTACTTCGCCGCCTGAAGGGCGACGTAGGCGACGAACGAGATCAGCAGCAGCGGCGGGAGCTCGATCCGGCCGCCGGCGATGAAGTCGACCAGCCAGGGCGACAGGACCGCCAGGAGGCCGCCGACGAGGAGGCCGCCGCCCAGGAACCAGAACGTCGGCCTGGTCGGCGACTCGATCCGCCCGGCTGCGCGGTGCCCGGCGTAGATGGGCCAGAGCGCCACGCCCGCGGCAGCGATGGTCTGCAGGACGAGCCCGAACAGCTGCGAGGCCAGGTTGTACTGGCTGAGATCCTGCGACGACCCGACGTGGCTGATCAGGATCCGGTCGGTCTGGAACGCGATCGGCTGCGCGAGGGTCTGCACGAGCATCGGCCACGCGAGGTTGAGCACGGCCACGCTCCGGTACGAGCGGACCTTGAAGACGAGTCGGAAGGCCTGCCCGATCTGAGGCGAGAGGGCCCTGGCCGCGATCCAGAGGCAGAGCACCGAGAGGAGCGCGTTGCCGATGTAGGAGACGATCGAGAGCGAGCTCCCGGCGGGGATGGCCAGCATCGCGAGAGCGCTGATCACCAGGAGCATGAAGGGCGCGACGATCGCCTGGCTGGCCACCTGCACGTTGGTCTTCTTGAGCCCGACGAGGATGCGCTGCCCCACGGTGAGCGGCACGGCGATGCCGAAGATCACCAGGCAGAGCCCCGCGGTGAGGTTCCCTCCGGCGACCAGCCCCTTGCCGAGGAGCACCGGCCACCAGCCGAAGAAGGTGATGACGCCGGCGACCACGACCATGATGCCGCCGGAGACCATCAGGATCCGGAGCGCGGTGACGATCGTCCGCCGGACGCGGTCGTCGGTGCGCGGCGCCCTCGATCCTGCGACCTCGTTGATGACCACCGCGGCGATGCCGAGGTCGGCGAAGGGCAGCAGCGTCGGGAAGCTCGACAGGAGGCCGTACTGCGCGTAGGCGTCCGTGCCGAAGGAGTGCAGGATCACGCGGCTGGTCAGGATGCCGAGCACGCCGGAGAGCCCCATCACCAGGACCTTGATCACGGCGGTGGAGCCGACGGTGCGCATCCCCCCGGACCGGACGGGCGGCTTGTCGGTCGTGGTCACCGCGCTCCTCCCCCGCGCACGAGCTCCACGGCTCGGCGGTAGGCCTCGACGTGGCGCCGACCCGCCTCGCTCCAGTCTCGCGCGGAGAGGTCGGGCCGCCCCGAGCCGGAGTCGGCCGCGGAGAGCGCACGGGTGATGTCCGCCGCTCGGAGCTCGCCCTCGTAGCGGTGCACCCAGCCCGGGCCCACCTCGTCGGCGAGCCGCTCCGTGACCGCGTTCGACGGCACGAGGACGGGCCGGTCGAGCGACAGGGCCGTGAGGACGCCGCCCGAGTTGTGCATCTCGCGGTACGGGAGGACGACGAGCCTCGATCGGCTGACGCTCGTCACGAGGTCGGCGTCGTCGAGGAAGCGCAGATCGAGGGAGATGCGCGGGTCGTCTCCGGCCAGCGACGCGAGCCGCGCCGCGAGGTCGTCCGTCGACGGTCGGCCGGCCACGTGGAGGGTGGCGTCGCCAGGCACGTCGTGGAACTCTTGCACGAGCTCCTCGACGCCCTTGTAGCGGCGGATCAGGCCGACGAAGCCCAGGCGTCCCAGCTCGCTGGCGGGCTTGTCGAAGTCCTCGAACCAGTCGCGGTAGTGGCCGTGGAGGACGGTGTCGTAGTCCTTCCCGGCCTCCTCCGGCGTCTCGTCGTTCAGTCGGATCCAGAGGGTGGTCCGCCGCTCGAGGAGCCCCAGCAGGAGGTGCTCCCTGCGGGAGATGCCCGAGGGCCGCTCGAGGTTGTGCAGGGTCCTGACGATGGGCGTCCGGGTGACGGCGAGCCTGGCGATCAGCAGCAGGGTCAGCACCTGCCGCACGGCCTTCTTGAGCGGGCTGTGACCCGAGACCAGGATCTCCGGCCAGTGGACGTGGAACACGTCCGAGCGCTTCAGGAGCGCCGCGCGCCAGGAGAAGGTGCGGAGAGCGACGCCCGGCTGCGACGCGATGCTGCGGGCGAGCATCACCAGGTACGGATTCGTCGTCGGCCGGGGCCGCGGGAAGGACTGCTGCACGATGAACGTGCGGTCCTTCCCGCGGCCTCCCCCTCGGCTGGTCCGGCTCACGGCTTGAAGGCGCTCAGCTGCTGGAAGCTCACCACCTGGGCACCGTTGGTCGAGCTGCCGGACTCGTAGGCCAGGACGCCGACGTCTCCGGCAGTCTGCAGCGTGGCGGACGAGTCGGTCGCGGAGACCGTCCAGGCGCTCGGCTCGGCGGTGCCCGTGGGCCACGCCTTCGCCTTGACGACCGTCGGGCTGGTGCCGGTGACCTGGATCCGCATGCTGATCGACGATCCCGCGGTGACCGTGAAGGGCAGGGTCGTGTCCTTCGTCAGGGCGATCGCGGTCGACGAGTTCGGGAACGCGCTGAGGTTCATCGACGCCGTCCCGTTGCTCAGCAGGCGGACCGTGCTGCGGTACTCGTTGTTCGTCGAGATCTTGCGTCCGGTGGCCGTGATGTACGTCCCGCCGCCGGTCGCCGCCTTGTCGAGGGTGAACTGGAGCCGGTAGTCGGTGTTGACCTGGCTGACGGTGCTGAGCTCGGCGCCCGCCTGCGCGCCCGGGCCGCTGAGCGAGATCCTGCCGGACCCGCCGCTGACGCTCAGAGCCGAGGCGGAGCCGATCCTCGCCCAGGCGCCGCCGGTGTCGGCGGTGCCCCAGCCGTTCGAGACGGTGCGTCCGAAGGCGTCGAGGGCGAAGGGCGCGTTGGCCGGAGCCGTGACGGTCACCGTGGAGGTGGCCGTGCTGGTGGCGCCCTTGTCATCGGTCACCTTGAGCGTCACCGTGTAGGTCCCGGCCGTGTCGTAGGCGTGGCTGGTCGTCTTGCCGGTGGCCGAGGCGCCGTCTCCGAAGGTCCAGGCGTAGGAGGCGATCGTCCCGTCGGGATCCGACGAGGCGGATCCGTCGAGAGCGGCCGTCAGACCGGTTACCGTCGGAGTGAAGGCAGCCGTCGGAGCCTGGTTCGCCGGAGCGGTGACCGTGACGTTCTGCGTCTGCACGGCGGTCGCACCGTCGTTGTCGGTGACCGTCAGCTTCACCGCGTAGGTGCCCGCGGCGGCGTAGGTGTGGCTCGCCCTGGCGGTCGACGCGGTCGCTCCGTCACCGAAGCTCCACGCGTAGCCCGTCACGGTGCCGTCGCTGTCGGCCGACGAGGTGCCGTCCACGCTGAGCGCGAGGTTCGAGGCCGAGCTGGTGAACGACGCCGTCGGAGCGGCGTTCGGCGCCTTGGCGACGGTCACCTGCTGGGTGGTCGTGCCGGTCGCGCCCTTGTCGTCCGTCACCGTGAGCGACACCGTGTAGGTGCCGGCCGCAGCGTAGGTGTGCGTCGCCGTCCGACCCGTCGCCGTCCCGCTGTCGCCGAAGCTCCACGAGTACGAGGCCACGGTGCCGTCCGAGTCCGACGACGCGGTGCCGTCGGCCGACAGGACGAGCGCGTTGCTCGCGGCCGTGAACGCCGCGGTGGGCGGCACGTTGGCCGGAGGCGCGACGGTGACCGTCGTGGTCGCGGTGCCCGTGGCCCCCTTGTCGTCGGTCACCGTGAGAGTGACCGTGTACGTGCCGGCGGCGACGTAGGTGTGGTCGGCCTTCGCAGTCGTCGCGGTCGCGCCGTCTCCGAAGTCCCACGCGTAGCCCACGACGCTGCCGTCGGAGTCGGTCGAGGCCGTGCCGTCGACCGACGCCTTGAGGTTGCTGGTCGACGTCGTGACGACGGCGGTGGGGGCGGCGTTCACGTGCGGCGCGGTGACCGTGACACTCGCGGTCGAGGTGCCGCTGCCGCCGTCGTTGTCCGTCACCGTCAGCTTCACCGTGTAGGTGCCGGCAGCTGCGTAGGCGTGGGTCGGCTTGACGCCGGTGCCCGTGCTGCCGTCGCCGAAGTCCCAGGCGTAGGAGGCGACCGTGCCGTCGGTGTCGCTCGACGCGGTGGCGTCGAACGCGCTCGACAGGTCGGTCGGCGTCGATGTGAACGACGCCGTCGGCAGGACGTTCACCTTGGGAGCCGTCACGACCACCTGGGCCGAGTAGGAGGCTGTCGCGCCCTTGTCGTCCGTGACGGTCAGGGTGACCGTCTTCGTGCCCGCCGTGGAGTAGGCGTGGGTGGGGGTCCGGCCGGTGCCCGAGGTGCCGTCGCCGAAGTCCCAGGCGTACGACGCCACGGTGCCGTCCGCATCGGTCGAGCCGGAGGCGTCGAGAGCGGCGGAGAGGTCGGTCGTCTTCGAGGTGAACGAGGCGACGGGAGGCTGGTTGGTCGCTCCGGCGCTGCCGAGGGCGTAGTGGTCGCCGACGGTCGAGGCCGACAGGGCCTTGTCGTAGATCGACACCTCATCGATGGAGCCCTTGAAGTAGGAGCTCGAGGAGCCCCAGGTCGTGTCGCCGCCGATCTTCCAGTAGCCGGAGTACGCCTGCGCCTGCGTCTGCGGGTTCTGGCCCTGGAGCGCCCCGTCGACGTAGAGCTTCAGCCCGTCCGACGACTGCGAGGCGACGACCTGGTGCCAGGTGCCGTCGTTGTAGGCGCCGCCCGTGGTGATCGTGTTCAGCTGACCCGTGTACGTGCCGAACACGAGCTGGCCGTTGTCCTGCATGTAGATGTGGCGGTCGTAGGAGCCGGACGTGCCGGTCTGCGACGACCCGAAGCCGACGATCTTGCCGCCGGTCGTGGTCGTCGTCTTGAACCACGCCTCGATCGAGTAGACCTCGGGGTCGTTGTACGACTGGACGCTGTCGACCTGGCCGCTCTGGCCGTCGAAGGTCGCAGCGGTGTCGGTCGTGCCCGAGACGGCGCCCGAGGTGCCCTGGGTGACCCCGCCGGTGTAGACGCCGGCCGTGCCGGACAGGCTGGAGTCCTTGGCCGTGGTCGAGCCCGCGGCGTCGCCGAGACGGTAGTAGAGGTACGGGTTGTCGGAGAACACGCGGCTGCCGTAGTTGTCGCTCGGAGCCGAGTTCAGCTGCGACGCATAGCCGGCAGCGACGAACTGGTTGTTGGCCTGCGTCTGCGTCAGCGCCGTCGGGTAGACGGAGACGTCGTCGATCGAGCCGGCCAGGAAGCTGTTGCCGTTCCAGGAGGTGTCGCCGCCGATCCTCCAGTAGCCGCTGTAGTTCTGGGCGGTCGTGATGTTCGGCGAGGAGCCGACCCGCTTGCCGTCCACGAAGAACGTCTGGCCGGCCGAGCTGAGCGTGCCGATCAGCTGGTGCCACTTGCCGTCGTTGAGAGCGGTCGGGCTGGTCAGCACCTCGGTGTTGCCGTCGTAGACGCCGAAGTTCGCGCGTCCGCTCGGGTCCATGTAGAGGTGACGGTCGTAGGAGGAGGAGGTGCCGGTCGACGAGTTGCCGAAGCCGACGATCTTCCCGCCCGCGGTGGAGGTCGTCTTGACCCAGGCCTCGACAGAGAACGTCTGAGGCCCGACGACGGGCGACTGGGTGGACGAGAATCCGCTCGCACTGCCGTCGAACGTCGAGGCCGTGTCACCGTCGACGGTGGCGCCGGTCGCTCCGCGGGTGATGCCCGATCCTGCGACCTGGTCGCTGTAGCCGGCGGCGTCGTAGATCGTCGTGCCGCTGCCCTCGTCGAGGCGCCAGAACGAGGAGGCCCCCTGACCGAGGACGGTCGTCGCGTAGGTCGACGGCTGTGCGCTCGACACCGTCACGCTGACATTGTCGCCGAGGACCGTGTTGCCGTCGGGATCGGTGGCGCGGAGCCGGTAGGTGTAGGTGGCCCCGGGCGTGAGGCCGGTGTCGGTGAAGCCCATGGCGGGCTTGTTCCAGACCGACGAGTCGGCCTTCGTCGTGTACACCGGCGTCGTAATGTTGCCGTTCCGGTACACGTTGTACGTCAGCGTCGAGTTGTCCTGGTCGGAGTTGGCCGACCAGCTGAGGCGGGCCGTCCCGGACGTCAGGGACACGGCCTTCGGGACGAACTGTGCGCCGGAGGCCTGAGGGCCGACCTTCTTCGGAGCGATCGACGGGACGGCGAAGCGGGCGAGGCCCTGCTGCCGGACTCCGTTGACGGTCGTGAACTCGCCGCCGTAGACGACGTACTGCGAGTTGGCCGCGACGCTCCAGGGGCCCTGGGTCTTGCCGGTGAAGGTGCCGGTGTTGAACTCGGGGTACCAGTTCAGGAGGCTCGGGGCGGGAGTGCCGGCCCAGTTCGTGTAGCCGTAGGGGTCGGCGGTGATGGTCTGCGTCGCGGTCTTCGAGAACGCGATGGCGCGGTGGAAGGTCCAGTTCGCCTGCGGGTCGGTCTGGGGGAAGCCGGCGATATTGCCGCAGTAGTGCGGGTGGCCCGCGAGGTACTCGGCGTTGGGGGTGACGGCGATGGAGTACGAGTCGCCGTGGCAGTCCTCGACCCAGTTGATGTTGCCCGTCGCCCAGTCGGCGCGGAAGGAGCCCTCGAGCGTGCCCGGGCCGAAGGTGTAGCCCGAGCCGTAGACGCCCGTCGAGTCGGCCACGAGGGAGGTGATGCCCGAGGAGGTGTCGGCGTCGCGGACGACGCTGTTCGCGGCGAACGGCAGGAGAGCGCCGGTCGGGTCGACCGCACCGAGGCCGTAGCCCGGGTTGGAGGAGCCGTTCAGGGTGGTGAAGCTGCCGCCGACGACGAGGCGCGTGCCGTCGGGCGAGACGGCGAGGGCGGCGACGTCGCCGCCCTGCGCGTTCGCCGTGAACGGCGAGACGTTCTTGCCCGCGGACGTCAGGGCGACGACCTTGTTGTGCGTCTCCTTGTTGACGCTCGAGAAGACACCGCCGAGGTAGACCGTGGAGCCGGACACCGCGATCGCGTTGACTGTGGAGTTGATGCTCGGCGCGAAGCCGGGCAGCAGCGCCCCGCTGGTCGGGTCGAGGGCCGCGACGCGGTAGGCGTTGGCGCCGTTGACCGTCGTGAATGCTCCGCCGACGTAGATGCGGGAGCCGTCCGGGGACGCCGTGATGGCGCGGACGACACCGTTCAGCGCCGGGTTGAACGACGTGTTGAGCACGCCGGTCGTCAGGTTGTACGAGAGCAGGTTCGTGCGGGTGACCGTGCTCACGCCGGACGCTGCACCGGCCGGCTGAGCGGTGGTGAACTGACCACCCGCGTAGACCGTGTTGCCGACGATCGCCTGCGACCACACGACGCCGTTGATCTGCGGGGTGGGCAGAGCATCGGCCGTGACGGTGGTGGGCGTCTTCGGATCGGTGGGGTCCGTCGGGGCGGTGTCCGCGTGCGCGGGGACCGCCAGGGCGAAACTGCTCAGGACGATGACGGCGGCGGCGACGATGCTGGGAACGCGCAGGCGCGACGACACGGATTGCTCCATGGGTGCCTCATAGGGTAAGCCGTGGGTCGGGCCCCACGTGTGACTTGCGTGAGTTTCGGGTTCACGCGTGCTGTTAAATTCGGGTTTCACAGCCTGGGACGACTATAGGTGACCCCCGCTCGGGTGGCATACCCCCAAATGGGGGTGGAATTCATCCCCGGTTCACATTCGCCGGTCGAGAGGGTCGGCTCAGGCGGGTGCAGTGCCCGCGAAGACGACGCTCGGAACCGAGACGCCGTAGTCGATCGTGATGCGGACGTCCGAGCGCGACTTCACCGGCACGGGGAACGTGAACGTGCCCTGCGCGGTGGCGCCGGCGGCGACGGTCTCGGGGAGCGCCTTCCGCTGCGAGACCAGCTCGTTCGAGGGCGTCGCGTCGGCTCCGTAGGTCACTGTCACGACCGTCGACGAGAGGTTCAGCAGCTTGGTGCTCGAGTTGTCGATGGTGACGACGAATCGGATGGAGGGGCCGGAGACCTCGCCGACGCCGTCGCCCTTCCCCTGGACCGCCTTGAGCTGTGAGAGGGTCACGGAGACCTTCGAGGTGAGCGCCGCCTTCGCGGTCAGGCCGACCGGCCGCTGCGCCCGTCCCGACGCGGTCCCCGGGTCGGCGGTCGCCTGCGGCGTGCTGCCGGGGACGTCCTGTGTGCCGGGCGCCGCCTTCTCGGTCGGCTTCACGGGCGTCGTCCCCGCCCCGGTGGAGGCCGTCGGCCGGACGGTCGGCGCGGAGGTGTATGTCGCCTCGGAGGTCGGGCTCGCCGCTGTCGCGCCGCCGCCGGTCCGGCTCGAGATGGCGATGACGACGAACGCCACGACGAGCGCGACTCCGACGACGATCGCGGTGACGGTGATGACGGTGCGACGGGTGACGCTCATGGTCTGCGTCCTCTCGGGCTCGACGGGCGCGGGAGCGACCGACTGCTATTATCGCCGGACCTTGACCACGTCATCGCCGCGAGTCGCTTCCCGAAGAGCCGACCCGGTCGCGCCCGGGCTCGTCTCCGCCGCTCGACCCCTCGGCACGCCCGTCGCGCTCGGACTCCTGGGCACCCTGGTGGCCCTGGCCGGATCGTGGAACGTCTCGCTGTGGACCGACGAGGCGGCGACGATCTCGGCCGCCCGCCGCAGCACGGCTGGGCTGTGGCGCCTGGTCCACCACATCGACGCGGTGCACGCGGCCTACTACTTCCTTATCCACTTCTGGGGCGGCGCCTTCGGCTGGAGCGCCGTCTCCCTGCGACTCCCGAGCGCGATCGCGACCGGCCTCGCCGTGGTCGGCGTCTGGGCCCTCGCCCGAGCGCTCGGGCGAGCGGACGCCGCCGTCGTCGCAGCCGTCATCGCGATCGTCCTACCGCGGATGACCTGGATGGGCATCGAGGCCAGGTCGTTCGGCCCGAGCGCGGCAGTCGCCGTGTGGGCGACCGTCGCGTTCTGCATCGCCCTGCGGTCGAGACGCCGCTGGTGGACGGCGTACGGGGTGCTCGTCGCTCTCGGCACCGCACTGAACATCTACCTGGCCCTCCTCGTGCTGGCCCACGCCGTGACGATCCTGGCCCTCGAACGGCGCAGGATCCGGGCAGCGTGGCCGTGGCTGGCGGCTGCGGCGGCGGGCACCCTGGCCGCCTCCCCGGTCGTCCTCGAGTCCCTCGGGCAGCGGGGGCAGCTCGGCGACAACGCCGTGTCGGCCGCCACCCTGGCTCGCCAGGCCGTCGTCAACGAGTTCTTCCTGGGTCAGACGCCGACCAGGGTCTCCGCGACGAACGACGGACACGCGCTGTGGTCGCTGGCCGGTCTCGCTCTGGCCGTCGTCGGCTGGGCGCTCGTGGCCGCCGCCGTCGTCGCTCTCGCGAGGCGCGGCGACCGGACGACCCTCTGGCTCGTCCTGCCCTGGCTGCTGCTGCCGACAGTCGTCGTCGGCCTCTACTCCCTGGCCGTCTCCCCTCTCTACAACCCGCGGTACTTCACCTTCTGCGCCCCCGCGGCCGCCCTGCTCATCGGTTTCGGCGTCCGCTCTCTCGCGCGTCGCCCGCTCCGGGTCGCGGCCGTGATCCTCGTCGTCGTGCTGGCCGTGCCCGTCTACCTCTCGCAGCGCGAGTCGACGGGCAAGAGCGGGACCGACTGGTCGCAGACCGCCGCGTACGTCGATGCCCACGCGCACCAGGGCGACGGCGTGTACTTCGCCCCGCTCGACGAGACCACGGCGCCGGTCGTCGAGCGGACGACGAGGAACATCGAGGTCTCCTACCCCGACGCCTTCCGAGGCCTCCGCGACCTGACGCTCACGACCTCGCCGCTGGCCGACGACAGCCTCCGCGGCGAGTCGTCGCAGCTGAGCGACTCCGCCGTCCCGCTGGCGGGCGTCGACACGATCTGGGTGGTGCGGCCGACCGACTACTCGGCGGCGTCGACCGCGCGCGACACGGCCGTCCTGGAGCGGGCCGGCTTCCGAGAGAGATCGCGCTGGACGGGCCCCATGGACACCGTCGTCGCCTTCAGCCGCTGACCGGCCGTCCGCGCGGCGGGGACGGCGATCAGGCCGATCGCCAGGATGAAGAGCGGCTCGGCGCTGAAGAACGGGCTGAACAGGAGGTCCCAGAGCGACTTCGCCACGACGTACAGCACGATCCCGCCGGCGAGGCCGTCGGCGATGTTCCGCGTGATCCCGTAGAGCATCAGCGCCCCGGCGACGACGACGAAGGCGAGTCCGACCACTCCGGTCTGCGCCCAGAGGTCGCCGAAGACGGAGTGCAGCTCGACGTGGCCGCCGAACATGTACCGCTCGACGTAGCCGTTGTTCGGGTCGTAGCCGATCGCCTTCATCCCCTCCTTCGCCGTCAGGACCTCCGACGGCTGAGGCGAGACGCCGGCGCCGAAGCCCCAGACCTTCGTGGCGATGAGGGCGACCGTCGCCCCGAGCTCGGGCCTTCCGCCGAGGACCAGCGACCCCGAGGCGTTCACCTGGGCGAGCGATCTCGCGGTGGTCGACTCGCCGAGGATCCCGGAGAGCACCAGCGCCGTGCCCAGGTTGTAGACGACGATGCCCACCACGACGATGCCCAGCGCGACGAGCGAGGCCGACCCGCGGTGCCCGATCCTGAACACCGGGAGCTGAGCCAGGAGCAGGATCGCCGCGAGCAGGAGGAGCGCGAAGGTCGCCCGGGCGTCGTTCAACGCGGACAGACCGGTGAGGACGAAGACCACGAGGAGCTCCACCCACCAGCGGCGCGACAGTCGGGCCAGCGCCAGCGTGACGACGGCGAGCGGGATGGCGAAGCCGAACTTGTAGGGGTTCGTCGCGAACTGCGCCGCCGAGGGCGAGATCCCGAGCAGGAGGCCGATGCCGAAGAACAGGGCGACCGTCGGGATCGAGAAGATCGTCCTGGTCCAGACGATGAGACCGATGGAGAGGACCGCACCGATCAGGAGGACCGTCGTGCTCGTCGCGATGGCCGGATCGACCGAGTGGTCGTCGCCGTTCGCGACCTGCAGCCAGATGCCTGCGCCGGCCGCGACGGTGCCGAGGCCGAGGAGCAGGCGGATGCCGACGAAGCGGCGGAGGACGGGGAGCCACAGCGGGACGAGCAGCGCCGCGACGAGGAAGCCCACCTGGACGCCCTGGTTGAGCACGATCCCCATGCCCGAGACGACGAGCGCCGCTGCCGCGATGATCTTGACCAGGACGGGCGCCGGGCTGTCGTCGGAGCCTCTCGAGAGCCCTGGCGCGAGCGAGGCGCGCGTCGGCGGCTCGAGGGTCGACGGCGTCTGCATGGGGACACTCTAAGCGAGGCGCGGCGCGTCGCAAGGGGCGGGCTTGTCCCCCACATGACCCACACTCTGACGGGGGCTGGCACGGAATTTCAGGCCCGGGCAGAGTTTGTGCACAGATCGGGTTACACTTTCGTATCCCCTCTGACCCCCGTTCTGGGGACACCCACGTCTCAGTGTCCCCAACGAACCTCCGTCTGACGCTCCGCCGACGAAAGGACCACCCCAGGGTGACTTCTCCTGCGCCACGCCACGTCGCCTCGCGACGACGCATCAACGTCCCGGCTCTCGCCGGCATCTCCGCCGGGATCGTCCTGGCTGCCGTCCTCCCCTCCCAGATCGCGCACGCCGCTCCGGCGACGGTCGCGAGCGACTCCTTCAGCCGCACCGTCTCCGCCGGCTGGGGCTCCGCCACGACGGGCGGCGCCTGGACCGGCACCGTCCGCTCGGGCGCCACCGCCAGTGTGCAGAGCGGCCAGGGAGTGATCTCCGGGCTCGCCAAGTCGACGTCCGCCATGGCCACCCTGTCGTCGGTCTCGAGCCTCGACACCGGTGTCGTCGGCACCATCGGGCTCCCGTCGACCCCCGCGACCCTCTACACGGCGTTCGAGATCCGCAAGCAGAGCAACGGCTCGTCCTACCGCGGTCGTCTCGAGCTCTCGCCGAACGGCAAGGCCGTCCTCGCCGTGTCGCGCGTGACGAAGGCGGGCGAGGTCAACCTCGGCCGCTTCGCCCTCCCCGGCACCTTCGCCCCCGGCCAGCGCGTCGTCGTCGAGTTCCAGGTCACCGGCACGTCGACCGTCACCATCCGCGGCCGCGCGAAGGTCGTCGGCGCAGCCACCCCCGGCTGGCAGCTCAGCGTGACCGACTCCTCGTCGTCCCGGGTCTCGACTCCCGGGGGCATCGGCCTCTGGGAGTACGCGGGCGGCGGCAACTCGGCTGCCCTCACAACCACGCTCGACGACCTGAAGGTCACCCGCGACCCGAGCTCCTCGTCCACGCCTCCGGCGACGACTCCCCCGGCCAGCCCGGCTCCGAGCCCCTCGGCCTCGACGCCGTCACGGCCGGCTCCCGCCGCGCCTCCGGCCGGCTCGACGCCCGCACAGCCCGCAGACCCGACGCAGCCCGACCGCGGCTCCGTCGCTGTCGGCGGCACGAGCTACAAGGTGCCGTCCGACGCGGTCGTGGTGTCACCGTCCGGCAGCGACTCGGCCGCCGGCTCCCTGGCCTCGCCCCTGAGGACGGTCGGTGCGGCCATCGCTCGCGCCTCCTCGGGCGACACGATCGTCCTCCGTGCCGGCTCGTACAACGAGTCCGTCACCATCCCCCGCAACAAGACGCTGACCGTGCAGTCCTACCCGGGCGAGGCCGTGTGGTTCGACGGCTCCAAGCAGGTCACCGACTGGTCGCGAGCAGGATCCGACTGGGCGGCCTCCTGGAGCTACTTCCCATCGTCCGTGATGGACGGCATCGCCGACAACCCGTTCTTCGTCGACTCCGCGAAGCCCCTGGCGTCGCACCCCGACCAGGTGTTCGTCGACGGCAGGCAGCTGACGCAGGTCGGCTCCGCGTCCGCGGTCACCCCCGGAACGTTCTACGCCGACTCGTCCAACGGGCGCGTCGTGCTCGGAACCGACCCGTCGGGCCACAGCGTCCGGATCAGCAACCAGCCCCAGGCGATCAAGGTCATGTCGCCCAACACGGTCCTGCAGGGCTTCGGCGTCAAGGACTACGCGACGTCGTACCTCGACAAGGGCGCCGTCCGACTCAGCAGCACCGGCGACGTGGCGCGGAACCTCGTCATCCAGGACAACGCCATGATCGGCATCAACGTCGAGAACGACGCCGCCGACCTCGATCACCTCACGGTGACCGGCAGCGGCCTCCTCGGCATCGGAGCCAACTCGTCCTACGGCCTCCAGGTCCGCAACTCCGTGGTGACCGGCAACAACAGCCAGGCGTTCAACGCCCAGCCCGTCGCCGGCGGCGTCAAGGTCACGCGGTCCCGCGGAGTGACCGTGTCGAACATCGACGCCAGCGACAACACCGGCACCGGCATCTGGTTCGACGAGTCCGTCTACGACGGGTCGATCGTCAACAGCACGTCGAGCGGCAACTCGGTCGACGGCATCCTGGCCGAGCTCTCCGACCACATCATCGTGGCCGGCAACGAGCTCAACGACAACAAGATCGGCGTCATCGTCTACAACACGGCCAACGTCGAGATCTACAACAACGCCATCGGCAACAACCGTCAGTTCGGCGTGAAGCTGGCTCAGGATCAGCGCCGTCAGGCCAACACGGGCATCACCGGTCACGACCGGCGGCGACCGCTGCCAGACCCGACGCTCACGTGGATCGTCAAGAACGTCACGATCGCGAACAACGCCTTCGGCAGCGGCGGCCTGTACCAGATCTACGGCCTCGACGGCGTCACGAACATCCCGATGGACGCCATGCAGGTGACCATCACCGGCAACCTCTTCAACCAGCACCTGACCAGCGCGCAGTCGACGCTCGTCGGCTGGGGCGGGGGCGACAACCACACGGTGACCCGCTACAACGACGTCTCCACGCTGGGCCAGGCCAAGGGCTCGGCTCGAGGCAACGACGAGACGACCGGCGTCCTGCCGATCTCGGGGATGCTGTCCGCGCTGAAGGGCGCCCTCGGCATCGCCGTCGGGCTTCCGGGCGACGTGGCCGACGCGCTGGGCGTGAAGCCCGGCAGCAAGGGTGTCGGTCCGTTCCACGGCTGATCACCCGCACACAGGAAGACGCCGCCCGGACCGAGGTCCGGGCGGCGTCTTCGTGTCTGTGGGGTGAGAGGGGCGAGCGGCTGTCAGCCGCTGTCAGCGCCGTCGAGGGGCTGTCAAAGCGCCTACAGCGCCCCGCAGCACGCCCTCAGCGCCGCAGGATGCTCGGAGCCTGCTCGATCGCGTCCGCAGTGGCACCGATGGCCTCTGCGGTGCGCTCCAGGAGCGCCGTGATGTCGCCGACGCCGAGATCGGGTGCCGCGTCGAGGGCCCGGGCGACCGCCTCGTAGTACTGCGCGTACATGGTCGCGCGGGCGCGGGCGCCCGTGTCGGTGAGCGACAGCAGGAGGCTGCGGCGGTCGGCGGGGTTCGGCGTGCGCTCGACGAGGCCGGCGCTCACGAGCCGGTCGGTCATCGCCGTGACGGCGCCCGTCGTGATGTCGAGGTGGATCGCCAGGGCCTTGGGCGTGAGGTCTTCCGCCTCGCCCACGTGCATGAGGGCATTGAACTCGAGGGGACTGAGGCCCACGCTGCCTGCGAAGACCGCGCGGAGGCGGCGGTGGGCCGCGTCGGCGTCGGCCATGGCGGTGGCGACCTGGCGGACGACGGGGGTGTCACCGGTCAGTGCGGGCGAGACGCGGTCGTCGGTGTCGGTCACGGCAAGGCTCAGGGTGTCTGTGGTCAAGGGGTCTCCTTCATGGAGAAGTTCGTGGATCAGTGTCGGTCGTCAGACCGAGAAGGTGATGGCTCAATGTTCGCAGCCGGACGGGTTTCGGTTTTGCCCCACTAGTGGGGGTTTTGGACGACCGATGAGAATCCCCATCATTGAGTAGCTTCACCAGTGAGTAATCCACTGGAACCTAAAGACTACTCGTCGAGCGGCTCACCAGCGTCGACGATCCTCCCCAACCACCCTCCCCCACCGAAGGATCACCCATGTCCAGCAACCATGTCGCCACCAAGGCCAAGCGCCTCCGCTTCGCTCCCCTCGCCATCGCCACCGGCGTGCTCGGCGCGGTCCTCCTCTCCGTCTCGATGTCCGGCACGCTGTCGGGCTTCGTCGCCAGCATCACCAACTCCACCAACACGGCCGCCTCGGGCGCCCTGACCATGCAGGAGCAGAACGCCGGCGCGGCGGTCACCTGCTCGTCCACCGACGGCGGCACCGTCTCGACCAACACGGCCACCTGCGCGACGATCAACAAGTTCGGCGGCTCGACCACGATGATCCCCGGCCAGACGGTCTCGACCCCGATCACCATCAAGAACACCGGCACCGTCGCGGCCAGCACCTTCACGCTGACCCCCGGCGCCAGCTGCACCCAGTCGAACAACGGCGCGCTCAACGGCTCCGCGACCGACCTGTGCTCGAAGATGACGGTCATCCTCACGAACACCACCGCCGGCACCACCGTCTACTCCGGCACCCTGGCGAACCTCGCCGCCGGTGGAGCGATCGCCCTCCCCGCCGCCGCCGCGGGCGCCACGACCGGCTTCACCTTCGCCGTGACCCTGCCCTCGACCGCCGGCAACACCTACCAGGGCCTCGCCGCCTCGCTGCCCCTCACCTGGACCTTCACCAGCTAGCAGCGCCGGCGCCCACGCCGACGAAGCACCCGGCACCACCCGCACCACCCCGCACCACCCTTCCACCGCCCTCGGGCGGGGCCTCTCGAACCGGAGCCCCGCCCGGCACCACGGCCCTCCCCCGGGCCACGAGGCCCCGACGGAGTCGAACCATGACGGACACCAGACAGCCCGAAGCGACCACGGTCGTCTCGGCAGGAGTCGTCGCCGACATCCGCATCGGGGCCTCGCCGCGTCGCCGGCGGGCCCGCGTCGTCCAGACGGTCGCCATCTGGACCGGCGCCGCCCTGGCCACCGCCCTCGTCGTCCTCGCACTCGTCTTCCGCTCCGGCGGAGGCCAGTGGTTCATCGTCGAGACCCCCTCCATGGGCCAGGCCGCACCCGTCGGCACGCTCGTCCTCACCACCCCCGTCACGGCCTCCGACCTCCGCGTCGGCGACGTGATCACGTTCCACCCGCCGACCGAGCCCAAGGCCGTCTACACCCACAGGATCGTCGACATCACGGCCCGAGGGATCGTCACCCGTGGCGACATCAACGGCGCCACCGACCCCTGGGCCCTCAGCCAGAAGGACCTCGTCGGAGAGGCGACCACGATCCTGCCGCGCCTCGGCTGGCTCATCCGCGCCCTGCCGATCCTGCTGGTCGGAAGCGTCTTCGTGATGCTCCTGACGCACCTGATCCGCAACCCGGCCCGGCGTCAGTCGTACCGCATCCTGGGCTTCTCGATGCTTGCCTCCCTCTCGGTGTACGTCCTCCGCCCGTTCGTCGGCCTGATCGTGCTCACCACGACGCCGCACGCCCACGGCGCCTCCGCCCAGGTCGTCTCCACCGGGCTGCTGCCCATCAGCGTCAGCGCCAAGCACGGCACCACGGTCGACCTCGTCGCCGGGCAGGTCGGCACCGTCACGGTGAACTCCGGGGCCGACATGGGCCGCTACAGCCTCTCCTCCGCGCTCCACCTGACGCTTCCCGAGTGGATCCTGTTCGGCGCGATCTGCGCGATCCCGCTGCTGTGGACCTTCGTCGTCGGCCTCCCCGGCACGCCCGACGAGGAGGAGGGCGAGTGAGCCTCCGCCGAGCCGCTGCCATCGCCGCGATCGCCGTCGGCGCCCTCGCGGTCGTCGCCGCGGTCGTTCCCGGCTCGTCCGCCGCCTACGTCGCCAGGATCGCCAACTCCACCGACACCGCGGCCACCGCGCCGTTCTTCACCTGCGCCGCAGCCCTCGCGAACGACAAGAGCGCGGCGCTCTTCACCCTCCCGCTCAACGAGGCGTCGAACTCGACCACCGCCGTGGACAGCGACTCCGGCGCCTACCCGGGCACCTACCGCGGCACCATGACGACGTCGACGACGACGCCCCTCGCCTGCTCGCGCGACACCGGCGGCGCCTACGTCCTGAACGGCACCTCGAGCTACGTCTCGACGGCGACGTCGTTCGCCAACCCGCAGACCTTCAGCGAGGAGGTCTGGTTCAAGACCACCGTCGCCGGCGGCAAGCTCATGGGCTTCGGATCATCGCAGACGGGGTCGTCGGGATCGTACGACCGCCACCTCTACATCAACACGTCGGGCCAGCTCGTCTTCGGCACCTACAACGCGGCCACGAAGACGATCGTGACCTCGACCCCGGTCACCGACGGCACCTGGCACCAGGCGGTGGCGACGTTCTCCGGGTCGACCGGGATGGCGCTGTACCTCGACGGCGCCCTCGTCGCCCAGAACACGACCTACACCGTCGCTCAGAACTTCACCGGCTTCTGGCGGGTCGGCTACGACGCGATCGCGAGCTGGCCCGGCGCGCCGACGAACGCGTACTTCACCGGCTCGCTCCGCTTCGCGAGCGTCTACACGACCGTCCTCACGGCCGCGCAGGTGCAGAACCACTACAACGCCGGTCGCTGACCCGCTGCGGGCCGGTCCGGGTCGATCCCCGGTCCGGACCGGTCCGCAGGATCAGTCCCGCGTCACGCCGTCAGGTCGCCGATCGTCCACGACGCGGTGTGGGTCCGGCCCGGCTCCAGCCGCACGAGGTCGATGCCGGAGTCGAACGCCCCGGGCGGGCAGGTCATCGGCTCGACGGCCAGCCCGAGACGGTTCAGCTCCGGCTCCGGACGGTCGGCGGTGTGCACCTGCACCCAGGGCAGCTCGGTCCCCCAGGTCATCTGAACGCCGGTGCCCTCGGGAGCGCTCAGCGTGACCCGGGCGGTGCCGCCGCCGTCGGCGTCGCCGGCAGCGCTCGCGCGCTCGAGCCCGGTGAACGCGTGGTCGATGAACAGGTCGCCGATCGGCCGCGCGGCGCGGAAGTCGAAGTCGGGGTGCTCGGTCACGGGGCGCGTCGCCACGGGGATGAGCCGGTCGGGGGTCACCTCGAGGAACTCCGCGGCGGGCAGCGTGAGCGTCCAGTCGTCGACGTGGCCGGCTCCGGCACTGAGG
Source organism: Frondihabitans peucedani (assembly GCF_039537585.1). Taxonomy (NCBI): domain Bacteria; kingdom Bacillati; phylum Actinomycetota; class Actinomycetes; order Micrococcales; family Microbacteriaceae; genus Frondihabitans; species Frondihabitans peucedani. The sequence goes on from NZ_BAABAU010000001.1 coordinate 1,401,983, forward strand.
TAGGGGTGGGGCGCGGTGCCGTAGGGCGCTGCGGCCTGGCCGGTGTTCGTGGCCTCCACCGTCGTGGTGAGACCGTCGTCGTCGAGGGAGTAGGTCACGGCGATCCGGAGCGGGAACGGGTAGCCGTCGCTCGGCACGACGTCGGCCTCGAGCCGGGCAGACGCCTCGGACGCCTCCACGACGTCCCAGCGCACCCAGGCCAGGAGCCCGTGCAGGGCGTGGCCGCGAGCGGGCTCGGTCAGGGGCAGCTGCCGCTCGACGCCGTCGAACGTGTAGCGGCCGTCCACGACGCGGTTCGGCCAGGGGGCCAGGATCGCGCCGCGGAAGACGGGCCGGATCGAGTCGGCCTCGAACGGCACCGTCAGGTTCCGCCCGTCGACGGTGAGGCTGCGGAGGCTCGCCCCCACGGCCGCGATCTCGGCGCGGTAGCCGCCGTGACGGATGCTGGTCTGTGGTCCGGAGAGGGGGGTGTTCGTCATCGAAGTCCGTCTTTCTGTCGCGGTGGTCGTCGATCGAGGCTAGCGAGACTGGCGGGGCTGCGTGTGCTGTCGCGCACGATGAGCTCGAAGTCGGCGGTGACCGACACGAAGCCGTCGGGGGCGGTGGGCTCGCTGATCCTCCGCGCGAGGAGCTCGACCGCGAGCCGGGCGATCTGGGCACGACCGGGAGACATCGTCGTGAGGGTGGGGTGGGCGAAGCGCGCGTCGCGGGTGTCGTCGACACCGGCGACCGCCACGTCGCCCGGGACGGCGATCCCCCGCTCGAGGAGCTCCCACTGGGCCCCGAGGGCGAGCGCGTCGTTGAAGCCGAAGACGGCGTCGAAGCGGAGTCCCGACTCGAGCGCGCGCGCCGTCGCACGGGCCCCGGCGTCGCGGTTCCAGCCGTCCACCTCGACGAAGAGCGCCTCGTCGGGCGTGAGGCCCGCCCGCGCGAGGGCCGCCACGCTGCCCCGACGTCGCAGGACCGCCGTGTGAGTGCCGGGAGAGCCGGCGCCGAGCAGCAGGATCCTGCGCCTCCCGATCTCGAGCAGGTGCTCGACGACGCGCCGCGCGACCTCCTCGTCGGCGATGAGCACGTGGTCGGCCAGGCCCTCGAACTGCCGCTCGCCGATGATGACGAGGGGCAGCGACCGCGCGAGGTCCGGCGCGTCGTCGGGGCCGAGCGCGAGCGGGTCGAAGATGGCGCCGTCGATGAGCTGACGGTGGACGCCCGAGAGCGCGTCGAGCTCCCGCTCGCGGAGGTACGAGGTCGTCTCGACGAGGACCGTCAGCCCGAGGGGCGCCGCCGCATCGATCACCTCCTGGGCGAGCTCGGCGAAGTACGCCTGGTCGAGCTCGGGGACGATCAGCGAGATCATCCCCGAGCTGCCGCGGCGGAGGCTCCTGGCCGACACGTTGACGCGGTAGTCGAGCTCCTCGACGGCCGCCCCGATGCGCGCGCGGGTCTCCTCGCGCATGTACGGGTAGCCGTTGAAGAAGTTCGAGACCGTCTTGACCGAGACTCCGGCCCTGGCGGCCACGTCGCGCATCGTGGCGGGCACGACAGGGCCCCTAGGCGGTGGCGGTCAGGCGCACCACGTTCCAGGAGAGCGGAGGCAGGACCACCTTCAGCACGGTGTCGTCCCAGCTCGTCGCGTCGTTGACCTCGGGAGCGACCTGGTCGGCCGTGTCGGCCGTGACCGTGAAGTACGGGTCGTCGTGCCGCAGCGTCGTCGCCTCGACGAGCTCCGCGCCCCGGGGGCCGAACGAGCGCGTGTCGATGTCGATCGTCACCGACTCGGTCTGGGAGCGGTTGACCGCGAACACGGCCACGTCTCCCGACGCAGGATCGTGCGTCGCGACGGAGTCGATCACCGGCACGTCGCCGTGCTTCGCGGTCTCGTAGGTCGGCGACTGCAGCTCGACGCGGAGCACGTTGCCCTGCGCGAACCTCGACGCCTGAGCGAAGGGGTGGTAGGTCGTCTGCTTCCAGCTGCGTCCGCCGGTCTCCGTCATGATCGGGGCGATGACGTTCACCAGCTGGGCGAGGCTGGCCGAGACGACCCGGTCGCTGTGCCGCAGGAGCGAGATGAGAAGGCCGCCCACGACGACGGCGTCAGCGACGCTGTAGTGGTCCTCCAGCAGGACGGGAGCGACGGGCCACTCGGTCTCGGGGTTCTTCGAGGCCTCGCCGTCGAGGTACCAGACGTTCCACTCGTCGAACGAGATGTTGATCCGCTTGGTGGCCTTCTTCGTGGCGCGGACGTGGTCGACGCTCGCCACGAGGTCGTCGATGAAGGCGTCCATCTGGACACCGGAGGCGAGGAAGCTGCCGAGGTCGCCGTCCTTCTCCCAGTAGTACGCGTGCATCGAGATCAGGTCGACCTCGTCGTACGCCTCCTCGAGGACCTCGCGCTCCCAGGTGCCGAAGGTCGGCATCTCGGCGCCGGACGAACCGCAGGCGACGAGGGTGAGGTCAGGATCGATGAGGCGCATCGCCCGGGCCGTCTCGGCGGCGAGGCGGCCGTACTCCTTCGCGGTCTTGTGGCCGATCTGCCATGGGCCGTCCATCTCGTTGCCGAGGCACCACATCTTGATGCCGTAGGGCTTCTCGGTGCCGTTCTTCTTCCGCAGGTCGGAGTGGAACGAGCCGCCCTCGCCGTTCGTGTAGTCGAGCAGGTCGATCGCCTCCTGCACGCCGCGGGTGCCGAGGTTGACGGCCATCATCGGCTCGACGCCGGCCTTCTCGGTCCAGCGCATGAACTCGTCGATGCCGACGGTGTTGGGCTCGGTGGAGTGCCAGGCGAGGTCCTTCCGGGCCGGGCGGTCCTCGACCGGGCCGATGCCGTCCTCCCAGCGGTACCCGGAGACGAAGTTGCCGCCCGGGTAGCGGACCGTCGAGATCCCGAGGTCGCGGACGTACTGCAGGACGTCGCCGCGGAAGCCGTCCTCGTCGGCGGTCGGGTGGCCCGGGTCGTGGATGCCGCCGTAGACGCAGCGGCCGAGGTGCTCGACGAAGGTGCCGAAGGTCTTCCGCGAGACCGGAGCGACGACGAACGCGGGGTCGAGGCTGAGACGGGCAGATGTCATGGGGGTTCTCCTTGGTTACATCGTTGTACTCGGAGTATGTACAACGATGTACTACCGCGTCAAGGGGGCGGGCGCAGGATCGCGCCCGGGTCGGGGGTCGCAGCGAAGGAGGAGTCCTCTCGCCCACACACACAGACACAGAAGGACGACCCCGCCAGAGCTCCTCCGGCAGTCCCGACGGACGCGCGCGGGCAGGGGGCATCGCAGTAAAGGAGGAGTTCCTCGCAGCCGAGGAGGAGCCTGCCGCGCCCACACGCACAGAAGGAGGACCTCGGGCGGGATCCTGCGCGAAAAGAGGACTAACCCACCAGAACTCCTCCGGCAGTTACGACCGACGCGCGGGCGCGGGGGCATCGCAGAAAAGGAGGAGTTCCTCGCAGCAGAGGAGGAGCCCGCCTCGCCCAGACGCACAGGAGGAGGACCTCGGGCGGGGTCCTGCGCGAAAAGAAGGGCGACCCCGCCAGAACTCCTCCGTTGGCGACGACGGACGCGCGCGGGCAGGGGCATCGCAGCAAAGGAGGAGTTCCTCGCAGCAGAGGAGGAGTCGGACTCGCCGACACGCACAGAAGGAGGACCTCGGGCGGGATCCTGCGCGAAAAGAGGACTACCCCACCAGAACTCCTCCGGCAGTCACGACCGACGCGCGCGAGCAGGGGCATCGAAGCACCCATGCCCGAAGCACGACGATTCCCCCGGAGACGACGAAGGCAGGCCCGGAGGCCTGCCCTGTCGATGCGCCCGAGGCGCCGAGTGGTGCTAGACGGTGACGGCCGCCAGCACCTCGTCGAGGACGGCCGAGGCCTCCTCGTCGGTGGACTTCTGAGCGAGCGCGAGCTCGGAGATGAGCACCTGGCGCGCCTTGAGCAGCATGCGCTTCTCACCGGCGGAGACTCCACTGTCTTGATCGCGGCGCCACAGGTCGCGGACGACCTCGCTGACGCTGTAGACGCTGCCGGACCCCATCTTCTCGGTGTTGGCCTTGAAGCGCCTCGACCAGTTGCCGGGCTCTTCGACGTGGTCGCTGCGCAGGACCTCGAAGACCGCCTCGACGCCCTTGGCGTCGATGACGTCGCGGACGCCCACCAGGTCGACGTTGTCGACGGGGAGCTCGATCATCAGATCGCTCGCGTGGACGTTCAGGGTGATGTATTTCTTCTCGACGCCCTTGATCGTGCGGGTCTTGACCGCGGTGATGGTGGCTGCGCCGTGGTGGGGGTACACGACGGTCTCCCCTACTTCGAAAATCATCTAGTCGTGCCTCTGTTCTCTTTACGAGTCGTGACGGATCCGGAGAGCAGCTCGAGACGAGTGCGGACCGTTGCCGGGCATCATCTCGGCAGTCTTACCATTCTACCCGATAAAGAGGGACTAGGATGCCGCGGCCCCGGCCAGACGGACGCCCCCAGAGAACAGGCCCGATCCCGGAGAACAGGGCCGCTCAGAAGACCAGCACGAGCAGGACGACGTTCAGCACGATGAGCGCGACGGCCGCGACCGCCGCGAGCGCGGTCGTGTGCCAGCGGTTGCGGAGGTCGCCCATCGTCGCCCGGGACGCCGTGAACAGCACCAGCGGGACGAGCGCGAACGGGATTCCGAACGACAGGACGACCTGGCTGATCACGAGGGCGGAGGTCGGGTCGGCGCCGAACGCGAGGAGCGCCAGTGCGGGGAGGAGGGTCACGATCCTGCGGTAGAGGAGCGGGACGCGGTAGTGCAGGAGGCCGTGCATGATCTCGGAGCCCGCGTAGGCGCCCACCGAGGTCGAGGCGAGGCCGGACGCGAGCAGGCCCACCGCGAACAGGGTCGCGACGAGCGGCCCGAGGTGCACCAGGAGGGCCGCGTGGGCCCCCTCGAGCGTGTCGGTCCCCGAGACTCCGCGGAGGGTGCCTGCGGCGACCAGCAGGATCGCGACGTTCACCGTCCCCGCGACGACGAGCGCGATCGTGACGTCGATCCTGGTCACCTTCAGGAGCCGCCGGGGCGCCACGAGCGACCCCTCGAAGCGGTCGCGGGCGAGCGCGGAGTGCGCGTAGATCGCGTGCGGCATGATCGTCGCGCCGAGGATCGAGACCGCCAGGAGGACCGAGCGCGAGCCCTCGAAGTGCGGCACGAGCCCCGACGCCACGGAGGCCCAGTGCGGCGGGGCCACCAGGAGGCCGGCGCAGAAGCCGACCGCGATCAGGACCACCATGCCGGTGATGACGCGCTCGAACAGCTGCGCCCGCCCCCGGCTCTGCAGGAGCAGCAGGCACAGGGAGATGATGCCGGTGACCAGGCCGCCGACCAGCAGCGGCAGCTGGAACAGCAGGTTCAGGGCGATCGCGCCGCCGATGACCTCGGCGATGTCGGTCGCCATCGCCACGAGCTCGGCCTGCGCCCAGAACGCCCGCCGGACCCAGGGCTTCGAGAGGCGCCTCCCGAGGAGCTCGGGGAGGCTGGCCCCGGTGGCGATGCCGAGCTTCGCCGAGAGGTACTGGATGAGCCAGGCCGTTGCGTTGCCGGCGATGACGACCCAGACGAGCAGGTAGCCGAACAGCGCCCCCGCCGTCATGTTGCTCGCGACGTTGCCCGGGTCGAGGTAGGCGACTCCCGCGACGACCGCGGGCCCGAGGAGGGTGACCAGGCGCGCGGACGACGGCGGCCGGCGCGTGTCGCTCGGTGGCGCCTCGGTCGTCATCGGTGCCCTTCGCTCGGTCGCGCCGCGGTGGGCGTCGCGAGTGCCGCTCCAGAACGCCACTTGAGGAGTGCCACGGTCTGGACTGCCACAGTAGAGGACCCCGCCGACACTCGCTCGGCGGTCTTGCCGGTCGCGACTCCGCGGGGCCTGCGACAATGACGACACCATGTCCATCAGTCGGCGGCTGTTCCTCCTGGGCTCCCTGTCGGGGGCGGGAGTGCTCGTGCTGTCGGGGTGCACCGATCCTGCGCCCGCCCCGTCGGCCACCGCCACCAGGGCACCGAGCCCGTCGCCCAGCCCCACGCCGAGCGGCCCCGCGCCCGCGGCCTTCCGCCGCAGCCGCTGGGGAGCGGACACGTACAGCTACGGGTCGTCGAGCTACCTCGCCGCGGGCGCGACCGATGCCGATCGCGCGGCGCTCGCAGCGAGTCTCGATGACAAGGTGTTCTTCGCCGGGGAGGCCGTGGCCGCGTCCCAGCCGGGAACCGTGATGGGCGCGCACTCGTCGGGCCTGACCGCGGCAGCCGAGGTCGCGGCCGTCGCGGCTCCCGGGGAGCGCATCGCCGTGATCGGCGCCGGCATGGCGGGCGCGACAGCCGCGCGGACCCTCGCCGACCAGGGCTTCGACGTCGTGGTCGTCGAGGCGCGGGGCCGGGTCGGCGGCAGGATCGCGTCGTACGACTCCGACGACTGGCCCTTCGAGGTGCAGCTCGGCGTCGGCACCCTCACCGGCGACGGTGCCGCGGCCTTCGAGTCGCTGCTCGCCTCGGCCGGTGTGACCACCGTCGAGGTCGAGGCGACGGCGACCGCCAGGATCGCCGGCCGGGAGACCCCGCTTCCAACGTCTGAGGCGGTGTCCGAGGCCCTCGACACGGCCGCCGCCTGGGCTGCGGAGCACGCCGGCGAGGAGAGCGTGCAGGACGCCGTCGCGTCGTCGGGAGCGTCGGCGCGGCTCGACACGCGCCCCGACTCGAGCGGCGTGTCGGACGCCGACCGCCTCGCGTTCCTGCTCGACGAGGCACTGCCGGCCCGGGTCGGCGCGGCGGCGACGAAGGTGTCGTCGCGGGTGCTGGGCGACGAGATCCTGCCGGGCTCCGGGCAGCTCGTGACCCGCGGCTTCGGCGACTACGTCACCGACCAGCTCCGCGACCTCGACGTGCTCCGCAGCAGCAACGTCACGCAGATCGACTACGGCAACGAGGGCGTGGGCCTCCGGCTGGTCACGGGCGAGTCGCTCTCGGCCGACCGCGTCGTCTCGACCATCCCTCTCGGCGTGCTGAAGAAACGGAGGATCGTCTTCGTCCCGGCGCTGCCCAGCACCCACCTCGACGCCATCGACGCGCTCGGGATGGGAGTCCAGGACGTCCTGTGGCTCCGCTTCGACCAGCGCCTCTGGTCGACCGACGCGACCGTGTGGGCCGTGCTCGACGACTCGGCCGCCTCCCGGCTCTGGCTGAACCTGGAGCCCGCGACCGGGTTCCCGATCCTGGTCGCCCTCACCGGCGGCCGGACCGCCACCGCCCTCGAGAAGCTCAGCGACTCCGATGCGGTCGACGCCGCGGTGCGGTCGATCGCGCCCTACTTCGACCTGGTGCCGTCGACGGCGTCGCCGACTCCGACGCCGGGTGCGGGGTCGTCGCCGACTCCGACGCCGGGTGCCGGGTCGTCGCCGACTCCGACGCCCTGACCGCTCCCCCGGAACGGGCGGACGCGCAGGCGCCCGGGCCCCGGCCTCAGGTGGCTCAGCCCGATCAGGGCCGCCAGCACGCCGACGACGATCGCCAGCACGAGCCCGTTGTACAGGCGGAACTGCGCCGCGCTCACCTGCGCAGGATCGAGGAAGAAGTACGGGTACCAGCGCACCTCCCGGCCTCGAGCCAGCGTGAACCACCCCCAGGCCAGCGGATACAGCAGGACGAGCCAGAGCGTCCGCCAGCGCACGGGCGTGCGGCCGGGCGCCACCACCCAGTCGACGAGCACGTAGCCCGCCAGCCAGAAGTGCAGCACCTGGCTCGACGGCGGGAACGCCAGCGAGTAGTGGTGGCTCGCCGACTGCGAGACGATCACCGCGAAGACCACGCCCGAGACGATGACATAGCAGGAGACCAGCGCGTGCACCGCCGCGAACCACGGCGGATCGCTCCGGCCCCGGACGGTCAGCACGCCCGAGATCGCGAGCACGGCGACGTTCGCCATGTTGCTCTGCTGCGTGAAGTAGCTGAAGTAGTTCAGAGTGGCGAACGTCGAAAAGCCCAGGACGTACTCGAAGTTGGCCCAGAGCGCCGCCACGCCCACCGCTGCCGCCGCCAGCCGCACGAGTCCGGACAGGCGGAACGCGAGGGTGGTGTGCACCGCCTCACCCGCTCCCGCCTCGACCGCTGTGGCGACCGGGGCCGCCGCCTACCCCGACGAGCGTAGCGAGATCGCCCGGGAGCGGCCGGGGCGGCGCCTCGTGGGCACGGCGTCGGCACGGCGTCGGATCGGCGTCGGCTCGGCGTCGGCTCGGCGCCTCCGGCTACGCGTCGTCGACGGCGTTGAAGCGCTCGAGGCCCCGTGCCAGGCGGTCGATCTCGTCGTCCGACCAGTCGGCGAGCCGCCGCTCGAGCTCGCTGTGGTTGGCCGCGGTCGAGCTCTCGAGGAGCTCGCGCCCGCGATCCGACAGGCGCAGGATCTGCCCCCTCGCCCCGGCGCGCTCGGCTTCCGGGGCGACCTCGACCAGCCCGAGCTCCTGCAGGTCGCCCACCTGGCGGGAGATCGTCGACCGGTTGAGGCGGAGGCCCTGGGCGATGTCGATGGCGCGGCAGTCGCGGGTCTGCGCGATGAAGGTCAGGAGCGTGTGCTGGACGACGGTCAGCGGGGCGGCGGCTCGGCGGTTCCGCGCGACGGCCCTCCGCGAGATGGTCTCCATCTGCGTGTAGACGGCCCTGGTGCGCTCCGCCCGCCGCGACTCCCCGCCCGCGCCTGACACCGTGCCCGACTCCATGCCCGCGAGTGTACCGATCGGGTGTATCGTTGCTTGTTGCATAATGCAACACTACGACTCCCTCCCGACGCGCGAAAGGCCAGCGGTGACGACAGACACCTCCCCCACCCGATCCCTGCAGCAGGTGGCCCTCCGGCCCTCCTCCCCCCGCACGACCGATTCGAGGGCGCAGGATCACGGGGGCGCTCACCGGCACCTCCCCGCACCCGCCCGCGGGCCGCGCACCCTCTTCGGCGCACCCCTCGGAGTCCTCCGCGCCTTCGGCCTCGCCGTCCTGGTCCCGCTCTTCCTCGCCGTCGGCATGTCGCTCGCGTACCTCGGCGCGTTCCACCAGCCGACGCCGCACGACCTCCCCGTCGCCGTGGTCGGCACCAGCGCCGAGACGCAGGTCTTCGCGCAGCGACTCACCGACAACGACCCCGACGCGCTGAGCGTCCGCACCGTCGCCACCGACGCCGAGGCCCGGAAGCTCATCGAAGGCCGCACCCTCACCGCCGCGTACGAGCCGACGGCCACGCAGGCCACGCTGCTCGTCTCGTCCGCCGCGTCCGAGACGAGCGCCAACGTGGCGCAGAAGATCTTCCAGCCGATCGCCTTCTCCCAGAAGCTCCCGTACCAGGTCGTCGACGTCGTGCCGGCGGCCGAGCACGACTCGACCGGTCAGGGGCTGTTCTTCCTGCTGGTCGGCCTGAGCGTCGGCTCCTACGCCACCGCCGCCGCGGTCGCAGCGTTCGCCGCCCGCCTCGGCATCCGCGCGTCGATCCTGACCTCGTTCGTCATGTCGGCCGTGGTCTCCGGCATCGCCATGACCGTCGCGGGCCCGATCTACCACGTCGTCGACGGCAACGTCTGGGGCGTCTGGCTGCTCGGCTGGCTCTACTCGGTGGCGATCATCCTGATCGGGGTGGGCCTCCACCCGATCCTGCGCCACTGGACCACCGCCGCCCTGACCATGCTCTTCGTCATGCTCAACTTCACCTCGTCGGGCGGCATCTTCGCGGTGCACCTCATGCCCGGGTTCTTCGCCGGGCTCCACGCCTTCTGGAACGGAGCCGCCTGGCTCGACGCCGCGCAGACGGTGCAGTACTTCCCCGGGCACGGGTACGGGCTCGACGTCCTGCGCCTCGGCCTCTGGGCGGTCGTCGGGCTCGGGCTCGCGCTTCTGACGCACCTCTTGAGCGCCCGCCGCGTGCGGCTCGCGAACGAGCGCGTCGCCACGCGCGAGGAGGAGCAGGTCATCGCGGCGTAGCCCGGGGCGGGCCGCGCTGCTGCCCCACCTCCGCACGCCAAAACCCTCCCGTTCGGCTGTCGCGGTGGTCCTAGGACCACCGCGACAGCCGATCGGGAGGGTTTGAGGGAGCACCGCGGGGCCGGGCGGCCGGGCGGGCCGGGGCGGGTCAGGCGGCCGAGCAGCGCCGGCCCGGCGGGCGGGCAGGCAGGGCTAGTGGCCCATCGGGACGGGCGCGCCCTCGATCACCGGCGGCTTGCGCACGAAGAAGCTCGCCGCGATCGCGAAGAGCGAGATGATCGCCCCGGTGAGGAACGCCGTCTGCACCCCCGCGGCCGTCGCCGAGACCTGCCCGGCGCCCTCGGAGACCCTCGAGGCGGCGGTCGTCGCGAGCAGCGTGACGAAGAGCGCGGTGCCGACGCCGCCGGCGACCTGCTGCATGGTTCCCAGGATCGCGCTGCCGTGCGAGTAGAGGTCGGGGCGGACCGATCCGAGCGACGCCGTGAAGAGCGGCGTGAAGGTGAAGGCGAGCCCGATGCTCAGGATCACGTGCACGATCGGGATCACGAAGGCCGGCGTGCCCTCGCGGAGCACCATGGCCATCGCCCAGAGCGCGCCGCTGACGAGGACGGCGCCCACAACGAGGAGCGGTGTCGGCCCGATCCGGTCGTAGAGCCGGCCGACGACGGGCGACAGGACGCCCATGACGATGCCGCCGGGGAGCAGCAGTAGACCGGTCGTGAGCGTGGAGAAGCCGAGGACGTTCTGCATGTAGATCGGCAGGATGATCAGCGTGCCGAACAGGGCGAGCATGCTGATGGCGATCATCACGATCGACACCGCGAAGGTCCGCGAGGTGAAGGTGCGGAGGTCGAGAAGGGCGACGCCGCGCGGCGCGAGCCGGATCTGCCGCCAGACGAAGAGGGCGAGCGCAGCGGCACCGACGAGCACCGGGACGATCGGCATCACCGGCTGAGGCGTGCCGGAGGCCGCCTCGCCGACGCTCGACAGGCCGTACAGGAGCCCGGAGAACGCGAAGGCCGACAGGATCACCGAGAGCACGTCGAGCGGGCTCTTGCGGGTGACGGTGACGTTCTTCATCTTGATGCCGCCGACCACCAGCGCGACGAGCGCGATGGGCAGCACGATGACGAACATGAAGCGCCAGGAGAGCGCCTGCAGGATCAGACCGGAGATCGTCGGGCCGATGGCCGGCGCCACCGAGATCACGATCGAGATGTTGCCCATGACCCGGCCGCGCGAGGCGGGCGCGACGAGCGTCATCGCCGTCGTCATCAGGAGCGGCATCATGATCGCGGTGCCGCTGGCCTGCACGACGCGGGCGATGAGCAGGATCGAGAAGCCCGGCGCGATCGCGGCGATCGCGGTACCGAGGCTGAACAGCGACATGGCGGTGATGAAGACCGGCCGCGTGTTGAAGCGCTGGAGCAGGAAGCCCGTGACGGGGATGACGACCGCCATCGTGAGCATGAAGCCGGTGGTGAGCCACTGTGCCGTCGCCGCGGTGACACGGAGGTCGACGACGAGGCGGGGCAGGGCCACGCTCATGATGGTCTCGTTCAGGATCACGACGAACGCCGAGACGAGGAGCAGGCCGATCACGAGGCGGTTGCGCTTGGCGTCCGCCTCGCCGGTGCCGGCGGCCGCGGGGCCACCCGCAGGAGCAGCACCCGCCGGAGCAGCGCCGGCAGTGGCAGCGCCCGGAGCAGACGCGGGCCTGCCGGCCTTGGAGGGAACGGCCGGAGCCGTGGTGGTGTCGTTCGTCAAGGTGATCCTGTCGTGATCGTGGGGGAATCGCGGCGAGTGTCGGCGGTACTGGGGTCGAACGCTGGATGACGCCCAGTATTCCCCTGACCACCGACACCCGCATCCCCCCGTCTCGCGAGGGGTCGGCGTCTCACGAGGGATCGGCGACGAGCTCCACGGTGCTCTCGAGCGGCGTCGCGGTCACCGACGTCCCGACGTGGACGTCGAAGGTCCCGCCCTCGTACGCCCAGCCGTCGTCCCAGTGGGCGAAGGAGCGAAGGGGCAGGGCGATCGACACCGTGGCGGACTCCCCGGGGTCGAGCTCGACGCTGTCGAAGCCGACGAGCCAGCGCGCGGGACGCTCGACGGAGCCGCCCGAGCGCGAGAGGTACGCCTGCACGACCTGCTTGCCGCGGCGTGATCCTGCGTTCGTCACGCGGAGAGCCACCGAGGCACCCGAGGGCGTGGCCACCGAGACGGCGCCCGCGGAGGAGCCCGACGAGCCGCCGGGCACCACGGCCCGGCCGTCGACACGCAGGTCGCCGAGCTCCCACTCCGTGTAGCCGAGGCCGTGGCCGAACTCGTAGGCGGGCGTGCGCCCGGCTCGCAGCCAGGCCCGGTAGCCGATGTGGATGCCCTCCTCGTAGCGCACGAGCCCGTCGCGCGGGGTGACGTCGAGCACGGGCACGTCGTCGAGGGTCGCCGGCCAGGTGGTGGGCAGGCGGCCTCCCGGCTCGACGGCTCCGAGGAGCAGGTCGGCGAGGGCGTTCCCGTACTCCTGCCCGCCGAAGTAGGTGAGCAGCACCGCGCGCACGTCGTCCCGCCAGGGCAGGAGCACGGGCGATCCTGCGTTCACGACCACGATCGTGTTCGGGTTGGCGCGGACGACGGCGCGCACGAGGTCGTCCTGGCGGCCGGGCAGGTCGAGGTCGACGCGGTCGAAGCCCTCCGACTCGACACGCGAGTTGGTCCCGACCACGACGACGGCCACGTCCGCGGTGGCGGCGGCCTCGGCGGCCTCGGCCAGGAGGCCCTCCGGGTCGGAGTCGTCGGCCTCGAGCCCGAGGGTGATGCTCCAGACGCCCGCCATGGGCCCCGTCCGGGAGCCGAGGTCGAACTCGACGACGACGTCGACGGGCGTGCCCGCGGTGACCTCGACCGGTGCGGAGACGGAGGGCGGGTACAGGAGCGAGGCGCCGAGGTCCATGCCCTCCTCGAGGAGGGAGGTGGCCTCGTGCGCGAGCTCTCCGTCGAGGAGGACCCGGCCGTGCCCGACGGACGCGAAGCCGAGCAGCACCCGTCCGGAGACGGTCGGGGTCCAGCGCAGCGACAGCTCGGCCAGGGCTGCGGCCTCGAGGGGCGCGTCGCCGCCGAAGTAGACGAGCGCGGTGGCCCTGCGGTCCTCGCGGAAGAGCTCGTCGCCCGCCGCACCGAGGAACCGCACGAGCATGCCGTGCTCCCCCGTCGACGGGTTCACGATCTCGTCGAGCGGCAGTTCGGCGATGCCCTCCTGCACGACCGCGCCGATGGAGTACGTCACATCCGCCCCCGGCAGCGCCTCGCGGAGCCCCTCGAGAGGCGAGACGACCGTCTCGGGCAGGACCGTGGCGCTGCCGCCGCCCTGCGTGCGCGCGTGGAGGGCGTTGTGCCCGATCACCGCCACCGAGCTCAGAGCCGCCGGGTCGAGGGGCAGCGTCTTCTGCGGGTTCGCGAGGAGGACGCTTCCGACCGCCTCGGCCTCGCGGGCGAACGCCACTCCGTCCTCGACGGTCACCGGAGCCGCCTGCACGGGTGCGAAGCCGTCGAGCGCCCCGACACGGGCAGCGAGGCGCAGGATCCGGAGCACCTTGCGGTCGATCGCCTCGAGCGGCACCTCGCCCGCCTCGACGGCCGCGACCAGCGCGTTGCCCCACGGTCCTGCGGGGCCGGGCATGACGAGATCCTGCGAGTGCTTCGCGCTCTCGATCGAGCGGACGGCGGTCCAGTCGCTGACGACCACCCCGTCGAAGCCCCACTCCGAGCTCAGCGGCGTCTCGAGGAGGTCGTTCTCGGTGGCGGTGACACCGTTGATCGAGTTGTACGACGACATGACGAGCCAGGCCCGCGACTCGGTGACCGCCCGCTCGAAGGCGAGGAGGTAGAGCTCGCGGAGAGCCCGCTCGGAGACCTCCGTCGACGCCGTGAAGCGGTCGGTCTCGTAGTCGTTGGCGATGTAGTGCTTGGGGGTCGCGCCGACCCCGTTCTCCTGCACGCCGTCGACGTAGGCGGCAGCGAGCTCGGCGGTGAGCAGCGGGTCTTCGGAGAAGGCCTCGAAGTGGCGGCCGCCGAGGGGCGAGCGGTGCAGGTTGATCGTCGGGCCGAGGACGACGTCGACGCCCTTGCGGCGGGCCTCGACAGCGGAGGCGGCGCCGTAGCGGGCGGCGATCGCGCGGTCCCAGGAGGACGACAGCGCGGTCGCGGAGGGGAGGTTGAGCGAGGGGGAGCGTTCGTCCCACACCTCGCCGCGCACTCCCGAGGGCCCGTCGGACACCAGGATGCGACGGAGACCGATCTTCTCGAAGGGCCAGGTGGTCCAGAAGTCGCGCCCGGTCAGCAGCTGGACCTTCTCCGCCAGCGTCAGCATCTCGCGGAGCCCGACGAGCCGGGCGGTCTCTTCTTCGCTGTCGTACGTCATGGCGCTGAGCCTAGGACGGACGGAGCGTCCGGGACAGCGCGCCCACCGGACGCGCTGCCCCGGAGGGGGTTGCCTAGGAGGGGATGTAGTTGAACTCGTCCGGGTTGGGGCCCGTGCGCTCGTCCTTGTTCAGCGTGGAGATGTCGGTCATGTCGAGGTCGGTCAGCTCGAAGTCGAAGATGTCGAAGTTCTCGCGGACGCGCGACTCGGTCACCGACTTCGGGAAGACGATGTCGCCACGCTGGATGTGCCAGCGGAGCGTGACCTGGGCGGTGGACTTGCCGATGCGCTCGGCGATGCGGACGATCGTCGGGTCGTCGAGCACCTTGCCCTGGGCGATGGGCGACCAGGCCTCGGTAGGGATGCCGTGCTCGGTGCCGAAGGCGCGGAGGGCGTCCTGCGTGAGGTAGGGGTGCACCTCGATCTGATTGACGGCCGGGACGACGGTCGACTCCTGCATCAGGCGGCGCAGGTGGTGCTCCTGGAAGTTCGAGACGCCGATGGCGCGGGCGCGGCCGGACGCGTAGACCTCTTCGAGCGCCTTCCAGGTGTCGACGAAGTTGCCGACGCCGGGCAGGGGCCAGTGGATGAGGAACAGGTCGACGTAGTCGAAGTCGAGCGCCTCGAGGGTGCCGTCGAAGGCCGTCTTGGCCGCCTCCGGGTCGTGGAAGCCGTTGTTCAGCTTCGAGGTCACGAAGACCTCCTCGCGCGGGATGCCGGACGCCGCGACGGCCTGCCCGACCTCCTTCTCGTTGCCGTACATCTCCGCCGTGTCGATGTGGCGGTAGCCGACCTCGAGGGCCTTGAGGGTGGCCTCCTTGGTGTTCTCGGGCTCGATCTGGAACACGCCGAATCCCAGCTGGGGGATCGAGGTGCCGTTGTTCAGGGGGATGGAGGGGATCTCGGTCATGGCCTCATCGAACACCCCCAACCCGGGTGACTTTCACCATTTGCTCTGGTTTCTCTTCGCTGATACTCTTACCGTTGGCCTTCTGAGAGCGAACCATCTACTCGCCTCACGCCATGAGCGCCGCAGCCTCTACAAGAGCTCGGTTCTCCACGATTCGTACCGCTCTCCCTGTAGAGCGCATTCCGAACGAGTCACGCCCGCCGCTCCCTCACCCGGACGACACGGCCCCCAGGGGCCCGGGGAAGCCAGCACGCCGATTCACGGCGTGCGCGAACCGTCCGCGCAACGAGCCGGACGAACTCGCCACACAGCATCGAAAGACAGCACCATGAACAACATCATCTCCCTCATCACCATCGACGGGACCGTCACCACCGCTCCCGTCCTCACCCACGACAACCTCGTCGAGTTCGTCGTCGCCGACGACACCGCCCGCGAGTTCGTCGTCCGCATCCCCCGCACCGACCTCGGTGCGCACGTCGCCCGCGGCGCCCGCATCCTGGCGTCCGGCGCCGAGGGCTGGGTCATCCCGGGCCGCGCCTGGCGCGACGAGCCCTCGCGGACGATCCTGCAGGCGCACGAGGTCCAGCTGCGCGAGCTGGCGTTCGCCGCGTAGGCGCGACAGCAGCAGCAGCGACACACGAAGCGGCGCTCACCCTCCCGGGTGGGCGCCGCTTTCGTGTGTCTGCGACGCGGTGAGTCTGCGGCGCGGCGTGCCTGCGGCGCGGCGGTTAGGAGCCGGGCTTCGCGGGCAGGTTCTCGGCGACGATCCGGTCGAGACGGCGATCGAAGGCGGGCTGGTCGGCGGTCGCGGCAGCCAGGATGCGGGCGTCGTCGGCCGTCACTCGGGACTGCAGCCGGTACTCCGCGGTGTACAGCGCCCGCCGGTAGCCGGACGACGTCTGGCAGGCAGCGTCGGCCGTCGCGAGCCTCTTCTCGGCCGACGTCACGCGCCCCGACGCGACGTCGGTGCCGAACAGCTGCCGGACGCCGATCGACGGCATGCCGGAGGGATCGGCAGGCAGCGCTCCGACCCGCGCTTCCGCAGCGGCGGGTGCCAGGCAGGATCGCCAGCGGGCGCCCGCGTCCGTCACACGAGGGTCTCGGAGAGCTCTCGTGTAGGCGAGCCCCGCGAGCTCGACCGCCCGGGTCGACGCGACCTGATTGCGACCGGACACCGCCGCGGTCGACAGGCGGGCCACGCGGACCTGCGCCAGGCAGTCGTCCTCCGTGGCCTGCTGCGACTTCGGCAGCGCCGACGCGGCGACGAAGCGGTGCCAGAGGTAGGTGGAGAACTCGTCTTCGGCCTGGCCGTGGTAACCGCGCTCGGACGCCGCCGAACCCGAGAGCGGCCGTGGCGTCTGCGACTGCGCGTCTCCCCGGTACTGGTCGACGTCCTGCCACGGGACGGGCCAGTCGATCCCCCGACCGGAGAGGCACTTCGCCACCAGGAGGTCCTCGGCGTAGTCGCGCTTGCCGAACGACACGATGACGTACCGGTCGAGCGGCATCCCCCAGGTGGCAGCATCCTTCGCGGGCAGGTGGGCCACGACGTGGTCCGCAGGCTCGGGCAGGTTCGAGACGGCGACGGTCGCGCCTCCTGCGACGATCACCGCGAGGGTGACGGTCTTGGCGATCCACTGGCTCCCGAAGGAGGCGAACGGGTTCTTCATGCTGACTCTCTCTCGTCGCGACCGGTGAGGCCGTTCTCGTAGGCGAAGATGACGACCTGGATTCGGCTCCGGAGGCCGAGCTTCTGGAGCGTCGATCGGACGTGCGACTTCACCGTCGCCTCCGTCACGAACTGCCCCGAGGCGATCTCGGCATTGCTGAGGCCCCGCGCGACCAGCGCGAACACCTCGCGCTCGCGGGCCGTCAGACTCGCGAGCGCGTCCACCCGAGACTCCCGTTGGTCGCCGGCCGGCGCCGCGTACTCGCGGACGAGCGCCATCGCGTTCTCCTCGGTCGGGAACGGGGCCCCGGCGTGCGCGGCCCGGATGGTGGCGAGCACGACCTCGGGGTCGGCGTCCTTGGTCAGGAACGCGGAGGCTCCCGCGGCGAGCGCCGCGTACACGGCCTCGTCGCGGCGGATCGTCGTCAGCGCGACGACGCGCGGCGGGCCGTCAGCAGGGGTGTCCGCCAGGATGCGCCTGGTCGCGTCGAGCCCGTTGAGGACCGGCATCCGGAGGTCCATCAGGACGACGTCCGGCCGCTCGCGCTCCACGAGGGACACGGCCTCCTGCCCGTCGGCGGCGGTCCCGACGCAGACGAGGTCGGACTGGGCCTCGACGAGCATCGCGATGCCCGACGAGAAGAGGCGCTGGTCGTCGACGACGGCGACCCGGATCGGCTGGGCGGGTTCACGCATCCTGCGCCCCTGCCGCGAGGCCGAGCCCGGTGGACGGCACGAACGCCGTGACGACGAAGCGCCCCGGGGCGGCGTCGGCCGTCGCACCAGCACCAGCACCAGCACCAGCACCAGCACCGGAACCGCGTCCGATCGGCACAGCACGGAGCCAGCCGCCGGCGAGGCGGGCACGCTCCTTCATCCCCTCGATGCCGATGCCGCGACCGTCGCGGGCGACGAGCGGACGCCGCCCCTCGGAGGCGACCTCGACCTTGAGCCCCGACGCCTCGGCCTCGAGGCCGACGCGCACGCGGGAGTCGCTCCCGCCGTGCTTCAGCGCGTTCGTCAGGCTCTCCTGGACGATGCGGTAGACAGCGACCTGCTGGGCCTCCGTCAGGTCGAGCTCGCTCTCCCCGGAGACGGCGAGGTCGACGCTCATCCCGAGGCCCCTCATGCGGTCCACGAGCGCGGGCACGTCGCCGAGCGAGGCGGCCGGGGCGGTCTCGTCGGAGTCGGCCTGGATCCGCTCCACGAGCATCCTGACGTCGACGAGCGCGGTCCGCGCCACGTCGCCGACCGTCGTCAGCGCGTCGGCGGCGACGCCGGGCCGCACGGCCTCGAGGGCCGCGGCCCCCTGGGCCTGCGACACGATCACGGCCAGCGAGTGCGCGAGCGAGTCGTGGACGTCGCGCGAGATGCGGGCGCGGTCCTCCGCGAGACGCAGGTCGAGACCGGCACGGTCGAGCGCCGTGCCGACCCGCTCGACGTCGAGGCGGACGCGACCGAGGATCCAGCCGATCCCGAGACCGAGGAGCCACGCGAGGACGCCCACCGCGAAAGCCGACAGCGAGAGCAGGATCGCGTCCTGCCGCACTCCCGACTCCGACGCGACCCACGACCCCCACCGGTCGGGCCACGCGGCGGTCGGGACCGTGGTCACCCAGCCGAAGGTCACCGCGGCGACGGCGAGGACGGGCACGGCGAGCCAGCGCGTCAGGCCTCGGGCGAAGGCCCCGACGAACAAGGCGACGTAGGCCATCGCGGCGGAGGTCGCCCAGGTCGTCTCCTGCGGCGGCTGCAGCAGGTCGAGCGCCTGGAGGAAGCCGGTGGCGAGGACGAGGCCCATCGCGACGCGCGGCGTCCAGACGGACAGCCCGATGGCGACCGCGAAGAACGAGAAGAGCTCGATGTTCTCGAGGAGTCGATCGCGACCGCCCTCGGCGAGGATCCACAGGAGGAGGTAGGTGGCGCCTGCGAGCGGGGCGACCAGCTGACGGACTGCGGCGAGGACGAGGCCGGTGCGACGCCCGATGACGCGTGAGGAAGCTTCCATGCCTCGACGGTAGGGCGCGCGCCACCGTCGCCGAGCCCTGAGTCATCGAAATCATCCCTGGTGCTGAGTCGTCTCGTCCCACTACGGGGGTGTTGCACGCGCTGCGGCCGTGCCCGTAGTTTCGTGCCGTGGGGATCACCCCGTCTCTGTTGGGGAAGGACCCTCCGTGTCACATCGTTCCAGGCTGCACCGCGGCCTCCAGCTGCTCGCCGTCGTCAGTGTGAGCGCTCTCACGGTCGGCGGGATCACTCTCGCCGGGGCCTCGGCCGCCCAGGCCTCCGGCGCCCGCGTCAGCTTCTCCGGCGCCGTGCCCGCGTGGGCCAAGAAGGCGAACACCGCCGGCACCCCGTCGAACACGACCGTCGTGCAGGGCGAGGTCTTCTTCGACCTGCGCGACCAGGCCGGTGCCACAGCGCTGGCCAAGGCCGTCTCCGATCCTGCGAGCCCGCGCTACCGCCAGTACGTCTCGCCTGCGAGCTGGATCGCCGCGTACGCCCCCGCGGCGAGCGACTACACCTCCGCCGTGAAGTACCTCAAGGGCAAGAAGCTCACGATCACCGGGACGCCGTCGAGCCGGCAGTTCGTCGTCTTCCGCGGGACGGTCGGCGACATCCAGAAGGCGTTCAGCACCACTCTCCGCAGCTACAGCGTGCAGGGGCAGGAGCTCATCGCCCCGGCGAGCGTCCCGTCGCTCTCGGCGTCGGTCGCGAAGCACATCGCGGGCGTCAGCCTCGACCAGGGCCGCCTCCTGACGAAGCCCGCCAGCACGACGCGGTCGAACGCGGCTCAGAACGCCGCGTCGTCGCTCTCCGACCTGCGGGCGCTCCTGACGCCGACGAGGTCCACGCCGTCGACGGTCACCGTGAACACGCCCTGCTCCACCTACGTGGGCCAGCGGACGGTCAAGGTGCCGAACACCTACGGCAACACCAGGATCGGCACGGCGAACTGCGGCTACACCCCGAAGCAGCTCCGCGCCGTCTACAAGACCGGCGCCTCGGCCGGCGCCGGCCAGACCGTCGCCATCATCGACGCCTACGCGTCGCCCACGATCAAGACCGACGTGAACACCTACTCGCGCCTAACCGGGGAGCCGGTCCTGACGGACGGCCAGTACACCGACATCTCCCCCAGCAAGACCCTGTTCACCGACAAGAAGACCTGTGGCCAGCCGAGCGGCTGGCAGGGCGAGCAGACCCTCGACGTGCAGGCCGTCCACGGCATCGCGCCGAAGGCGAAGATCCTCTACGTGGGGGCCACCGACTGCTCGGCGGGCACCGACGTCGCTCTGTCCAGGATCCTCGACAAGGGTCTCGCGAACATCGTCAGCAACAGCTACGGCTCGGCCGGCGAGCCGACGAGAGACACCTCCGACTACGTCCAGGGCGAGGTGAACCTGCAGCTGCAGGCCGCCGCCGAGGGCATCGGCCTCTACTTCGCCAGCGGCGACGACGGCGACGAGAAGGCCAACACCGGCACCACGCAGCCCGACTTCCCGGCCTCATCGCCGTGGGTCACCGGCGTCGGCGGCACCAGCATCGGCCTGACCAAGACCAACACGACGGCGTTCGCGATCGGCTGGGGCAACACCCTGGACCAGATCGTCGCCGGGCCGAACAAGACGCTGAAATACCACTCGAAGCTCCCCGGAACGCTGTTCGCCGGCGGGGCGGGCGGCGGACGCAGCCAGCTGTCGGGCTTCACGCAGCCCTGGTACCAGAAGACGGCCATCAGCGCGGCCGCGTCCTCGAACCGCCGCACCGTCCCCGACGTCTCGGCCCTCGCCGACCCGTACACCGGATTCCTCATCGGCTACCACCCCATCCGCAACGAGACGACGCTCGCCACGGGCGGCTTCGGCCTCAGCGTCTCGGGCGGCACCTCGCTCGCCACGCCGATCGTTGCAGCGCTGATGGCGACGGTGCAGCAGCAGACCGGCTCGGTCATCGGCTTCGCCAACCCGATCCTGTACTCGGTCGCCAAGAAGAGCCCCGGAGCGTTCACCGACATCCTGCCTCGCACGAAGAAGGTGGCGCTCGCCTACTCCGACGGTCACGACTCGTACACGGCGACCCTCGACACCGACTCGAGCCTCAGGACGGCGAAGGGCTACGACCTCGTCACCGGGCTCGGACAGCTGAACATCTCGTCGGCGAAGCTCTTCGCGACACCGGCCAAGCCCGCGCCCAAGCCGACGCCGAAGCCGACCGCGACGCCGACGCCGAGCCCGACGCCGACGCCGACCCCGACCACCACGCCGAGCTCGACTCCGACGCCGACCACAACGCCGAGCCCCGACCCGACGCCCACCGACACGGCCACGCCGACCGACCCGACGCCGACGCCAACGGACACCGCCACCTCGACCGATCCCCCGGCCTGACCCGGAGGCCGCGCGATCGGCGGGGCGTGACGGCGTAGGCACCGGTCCGCGGACTGGTGCCGCTGCCGCCGCGACCCGCCGGAGCCCTCAGGCGACCGGCGGCCCGGAGGTGTCCCCGAGCCGGAGCGCCACGTCGAGCACCACGTCCGCCGGGCGGACGCCGGCGAGGAGCTCCCCGACCATGCGTCCCGCGATCCTGCCCCGCTCGCGGAGCGGCTGCTCGACGGTCGTCAGCCGACGGTCGAGCCAGGGCAGGTCGGCGCCGTCGAAGCCGGTCACGGTGAGGTCGCCGGGCACGCGCAGCCCCCGCGAGGCCGCGGCCCGCAGGACGCCGGCGGCCAGCATGTCGTTCTGAGCCAGGATCGCGGTCGGCCGCTCGGCGAGGTCGAGCAGCCGCGACGCCGACACCTCCCCCGCCTCGAGGTCGCGCCCGCCGGCCTCGACCCGCACGGCGTCGGGGAACACCGAGGCGGTGGCCCGGAGACGCTCCCGGATCGTGCGGTTCCGGATGTCGTCGAGCCCCGCGGAGACACCCACCACAGGACCCGCGGGCGTGTGCTCGCCGAGGTGGGTCGTCCGCATGACGACGCCGACGCGGGAGTGCCCGAGGCCCAGGACGTGCCGCGCCAGGTCGCCGGTGCCGCGCGCGTCGTCGATGTCGACCAGCGCGACGCCCTCGGCGTGCGGTCCTTCGATGCCGACCATCGGGATCCTGCGCGCCCGCAGGCCGGGGAGCAGCGAGTCGAACTCCTCGCCGCGGGTGAGGAACACGACCGCGTCGATCGGCATCCCGTCGAGGAGCCCGGTCGAGCGCGCGGCCCCCTTCGAGCGGCCGGGCACGAGGAGCTGACCGACGTCGAGGGCGTCGAGCTCCTCGCTGAGGCCGTCCATCGTGGCGATCGTCACGGGGCTCTGGAAGGCGCGGCGGATGCTCTCGGCGACGACGACGCCGACGATGCCCGAGCGGCCGCTCTTGAGGGAGCGTGCGGTCGGGTTCGGGCCGGCGTAGTCGAGCTCCCGGGCGGCCTGCAGGATGCGGGCTCGGGTGCGCTCCGTGATCGATCCGGTCGTGCGGTAGGCGAGGCTGGCCGTCGAGGTCGACACTCCCGCGCGCGCGGCCACGTCGGCGATGGTCACCGTCGTCCTGGTGCGTCCGTCCGTCACGCGGTCCCCTCCTGCGTCCGCGGAGACACGGGGCCGCGGCGCTCGTCGTCACCCTACTGACGGGTCGGCCGGACCGAGGGCGAGTTCGCGCATCCTGCATCGAATCGCAACGTTTCGTTAAGTCGCGGTCCACCGGGCCTCCCGACAATCGAAACGGTGCGATTCGCGCCACTCCCCCGAACCGAAGGACTCCTCGCTCGTGATCAGACGCCGTTCACTCGTCGCCATCGCCGCGGCCGCGACCGCCACGTTCGCCCTCGCCGGGTGCGCGCCCACGACCGCCGCCTCGGCCGGCGCGCAGGCCACCTCCCAGTCGGTCACCGACGCCCAGGGCACCGTCACCGTCTTCATCTCCGGAGACACCAACGTCCAGAGCCTCTGGGACGACGCCCTGATCCCCGCCTTCGAGAAGGCGAACCCGGGCGCCACCGTCAAGACCACCCTCGACCTCCACGGCGAGCACGACGCCCAGACCCTCGCGAAGCTGTCGAGCGCGACGAAGTCCGGCGACGACCCCGGCTACGACCTCGTCGACGGCGGCTTCATCCAGGCGGCCGGCGCCGCCGGACTCCTGCAGAAGGTCAGCAGCAGCGCGATCTCGAACCTCGCCACCGTGCCGACGGCGACCGTGAAGGCCGGCGGCGGCTGGGGCATTCCGTACCGCGCCTCGTCGGTGCTCCTGGCCTACGACTCGACCAAGGTGTCGAACCCGCCGAAGACGCTCGACAAGCTGCTCTCGTGGATCAAGAAGAACCCCGGGCAGTTCGCCTACAACCCGCCCTCGACCGGCGGGTCGGGAGGGGCCTTCGTCACGACGGTCCTCGACAAGTACCTCTCGGACTCCGACCGCAAGACCCTCGAGACGAGCTACGACTCGTCGCTCGAGTCGAAGTGGGACGAGGGCTTCGCGAAGCTGGCGAGCCTCAACCCCTACGTCTACCAGAAGGGCGTCTACCCGAACGGCAACCAGCAGGTGCTCGACCTCCTCGGCACCGGCAACATCTCGATGGCTCCGGTGTGGAGCGACCAGGTGATCTCCGCGCAGGACTCCGGCACGCTGCCGAAGACGGTGAAGTACGTCCAGATCTCCGACCCGTCGTTCACGGGCAGCGCGTCGTACCTCGGCATCCCGAAGACGGCGTCGCACAAGAAGACCGCTGAGAAGCTCGCCGACTACGTCCTCTCGGCCGAGGGCCAGGCGCTCATCGCCAAGGCGATCGCCGGCTACCCGGTGATCCGGCTCGACAACGTCTCGAAGGCGACGCAGGCGAAGTTCGCCGACGCCGACCCGGCGAACCTGCGCCCCAGCTACTACAGCACCGTCTCGTCCGACATGGCGAACCTCTGGGACCAGAAGGTCCCCGGCCAGTGACAGCCATCCGATCCGGCGCCCGGGCCCGGGTCGCCTCGACGCGGCGGGCCTCCTCGGAGGCCCGCCGCCGCGGGGTCGGTCTCGCGCTCGCGCTGCCGCCCGTCGTGCTCCTCGCCGTCTTCGTCGGGATCCCGGTCGTCCTCGCGGTCGGCTTCAGCCTCGGCCACACCGGCGGCCTCAACCAGACCATCGCCGACATCGGCACGGGCACCCGCCGCGCCACGAGCTGGTGGGGCACCGGCCAGGCCTACGTCGACGTGTTCACCGACAGCCGGTTCCTCCGCGACCTCGGAGTGACGGTCGTCGTCACGGTCGTCTCCACCCTGATCGTCCTGGCGATGTCGCTCGGCATCGCTCTGAACCTCCGCCTCCGCGGGGGCAGGATCGCGTCGGTGTTCGCCGGCCTCGCCGTCGTCCCGCTGTTCATCCCCGTCGTCATCGCGTCGTGGGCGATCCTGACCTTCTACGCCGGCGACGGCTTCGTCCGCACCGCGTTCGCGCTCGTCGGCCTGCAGGGGCCGATCTGGGGCTACACGACGACCGCCGTCGTCATCGGCTCGGTCTGGACGTCGCTGCCGTTCGCGACGCTCATGGCGACGTCCGGGATCCAGGCGGTGCCCGACGCGATGATCGAGGCGGCCCGAGACGCCGGCGCCGGCACGGCCGCGATCGTGTCGCGGATCCTGGTGCCCATGGCGGGCGTCCCGATCGTCATCGCCACGACGTTCACGGCGATCGGGATCCTCGGCCAGTTCACGGTGCCGTACTTCACGGGCCCGAACGCACCGAGTGTTCTCGGAGTCGACATCTCGAAGTACTTCCAGTCGTTCAACCGGCCGCAGGAGTCTGTCGTGATGGCCGTCGTCGTCTTCGTGATGGCGTCGGGGATCGCGTTCTTCTACGTCCGCGCGAACTTCCGGACCGCGAAGAAGGAGGGCCGCATCTGATGCGCACCGCACTCGTCGGACGCCGTGCGGTCACCGCCGCCCTCTTCGTCCTGGTGGCCGTCTTCATCCTGGGCCCGCTCCTCTGGCTCGCCGCCCACGCCTTCGCGACCCGCTGGGACTACCCCGACCTCCTGCCGGCGGGCCTCACGCTGCACTGGTGGTCGGTCGTGTTCCAGGACGCCCAGCTGGCGGCCTCGGTGAAGAACTCGCTGTACTTCTCGCCGCTGACCGTCCTGGTCTCGATGGTCGTCTGCCTGCCCGCCGCCTACGCGTTCTCGCGGTTCGAGTTCCCGGGGCGCAGGATCTTCCTGGTCGGCCTGTTCGCGACGAACGCGTTCCCGAAGATGGGCCTGTTCGTGTCGATGGCCTCGCTCTTCTACGGGCTCCACCTCATGAACACGATCGCGGGCATCGTCATCGTGCAGTTCATCGGGACGGTCGTCTTCATGACCTGGATCCCCGCGGCGGCGTTCTCGTCGGTGCCGCGGAGCCTCGAGGAGGCCGCGCGCGACGCGGGTGCCGGCCGCTTCCGGACCTTTCTGCACGTGACGCTGCCGCTGGCCCTCCCCGGGATCCTGGTGGCCGTCCTCATGTCGTTCCTCGCCTCGTTCGACGAGGCCCAGGGCACCTACCTCGTCGGGGCGCCGGTCTACATGACGATGCCGACCGAGATGTACTCCCTGGTGCTCAACTACCCCAAGCAGGTCGCCGCGGTCTTCGCGATCCTGCTGTCGATCCCCTCCGTCGCCCTGCTCCTCGTCGCCCGGAAGTACGTCCTGGGCGGACGACTGGCCGAGGGCTTCCAGATCCGTTAGGCACGCCATGACCCTCCAGACGACAGCACCCGAGACCCGCGCAGCAGCTGCGCCGGCCCTCGCCCCCGGCCTCGCGATCACCGGCCTCACCAAGGAGCTCGGCGGCCGGACGATCGTCGACTCGTTCGACCTCGTGCTCGAGCGCGGCGAGCTCGTCGCCCTCCTCGGCCCCTCCGGCTGCGGCAAGACGACGACGCTGCGGATGATCGCGGGCTTCCTCGAGCCCGACGCCGGCACGGTCGAGATCGAGGGCCGCGACGTCACCGACCTCGGCCCGGAGAAGCGGCCGAGCGCGATGGTGTTCCAGAACTACGCGCTCTGGCCGCACCTCACCGTGTTCAAGAACGTCGCGTTCCCGCTCACCCTGAAGCGCCTCTCGAAGGCCGAGATCAGCGCGCGCGTGATGACGGCGCTCGAGACGGTGGGTCTCACACACCATGCAGAATCGCGCCCGGCCCACATCTCCGGCGGCGAGCAGCAGCGCGCCGCCCTCGCGCGCGCGATCGTGCAGGAGCCGGGTCTGCTGCTGCTCGACGAGCCGCTGTCGAACCTCGACGCGAAGCTCCGCGTGCGGGTCCGCGAGGAGATCCGGGAGATCCAGCAGCGCCTCGGGATCACGACGGTCATGGTGACGCACGACCAGGAGGAGGCGCTGGCGATCTCCGACCGAGTGGCGGTGATGAACGCCGGCAGGATCGAGCAGGTCGGGGCGCCGGCCGACCTCTACGCGAACCCCGCGACGACGTTCGTCGCCTCGTTCATCGGCAGCATGAACTGGCTGGCCGGGCCGACGGTCGCGGCAGCGCGGGCCGGTGCGGCTGCGGCTGCCGCTGCGGATAGGGCCGCCGAGAGCTGGGCCGTCCGCCCGGAGGACGTTCGCTTCGAGGCCGTGCCGGACGGCGAAGCGACGATCCTCCGCGTCCTCCCCCACGGCCACTTCTCGGAGCTCGTCATCGACGTCGCAGGCCTCGAGCTGCGCGCCGTCGCGTCGGGAGCGGGGCCCCGATCCGGCGACCGCGGCCGGGTGCTGCTCGACAACGTCCGCCACTACCGGGACGGCCTCCTCGCCGGACGCGTCGAGGACGCCCGATGACGGCCGTCGCCGCGCACCGCGGCGACTCGTCGCGGTTCCGCGAGAACACCGCCCTCGCGATCCGCTCGGCGATCGACGCCGGGGCCGACACGGTCGAGATCGACGTCCGGCTGACCGCCGACGGCGAGGTCGTCGTCCTGCACGACCCGACCCTCGAGCGCCTCTGGGGCGACCCGCGGGCGGTCGCCGACGTGGGCTGGGCCGAGGTGCGGGAGCTCGGCGGCGGCGACCTCAGGGTCCCGCGGCTCTCCGAGATCCTGCCGCTCTTCGACGGCGTCGACGCCCTGCTTCTGATCGACATGGACTCGGCCGAGCCGGCAGCCAGCGCACACGCGGTGGTCCGGGAGCACGCAGGATCGGCTCGCGTCGCCTGGTGCGGACACCTGGAGGGCATGCGCGTGGTCCGCTCCCTCGACGGGGCAGCCGAGATCTGGCTGCCCTGGTCGCGCGGCGCGGCGCCGACGGCCGGCGAGCTGGCCGACCTCGGCCCCGCGGTCGTCAACCTGCCCCACCACGTCGTGGGCCCCGACCTCGTCGAGGCCGTGCACGCACTCGGCGCGCGGGTGTCGTGCTGGACCGTCGACGACACCGTGCAGGCGCGCAGGCTCGCGTCGATCGGGGTGGACTCGATCACCACCAACCGGCTGGACGCTCTGCGCGAGGCGGTGACCGGGGATCCTGCGCCGCTCACCGCCGCGGAGGAGCGCGGCCGTCAGCGACTGATCGCGCGCGACCTCGCGGAGTGGGCGACGGCGTACGTGCGGACGCACGCCGTCGGCCGGGTCGACACCAAGGCGAACCCCGCCGATCACGTCACGGCGATCGACCGCGGGATCGAGACGGGCGTCCGGGAGGTCGTCGCCGCGCAGTTCCCGGGGCACGTCTTCGTCGGCGAGGAGTTCGGCGGCACGGCCGTCGCCGGAGCACCGTGCTGGTACCTCGACCCGGTCGACGGCACGGCCAACCTCGCCAACGGCGTCCCGTGGACCAGCTTCTCGCTCGCTCTCGTGGAGGGCGGCGTCCCCGTGGTCGGGGTCGTCGCCGACCCCTGGCGCGGCACGCTCGTCGAGGCTGCCGCGGGCGAGGGCGCCTGGGTCGGCGAGCGCCGCCTCCGGATGCCGTCGGCCGAGTGGGACCGCGCCGTCGACCCGCTGCGCGGCGCGATCGTGTCGACCGAGCTCGCCGGCCACCGGCCCTGGCCGGGGATGGTCGAGCTGGTCGACTCCCTCGCCGACCGCTACTGCACGACCAGGATCATGGGGTCGGGCACCCTGACTCTCGCCGGCGTCGCCCTCGGCCACGGCTCGGGCGCCGTCATCGGGGCCTTCGGCGCGGTCGACCACCTCGCCGCGGTGCTGATCGTTCGCGAGGCGGGTGGCGTCGTCCTCGACGAGAACGGGCACGACACGCTCTTCCCCGCCTGGGGCGGGGTGCTGGCCGCGCCGGACCGGCGCACCGCCGAGGCGCTCTTCGCGCTGTGGCGGAACGGGGTCGCCTGCGCGGCTGCGCGTCCTCTGTCGGCCTGAGCCCTGGCCGGCGCCGTGGGACGGCAGCGGCACCAGTCCGCGGACTGGTGCCGCTGCCGTCGTGCCCCGCCGACCGCGCGATCCTGAGCCGCGGATTCCTCGATCCTGTAGGATCGTGTGCGACACATTGGTCCGATGGAGGAGCACACGTGACGCGATTGTGGAACGACCCGCAGGAGTTCGTCGACGAGATGGTCGAGGGCTTCGTCCTGGCGAATCAGGGCTACGTCCGGCGGGTGCGAGGCGGGGTCACCCGCTCGACCGCCTCGCCCGAGCCCGAGGTGTCACTCGTCATCGGCGGCGGCTCCGGCCACTACCCCGCCTTCGCCGGGCTGGTCGGCCCGGGACTCGCTCACGGCGCAGCAATGGGGAACCTCTTCGCGTCCCCGTCGTCGACCCAGGTCGAGTCGGTCGTCCGTGCGAGCGACCGGGGCCGCGGGGTCCTGCTCAGCTACGGGAACTACGCGGGCGACGTCCTCAACTTCACGGCGGCGCAGGATGCGGTCCGGGCCGACGGCATCGACTGCCGCACGGTCCTCGTCACCGACGACATCTTCAGTGCGGCGCCCGACTCCCGCGCCACGAGACGCGGCATCGCCGGCGACCTGACCGTCTTCAAGACGGCGGGTGCCGCCGCGGCTGCGGCCTACGACCTCGACGACGTCGAGCGCGTCGCGATCCTGACCAACGACCGCACCCGGTCGATGGGCGTCGCCTTCACCGGCTGCACCCTGCCCGGCGCCGACGAGCCGCTCTTCTCCGTCCCCGAGGGTCGGATGGCGATCGGACTCGGCATCCACGGCGAGCCCGGCATCGACGAGACGGACATCCCGAGCGCCGACGGCCTCGCGGAGCTCTTCGTCGAGCACCTCCTGGCCGACGCCGAGATCCCCGAGGGCGTCGATCCCGCCACCGCGCGCGTCGTCCCGATCCTGAACGGGCTCGGCTCGGTGAAGACCGAGGAGCTGTTCGTCGTCTTCCGCTCCCTCGTGAAGCGGCTCGGCGAGAGAGGCGTGACGCTCGTCGATCCGCAGGTCGGCGAGTTCTGCACCAGCTTCGACATGGCCGGAGCGTCGCTGACGCTCCTCTGGCTCGACGACGAGCTCGAGCGGCTCTGGACTGCGCCCGCCGACACCCCGGCGTTCCGGCGCGGGGTCGTGCCGACCGGCGCCGGCGTCTCGGCGAGCGATGCCCCGTCCGCCGCCGCAGCCGCCGCGATCACGGACCTCGACGCCGAGGGCCAGCGCGACGACGCCGGCGCCGACGTGCCCGACTCGTCCGCCGAGTCCCGCCAGACCGCCACCCGCATCGCCGGGCTCCTCCGGCTCGTCTCCGACACCGTCTCCGAGAACGCCGCCGAATGGGGCCGACTCGACTCGGTCGCGGGCGACGGCGACCACGGCATCGGCATGCAGCGCGGCGCCACCGCCGCGCTCGAGGCCGCGGAGTCCGCCGAGCGGGCGGGAGCCGGGGCCCGGACACTCCTGACCCGGGCCGCCGCCGCGTGGGCCGACCGCGCCGGCGGCACCTCGGGGGCGCTGTGGGGCGTGATCCTGCGCTCGCTCGCCTCGGAGCTCTCCGACGAGACGGTCCCCTCGGCCGGCGACATCGTCGTCGGCGCCGTGCGCGGCCGCGACTCGGTGATGAGCGTCGGCGGCGCGGCCGTCGGCGACAAGACGATGATCGACGCCCTGGTCCCCTTCACGGAGGCCCTCGACGCCGCCGTCTCCGGCGGCGCGTCGCTGGCGGACGCCTGGCAGGACGCAGCGGACGCCGCCGAGCGCGGAGCCGAGTCGACGACCGGCCTCGTGGCGCGGCTCGGGCGAGCCAAGACCCACGGCGACAGGGCGGCAGGATCGCCGGACCCGGGGGCGGTCTCCTTCGCCGCCCTGGCACGGGCGGTCGCGAACACACTGAAGAACGACACGGAAGAGGAATCATGACGACCTGGCGACTGGTGATCGGCTCGGACGACGCGGGCTACGACTACAAGGAGGCGATCAAGCGCGACCTCGCGGACAACCCGCTGGTCGCCTCCGTGACCGACGTCGGCGTCGACGCCGACGGCGGGACCAACTACCCGACCGTCGCGACCCACGCGGCCGAGCTGGTCGCGAGCGGGGAGGCGGACCGCGCCATCCTGTTCTGCGGCACCGGGCTCGGCGTCGCGATCGCCGCGAACAAGGTGCGGGGCATCCGGGCCGTCACGGCCCACGACTCGTACTCGGTCGAGCGGAGCATCCTCTCGAACGACGCCCAGGTGCTCTGCATGGGCCAGCGGGTCGTCGGCCTCGAGGTCGCGCGCCGCAACGTCCGCGAGTGGCTGACCTACGAGTTCGACGAGACGAGCGCCTCGAACGACAAGGTCCAGGAGATCTGCGCCTACGAAGAGAAGTGACGGCCGCCCGGTGACCGTCGTCGGCGTGAGCCTCAAGATGTACTTCGGGCACGCCCGGACGACGGCCTGGTGCCGGGCGGTCCGCCGCATCGCCGACGAGCACGAGGCGGTCACCGATGGCCGGGCGTCGCTGTTCGTCCTGCCCACGTTCGTCTCGATCCCGGCCGCGCTCGAGATCCTGTCGCCGGTCGTGGCGGTGGGGGCGCAGGATCTCGCGACGCGCGACTCGGGCGCCTACACCGGCGAGGTCAGCGGTGCGGAGCTCGCCGAGCTCGGCTGCACGCTCGCCGAGGTCGGACACGCCGAGCGGAAGCGCCTCCAGGGCGAGACCCCGGAGACGGTCGGAGCGAAGACGGCCGCGGCCCTCCGCAACGGACTCACCCCGCTCCTCTGCGTCGGCGAGCCGGAGCAGGGGTCGCCGGACGCCGCCGTCCGCGCCTGCGTCGACCAGCTCGAGGCCGCCCTCCGCCCCGCCGACGAGGCCGGACTCGGCGGCGCGGTCACCCTGGCCTACGAGCCGGAGTGGGCGATCGGCAGGCGCGAGCCCGCCCCGCCGTCGTTCGTCCGCGACGTCGCCCGGGGGCTCCGCGAGCACCTCGACTCCCTTCCGGGGCGCGCAGGATCGCGGATCGTCTACGGCGGGAGCGCCGGCCCCGGCCTCCTCACCGAGCTCGGGTCTGCCGTCGACGGCCTGTTCCTCGGCCGATTCGCCCACGATCCGACGGCCCTCCGCAGCATCCTGGACGAGGTCAATAAGCTGTGGCGGACATGAGCGACCTCCTCTTCCCCCCGACCGCCGTCGACTCGCTCGAGCGCCGGGGCCTCCGCGACCACGTGTACGACCGCGTGCTCGACGTGCTCCTCGGCCCGGGCGTGGAGCCCGGCACGAGGCTCTCGATCGACGCCGTCGCGCGCGAGCTCGGGGTCTCGCCGACGCCGGTCCGGGAGGCCCTCATCGAGCTGGAGCGCACCGGTCTCGTGACCCGGGTGGCCAACAAGGGCTACCGCGTCGCTCCCCCGCTCGCCGCAGAGCAGCTCGAGGCCCTGTTCGACGCCCGCAGCATCCTCGAGGGCGGTGCCGCCCGGCTGGCGGCCGCGCACGCCGACGCCCTCGTCCCGAAGCTCCGGGCCGCGCTCGAGCGGCACGAGCGGATCGCCGAGGAGCTTCGGCGAGCACCCGGAGGCGGCGACGCGTCCGTCGACCGCATCCGCGAGTACTTCGCCGTCGACTGGCACTTCCACCACGTCGTCTTCGAGGGGTCGGAGAACCCGTTCCTCCTCGACATGTCCGAGGCCATCTCGACGCGCGTGCACCGCATGCGGCAGACCGTCCGGACCGGGGTGCACGACGCCGACCAGGCCATCGCGGAGCACCGGTCGATCATCGACGCGTTCTCCTCCGGGCCGGACGCCGCCGAGGCCGCGATGCGCGACCACGTCGAGCGAGTGCGCGAGCGCTCGCGCCAGGACTCCGAGGCCTGACGCGAGCCGGCTTGTCACTCAGGCGAGCCGGGCGCCCGCCGAGCGGCGCGGGCCGCTCAGCCGAGCGGCGCCGGCCCGAGCTCGTCGAGCATCTTCTGCATGGCGACGTACGCGCGGTTGCGGTAGGCGACCAGCTCCGGGGTGCGGTCGGCCGACACGTCGAGGTAGCCGGCGCCCGACTTCGTGCCGAACTTGCCCTCGGCGACGAGAGCCGCCAGCGACTCCGGCGTGGCGAAGCGCTCGGGCCAGCGGGTCTGGAGCGACTCGTAGCAGAACGCGTAGACGTCGAGCCCGGCCATGTCGGCGATCGCGAACGGACCGAAGACCGGCAGCCGGAAGCCGAACGTGGTGCGGACGATCGTGTCGATGTCCTCGGGGCTGGCGATGCCCTCCTCGGCGATCTGCGACGCCTCGGAGAAGAGCGCGTACTGGAGCCGGTTCAGCACGAAGCCGACGCTGTCCTTCACGCGGGCGGTCTGCTTGCCGGTGGCGCGGACGATGCGCTCGGCCACGGCGATCGCGTCCTCCGACGTCGTCTCGTGAGGGATGATCTCGACGCCCGGGATGAACGGGGCCGGGTTCGAGAAGTGCACGCCGAGGAACCGCTCGGGCCCGGCGACGGCCTCGGCGAGGCGGCCGATCTGGATCGTGGACGTGTTCGAGCCGATGACGGCGTCGGGACGGGCGGCGGCGCTGATCCTGCGGAGGGTCTCGTGCTTGATCTCGATCTTCTCGGGCACGGCCTCCTCGATGTAGTCGGCGGTGGCGACGGCCGCCTCGACCGACTCGGCGGGGGTGACCAGCGCCTCGATGCGCTCGACCGCGTCGGCCGGGAACAGGCCGTCGGCGACGAACTGCCTCGCCTCGGCGACGAGGCGGGCGTGGTTGCTCGCGGCGATCTCGGCGCTGACGTCGGCGAGCGCGACCCGGGCTCCGGAGAGCGCGAGCATCTGCGCGATGCCGCCGCCCATGTAGCCGGAGCCGACGACGGCGGTGGTGAGGGGATTCATCGGGTTGCCTCCTCGGGCAGCAGGGAGCGGATGTAGGTCTGGTTGGTGGCGCACACGCCGAGGCTGTCGCCGCCGTACTGCTCGGCGAGGATGATGCCCCGGAAGCCGACGTCGACGGCCTCCTGGATCACCTGCCGGTAGTTGATGAGGCCGGTCTCCATGGTGGAGGGCACCGAGGTCGCCCACGAGCCGTCGCCGGCCTCGTCGCGCGTGTAGTTCTTGACGTGCAGGTAGTTGGCGTGCGGGAGGGTGGCGCTGAAGACCTCGCGCCAGTCCTCGACCGGGCGGTGCAGGCGGATCAGGTTCGCGACGTCGGGGTTGAGGCCGACGTTGTCGAGGCCGATCTCCTCGACGAGGCGGACGGCGCTCGACGCGGTCCCGAGGTAGGTGTCCTCGTACATCTCGAGGGCCATCGGCAGGCCGACGTCGGCCGCGTGCTTCCCGAGCTCGCGGAGGGAGCGGACGGCGAGGTCCCAGACCTCGGGGTCGTCGGGATCCTGCGGGCCCTCGGCGGTCCAGAACCACAGCGCCTTCTTCTGAGCGTCGCTGAAGGGCTGGTGGAGCCCGGTGGAGAACACCTGCATCTCCCACGCGGCGGCGGCGTCGATCGTGCGGTGGGCGTAGGCGAGGTTCTCGGCCTCGTGCCCCGGCATGACGACACTCCGCCGCTGCAGGTGGACGGACGGGATCTCGATGCCGCGGGCACGGGCGGCGGCGAGTAGCTCGTCACGCTTGCCCTCGTCGTAGTCGGCCGGCCGGATGTGGCTGTCGGCCATCTCGGCGAGCGAGAAGCCGACGCGCTCGATCTGCGCGAAGATTTCGTCCCACTCCTCGACGGGCGCGTCGTGCAGGGTCGAGCCGTCGCGGCGGACGGGCGGGAAGCCGTGGAGGCAGGTCGCGATGGGCCAGGTCTCGGCCGTCCAGCTCGCGGGATCCCAGTTCTGGGGTTCGGTCTGTCGACTCACGTGTCCTCCAACGACTCTGGTGTTCCTCGATCCTATAGGAATGCGAGTCGGGGTGCGCGGGTGCCGACAGCGCGTTGTCCCCCGTTGTGCCGTCTATCGGCCCGGGAGGGGCTCCGACAGGATGGGGGCGTGTTCGAACGCTCCCCCATGCGCCAGACCGTCGTCGCCGTCCTGGCGGCGGTCGCAGCGGTCGTGCTCGTCGTGGGGGTCGTCCGGTCGGTCGTGACGGGCGAGTCGCCGCTCTGGCTGATCGGCGACGCGGTCGTGCTCGTCGCCAGCCTCATGCTGATCGGGGCGTTCCGCCGCAGCCGCGGCTAGCCGAGCGCTGCCGCAGCGCTGAGAGCTCGAGGGCAGCGGCGGCGGCCTGAGAGCAGCGCCTAGCTCATCACCCGCGCGACGACCGGGGCCTTCTGACGCTTCTTGCGGCGCTGCTCGCTCGGCGAGTCGCCCAGCACGCGCTGGATCGACAGCGGGAGCATCGCGCGGCGGCGGCCGCCCGGCGTCTTCCAGGTCAGGACGGCGCGGGGCACGTCGACCTCGAGGCTGCGGTAGCGGTCGAGCGCGGCGTTCCACGACCTGCGGGCGGCGATGACGGCGTGACCGCGCGGCGGGAGATCGGCGAGGCGGACGTGACCGGAGACGTCGTCGAGCCCGGCGGTCAGTTCGACGCGGAGGCCGCGGACAGGCCTCTCGGTCCGGTTCTCGACCCGGATGTCGTAGACCACGTAGCCCTTCTTGAAGGACGTCGGGTTGAGGTGCTCGTGCGTCCGCTTGTCGAGGTAGCTGCTGAAGACCGTGACGGCGACGGGCGACTCGTCGTCGACGACGACGGGGACGGCCGCATCCTCCTGCTTGCGGATCGACCGGGCGGTGAGGCCGAGGAGCACCGCGACGGGCGTGCCGACGACGACCGCGCCGAGCGCCTTCAGGATCGGGGCGACCATCAGAGCATCCTTCGAGACGACGTGTCCATGTCGAATATTCTGCCCGCTTTTCCCGAGGAGCGTCCCAGAGCGCCGTGCGGCGTGACCCGGAGAGCACAAAACGCGCCGCGGATTCTTGGACGGTTCGACCCCGTGCGATCCTGCGCCCCCGTGTTGAACTGGTTGCGGCCCACGAGGACGACTCAAGGAGAACCCCATGAAGCCCCTGCAGAACCGCCGCGTCGCCGTCACCGGGATCGGCGTCGTGACGCCCTTCGGGATCGGCGTCGACGCCTTCTGGAAGAGCCTCTTCGAGCCGGCCCCGGCCCTGAACGTCCGTCGCGTCGACGAGGACGCCCTCGACGCCCGCCGCCTGATGAGCCACAAGAACGCGAAGAACTCCGACACCGTGACCAGGATGGCCGTCGTCGCCGCCGACGAGGCCCTCCGCGACGCGGGTCTCCTCGAGGTCGACCCCGACGCCCCGTACCCGTCGGTGAGCGACACGGGCACGCTCGTCGAGGGCATCGACCACGACCGCGTGGCCGTCTCGCTCGGCACCGGCATGGGCGGCGTCCAGACGCTCGCCGAGCAGATCCTGATCCTCGACCGGAAGGGCGAGCGGCTCGTGTCGCCGCACCTGGTGCCGATGGTGATGCCGAACGCGCCGGCCGGCGCCCTCAGCATCCGCTACGGCCTCCGCGGCGTCGCCACCACCATCAGCACGGCCTGCGCCGCGGGCACCGACGGCATCGCGGCCGGAGCGCGGATGATCGCCCAGGGCACTGCCGACATCGTCGTCGCCGGAGGCACCGACTCGAGCCTCACGCCGGTCTGCATCGCCGGGTTCGCCAACATGCGCGCCCTGTCGAAGTCGGGCGTCTCGCGTCCCTTCGACCGCGACCGCGACGGACTGGCCGCGTCCGAGGCGGCGGGCATGCTGATCCTCGAGGCCTACGACGACGCCGTCGCCCGCGGCGCCCGCATCTACATGACGATCGACGGCGCGGCCTCGACCGCCGACGCCTATCACGTGACGGCACCGGCGCCCCACGGCACGGGTGCCGAGCGGACCATGCGCCTCGCGCTCGACGACGCCGGCCTCGCCCCGGAGGAGATCACCCACATCAATGCCCACGGCACCTCCACCGGCCTGAACGACGCGGCCGAGAGCGAGGCCGTCTCGCGCGTCTTCACGTCGAACCGGCCCGTCGTCACCAGCATCAAGGGCGTCACCGGCCACTCCTTCGGGGCCGCCGGGGCCGTCGAGGCGGTCGCCGTCGCCCTGACCATCGCCAACCGGACGATCCCGCCGACTGCCAACCTCGAGAACCGCGACGAGGCGATCGACCTCGACATCCCGACCGAGGCGCGCCCGTGGGAGCCGGGGCCGGTCCTGTCGAACAGCTTCGGGTTCGGCGGCCACAACGGGAGCATCGTCTTCTCGCCGGTCGTCTGAGGGGCGCGCTGCACTGCTGATCCGGCCGCTGCGGGCGACGGCCCGGGGCGCTGCGCCTCCCGGCCCGGCACGGTCGGGGCCCGAGGCGAGCGCCCTACACTGACGGACGTGAGCACCAGTCAGCGTCGAATGCGGTCGGAGGGCCGCATCCCGGTCCTGGTGGCTCAGCTGGTGGCCTTCGCGCTGATCCTGTCGCTGCCCGGCGCCGTCCTCCCCCTCCTCGTGCGCTGCGTCGCGGTCGTCATCGCCGCGTCCGTCCTGCTGCCGCTCCTGATCGTCGACCCGAGCAGGCTCCGTCACTCCTCGCGCCGCACGCGCCGACTCGGCGTGAGCCAGGCGGGCTTCCTCGCCGTCGTCGCACTCGCGGCCGTCGCCCTCACCGTGGTGCAGCTCGTCACCGCGTCGTACGCGCTCGTGCCGCGGGTGCTCGTCGGAGCCGTCGGGGCATGGCTCCTCCAGGTGATCGCCGCGTCGCTCGTGCTCTGGCAGCTCGACCGGGGCGGCCCGGTGGCGCGTCGGGGGATCCGGTCGGGCCCGCACCCCGACCCCGACCTGCGCTTTCCGCAGGAGGACCTCGAGGAGCGCTGGATGCCCTCCTACCTCGACTACGTCACCACCGCCCTCACGAACGCGATGGCCGTCGTCCCCGCGCGGACGCTGGCGCTCCGGCCGCGGACGAAGATCCTCACGAGCATCTGGTCGTTCACGTCGTTCGCCCTGCTCGGCGTGGTCGTGGCCAGGATCATCGCGTTCGTCGCCTGATCCCGCCCCAAGTGGTTCGAGAGGCGAACCATCGGCGTAGAGTGAGCCCGTGACCGATCCGACCCCCCTCACCGACGCCGTCCGGGCCCTCGCCCGCGCGTCCCGCATCGTCGAGCGCGCCTCCGACGGCCTGAGCTTCGCCGACTACCGCGTCCTCGCCGCGATCTCGACGGGCGAGGAGCGCGCCTCGCGGCTCGCCGACCGCCTGGCGGTGGGGAAGCCGGCCATCAGCGCGACGGTCGATTCGCTGGCGAGGAGGGGGCTGATCCTCCGCGGCGCTGTCGAGGGCGATGCCCGGGGCACGTCGCTCGCCCTCAGCGAGGAGGGCGCCGAGCTGTTCGCGCGGATGGAGGCCCGGATGACGCGCCAGCTCGAACTGCTGGCGGCGCGCACCGACGACCCGGCGGGGGTGGTCCGGTCGCTGGCGGCGCTCGGCGACGCCGTCGAGCAGGCCGTCCAGGAGCGTCGGCAGAAGGCCGACGCGTGAGCGCCGTCGAGCGCGACGCGGAGCAGCCGGCCCCGACCGAGCAGCACGCCCCGGTCGAGGGCTGGATCCGCCGCCTCTGGCGCTACATGCTCCACCACCGCACGAGCGTCGTCATCTCGCTCGCCGCAGCCCTCGCCGGCAGCCTCTGCCAGGTGTTCGTGCCCCTGATCGCCCGGCAGATCGTCGACGGCGTGATCGTCGAGAAGTCGTCGCCGCTCGCTCCGTGGCTGATCCTGCTGATCGCCCTCGCCGGGGCGACCTTCGGCTTCACCTACCTCCGGCGCTACCGCGGCGGCCGCGTCGCTCTCGAGGTGCAGAACGACCTCCGCAACGACATGCACGACCACCTGCAGCGGATGGACGCCGCCTCGCTCGACAGGATGTCGACCGGGCAGCTCGTCAGCCGCGCGAACTCCGACTCCGCCCTCGTCCAGGGTCTGCTCAACATGCTGCCGATCATGAGCGGCAACGTGATCCTGATGGTGCTGTCGGTCGTCGTCATGTTCACGCTGTCGCCGATGCTCGCCGTCGTCAGCCTGGTGATGGTGCCGGCGCTCGTGTTCGTGTCGTACCGGATGCGGGCCCGCGTCTTCCCCGCGACCTGGGACGCCCAGCAGAAGGAGGGCGAGGTCGCCCAGATGGTCGACGAGGACGTCTCCGGCGTGCGGGTCGTCAAGGCCTTCGGCCGCGAGCGCCGCGAGGTCGAGCAGATGGCCCGGGTCGCCACGGCCGTGTACGGGTCGCAGATGCGCAGCGTCCGGATCCAGTCGCGCTTCCAGCCGCTCCTCGAGGCGATCCCGACGCTCGGGCAGGTCGCGATCCTGGCCCTCGGCGGCTGGCTGGCCCTGCACGGCAGCATCACGATCGGCACCTTCCTGGCGTTCACCTCCTACGTCGCCGCG
The DNA here is from genome assembly GCF_039537585.1 of Frondihabitans peucedani. Classification (NCBI taxonomy): domain Bacteria; kingdom Bacillati; phylum Actinomycetota; class Actinomycetes; order Micrococcales; family Microbacteriaceae; genus Frondihabitans; species Frondihabitans peucedani. The sequence goes on from NZ_BAABAU010000001.1 coordinate 1,440,658, forward strand.
CTCATGGCCCCAGCCCGTCAGCTCGCCGGCGTCATCGCCATCGGCCAGCAGGCGCAGGTCGGTATCGAGCGGATCTTCCAGCTCATCGACCGTCCGCCGGAGATCCGGGACGCGCAGGATGCCACCGACCTCGTCTCGATCCGCGGCGACGTGGCCTTCGAGCAGGTCGACTTCGGCTACGGGTCCGACCATCTCGCCCTCGACGGGCTCGACCTGCACATCCGCGCCGGGGAGCGCGTCGCCCTCGTCGGACCGAGCGGGAGCGGCAAGTCGACCGTCGCGCAGCTGGTGGCGCGGTTCGCCGATCCTGCCGGGGGCCGCGTGCTGGTCGACGGGCACGACCTCCGCGACGTCACCCTGCGGTCGCTGCGGGGCGGCATCGGCATGGTCTTCGAAGACAGCTTCCTGTTCTCCGACACGGTCGGGGCGAACATCGCCTACGGGCGCCCGGAGGCGACGCGGGCCGAGATCGAGCATGCGGCGGCCGTCGCCTCGGCGACCGGCTTCATCGAGGCCCTCCCCCTCGGCTACGACACCGTCGTCGGGGAGCGGGGCCTCAGCCTCTCGGGCGGGCAGCGGCAGCGGATCGCGCTGGCGCGGGCGATCCTGTCGGATCCGCAGATCCTGATCCTCGACGACGCGACCAGTGCCATCGACGCCTCGACGGAGCAGTCGATCCACGAGGCGCTCCGCGGCGAGCTCGAGGGCCGGACCGTCCTGCTCATCGCCCACCGGGAGTCGACCCTCCACCTGGCCGACCGGATCGTCGTCCTCGAGCACGGGCGGGTGGTCGACGAGGGCACGCACGACGACCTCGTCGAGTCGAGCCCCACCTACCGGGCCCTGATCACGGGCCTCGACGACGACGAGACCGACGACGCCCTCGCCCTCCGCGCGGCGGGCGACATCGATGCTCTCGCCAAGGCGTCGGGCACCACGGCGTCGGCGTGGTCCGGCGACGCCGACTCGCGCCCCGCCGGCGGCTCAGCCGCTCCGGCTCCCGGCCTCGGCATGGGGCTCGGCGGCGGCGGCGGTCGGGGCGGCGGCCGCGGCATGGCGTCGTTCCTGGCTGCGACGCCCGAGCTCCTGGCGCAGGTGGAGGCGCTCGGCCCGATCCGCGACGAGCCGACCCTCGACCTCGACCGGGAGACCCGGCAGGATCGCGACTTCTCGCTCGGGACGCTCCTGCGCGAGTTCCGCGCGCCCCTCCTCCTGGCCCTCGTCTTCGTGATCATCGACGCGGTGGCCGGGCTCCTCGGCCCGTCGCTCGTCAAGACCGGCATCGACGGCGGCGTGCAGAAGGGCTCCGAGACGGTCCTGTTCGTCGCCGCCGGAGCGTTCCTGCTCGTCACCCTCGCCGACCTCGCCGACGGCATGGCCGAGACGTTCGTCACGGGCCGCGCGGCGCAGAGGATCATGCTGAGCCTCCGCATCCGGATCTTCGCCCAGCTGCAGCGCCTGTCGCTCGACTTCTACGAGCGCGAGATGGCCGGCCGGGTCATGACCCGCATGACGACCGACGTCGACCAGTTCGAGGCGCTCATCCAGAACGGCCTGCTGTCGGCGCTGGTGTCGATCGTCACCTTCGTCGGGGTCGGGGTCGCGCTGGTCCTGATCGATCCGGAGCTCGGTCTCCTGACACTCTCGGTCGTGGTGCCGCTGGCGGCGGCGACGGTGTGGTTCCGGAGCCGGTCGTCGCGGCTCTACGACGAGGCCCGCGACCGGATCGCCGTCGTCAACGCCGACTTCCAGGAGAGCCTCTCCGGCGTCCGCGAGTCGCAGGCCTTCGTCCACGAGCCCCTCACGATGACCCGCTTCCACGGGCTCGGACGCAGCTACGTCGAGTCGCGCGTCGCCGCCCAGCGGCTGGTGGCGCTGTACTTCCCGTTCGTGCAGTTCCTGTCGGGCATCGCCGACGTCATCGTCCTGGGCGTCGGCGCGACCCTGATCGCGCAGGGGCACCTCACCTCCGGCGCGCTGATCGCCTTCCTGCTCTACATCGACATGTTCTTCTCGCCGATCCAGCAGCTCTCGCAGGTCTTCGACTCGTGGCAGCAGACCCGGGTGTCGGTGTCGCGGATCAGCCAGCTGATGGCGCTCGAGACTCTGACGCCCGAGGCGCAGGATGCCACGCGGCCGGGCCGGCTCACCGGCGCGCTCCACGTGTCGGGCGTGCGCTTCTCGTACCCGGAGGCCCCGACGGCCGCGGCCGGTCCCGAGCTCCGCGGCCCCTCGGACGTCCGCTCGCTCGTCGCCCACGATCCCCGCGCGCAGAAGCCGCCGGAGGCGCTGCACGACATCGACCTGCGCATCGCCCCGGGCGAGACCGTCGCGCTCGTCGGCGAGACCGGCGCCGGCAAGTCGACGATCATGAAGCTGCTCGCCCGCTTCTACGACCCCGACGAGGGCGCGGTCCTGGTCGACGGACACGACCTGCGGTCTCTCGACCTGCCCGCCTTCCGGTCGCAGCTCGGCTACGTGCCGCAGGAGGCGTTCCTCTTCACCGGGACGGTCCGCGACAACATCGCCTACGGGCGGCCGTCGGCCAGCGACGCCGAGGTCGAGGCCGCGGCCCGCGCGGTCGGAGCCCACGAGTTCGTCAGCGAGCTGCCGGGCGGCTACCTGCACCGGCTCTCCGAGCGCGGCCGGTCGCTGTCGGCGGGGCACCGGCAGCTCATCGCGCTGGCTCGGGCCGAGCTGGTGGATCCTGCGATCCTGCTCCTCGACGAGGCGACCTCGAACCTCGACCTCGTCACCGAGGCGCGCGTGACCGAGGCCATGCAGAGCGTGGCATCGGGGCGCACCACCGTCGTCATCGCCCACCGCCTGCAGACAGCCCGCGCGGCCGACCGCATCGGGGTGCTCGCGGGCGGGCGGCTCGCCGAGATCGGCACGCACGACGAGCTGCTGGAGGCCGGCGGGCGCTACGCGGCGATGTGGGCGGCGTACGAGGCGGTCGACGCGCGCTGACGCGGTTGTCCTCCCGGCCTCCGAGGACGCTCGTGACACGCAGTTCGGCCCACGACGCGGGACATGTCACGTGTCGCGGGCCGCAATGCGTGTCGTGACCTATCGATGCGAATGCATGGAAAAAGGGAATGGGCGACCGGAGCGCGAGGTTGGAGGCAGCATGAAGCGCATCGGATTCCTCTCGTTCGGCCACTGGCAGGATGTCGGAGGATCGCGCACGCGCACCGCCGGCGACGTGCTCACCCAGACCATCGACCTGGCCGTCGCCGCCGAGGAGATCGGCATCGCCGGCGCCTACATCCGCGTGCACCACTTCGCGCGCCAGCTCGCGAGCCCGTTCCCGCTCCTGGCCGCGATGGGCGCCCGGACGAAGACCATCGAGCTCGGCACCGGCGTCATCGACATGCGGTACGAGAACCCGCTCTACATGGCCGAGGAGGCAGCCGCCGCCGACCTGATCTCCGGTGGCAGGCTCCAGCTCGGCGTGAGCCGGGGATCACCCGAGACCGCGCTCCGCGGCTACGAGTCGTTCGGCTACGCGCCCGCCGAGGGCGAGACCGACGCCGACCTCGCGCGGAGCCACGCAGCCGTCTTCCTGCAGGCGATCCAGGGCGCGGGCGTCGCGCCCGCGAACCCCCAGATGACCGGCACCACGGGGTACCTGCCGATCCTGCCCCAGTCCCCCGGCCTCCGCGACCGGATCTGGTGGGGCTCCGGCACCCGCGCCACGGCCGAGTGGGTCGCCGAGCAGGGCATGAACCTGCAGTCGTCGACGCTCCTCGTCGAAGATACGGGCGTGCCGTTCGACCAGCTGCAGGCCGAGCAGATCGACCGCTACCGGCAGGCGTGGAAGCGGGCCGGCTGGGAGCGCGAGCCGCGCGTGTCGGTGAGCCGGAGCATCCTGCCCATCGTCGACGACGAGTCGCGCCACTACTTCGGCCTCCGCGCGCAGGCCGACTCGCACGACCAGGTCGGCCTGATCGACGGCCCGAATCCGGCGCGCTTCGGCCGCTCCTACATCGGCGAGCCGGAGAAGATCGCCGAGGAGCTCGCGCAGGATGCCGCCGTCGCCTCGGCCGACACCGTGCTCGTGACGGTCCCGAACCAGCTCGGGGTCGACTTCAACGCGCGGCTGCTCGCCGGAGTGCACGCGATCGGGGCCGAGCTCGGCTGGTGAGCGCCCGTCGCCCTGACACGCAGAACGGCCCGCGACACGCGAGACGACGCGTGGCTCGTGCCGTTCTGCGTGTGGTGACTCCCGACTAGCCGGCAGCGACCGACGCCACGTCGACCGTCGCGCCCGTCCGCACCGACTCCTGCGCCGCGAGCACGACCCCGAGGGTCCGCAGGCCCACGGCGATGTCGGGCTGCGGACGCGTGCCGGAGCGCACCGCGTCGATGAACGTCTCGAGCATCGCGGCGTCGAAGTCCGGACCGTAGGGCAGGATCCGCGCCGCGCCCGACGACGCGGCGATCCCGCGCACGCTGGGGCCGAAGAAGTCGATGTCGACGGTGCCGCGGGTGCCTGCGACCGACAGCTTCAGGCCGCCCCAGATCGGCGACGTGTCGGGCTGGCTCCAGGAGCAGTCGATGGCGGCGATCACGCCGTCCGCGTAGGTCATCGTGACGAGCCCCGCCGTCTCGGCCTTCGCGCGGCCCGCGTGCAGGACGCCGTTCGCCACGGCCGTGACGCTCGCCACCGGCACCCCGCGGAGGGCCTCGAGGAGGTCGGCGATGTGGACGACGTGGTCGACGAGGGCGCCGCCCCCGGACAGCTCCGGTTCGGTGAACCAGTCGCGGGTCAGCGGGAGCATGCCGTTGTTGCTGCCGCGGATCGAGAAGACCTCGCCGAGCGCGCCCGCCTCGTGGGCTGCCCGGAGCCGGTCGAAGGTGCTCGCGAACCGGACGGGGAAGGCCATCATCAGCAGGACGCCGGCCCGCTCGACCGCGTCGCGCATGGCGAGGCCGTCCGCCCAGGTCGTCGCCAGCGGCTTCTCGCAGAGGATCGCCGCGCCGGCCGCGGCAGCCAGCTCGACGAGCTCGCGGTGCCTCGCGTTCTCGCTCGTCACGACGACGGCGTCGGGCTGCCAGGCGAGGAGCTCGTCGTAGGTGTCGACGTAGCCGACGTCGAGGGCGTCGGCGAGCGCCCGGCCGCGGAGGTCGACGATCGACGTGCCGCTCGCTGCGGCTGCATCAGGGGCCGGCGCGTCAGGATCCGCCCCGCGCACCTCGACGCCCGGCATCGCACGGAGCGCCGACAGGTAGCCGATGGCGTGCGTGTGCGCGAACGAGAGGACGCCGACGCGCAGGGGACGCTCCGCGGCGCTCATCGGGAGACCCCCTCGTCCGACCCGGTCGAAGACGCCGCCAGGTCGACCGGCTGGCCGGTCTCGAGGGAGGCCAGCGCCGCGTTGGCGATCGCGACCGCGATCCTGCCGTCCTCCGCGCTGACGCGGGGCGTCTCGCCGCCCGCGAACGCCGACGCGTAGGAGCGCAGCTCGAGGTAGTAGGGGTCCTCTCGAGGATCGACCTCGGGCATGAGCCCGTTCGCCGCCTCGGTGACCTCGAGGTCGGCGGTGTAGTTGCGCTCGGCCAGCGACGAGTGCGACAGGGTGCCGAGAGTGCCCGTGACGGAGTACTCGGTCGAGAAGGTCAGGTGCGCGGGGCCCCAGATGCCGGCCACGTGGCTGATGGCCCCGGACGCGTGGGTGAGCAGGACGTGGGCCGCCTCGACGGGGTGCTCCGCGTCGCCGCGCCGGGTCGAGACGGCCGACACCCGCACCACCTCGCCCGCGACCCAGCGCGCGATGTCGAGGTCGTGGATCATCTGGTCCATGATGATGCCGCCCGAGAGGGCTCGATCGCCGAACCACGGCGTCCGGGTCGGGAAGGCGCCCGAGCGGGAGAAGCGCAGGACCGCGAGGTCTCCGAGCGCGCCCGCATCCACGGCCGACTTGAGGGCCGCGTACTCCGGGAAGTACCGCACGACGTGCGCGGGATAGAGCTGCACGCCGGCGCCCCGCGCCGCCTCGACGAGGTCTCGCGCGTCGTCGTCGGTCCGGGCGAGGGGCTTCTCGGAGACGACGTCCTTGCCTGCCTCGATGACGCGCTTCACGACGGCGTGATGCGTGTAGGTCGGGGTCGCGACGTCGACGAAGTCGGCCTGCTCGAGGAGCTCCTCGAGGCTCGCCACGACCTCGCCGCCGTAGAGCGCCACGAGCTCGTCGGCCCCGACCTCGGAGAAGACGACGACGCGGCCGGCGATGCGCAGGAGGTTCGGCAGGTGGGCGTGGGCGATGCCGCCGGCACCCACCAGGCCGATGGTCAGGTCGTCGTCGATCATGAGGGCTCCTTCGAGGGGACGGGGACAGGGGCGGGCGGCGTGACCGTGTCGCCGGGGACGAGAGGCGACTCGAGCAGCAGGGAGGCGCCGATCAGCCCGGCGCCGGCACCGACGAGGGACTGCTCGACGCGCGGTGCCGACCGCCAGGCCAGCCGCCTGGCGACGCCCTCGCGGAGCGGCACCAGGAGACGGTCGCCGGCCTCGCCGAGACCGCCGCCGATCACCAGCGCACTCGGGTCGAGGACCGCCGCGAGCCCCGTGAGGCCGACGGCGAGCGCGTCGACGGCGTCGGCCCAGACCGAGGCTGCGACAGGATCGGTCGAGGCGGCGGCCGTGATCTCGCGGGCTCCACCGGGCAGGGTGCCGCCGGCCGCGCGGTAGCGGCGGACGATCGCACTGGCGGAGGCGTAGACCTCGACGCAGCCGCGCTGGCCGCAGGTGCAGAGCTCGCCGTCGGGGACGACGGGGACGTGCCCGAACTCCCCCGCGCCGCCGGTCGCGCCGGTGACGACCACGCCGCCCGTGACGATCGCGGCCGAGATGCCCGTGCCGATCGGGACGAAGACGAACTCGTCGCCGTCGCGCCCGGCGGCGATCCTGGCGACCCTCTCGGCTCGAGCGGCAGCCCGGCCGTCGTGCTCGAGGGCGACCGGCACGCCGAAGCGCTCGGTGAGGAGGTCGACGATCGCCATGTCGGTCCAGCCGAGGTTCGCGGCGAAGGTCACCGTCCCCCGGACGCTGTCGACGAGGCCGGGCGACGCGACACCGATGCCGGTGAGTCGGCGCCCGCCGGCACGGATCGCGGCGTCGAGCTGCGCGATGAGGCCGGAGGTCGCCTCGAGGGGCGAGCCGGCGGGGCCGAAGGTGGGCACGGTGGCGCGCTCCAGGACGGAGCCGTGCGGGGCGAAGGCCGCGCCCTTGATGGTCGTGCCGCCGATGTCGACGGCCACGACGGCCGAGTCGTCGTGCGACGGCGGGTACGCGGAGCGCTCCGCCACCGTCAGGCCGTCCGCAGATCGTCGGCGACGTCTTTGACGAGGGCGTCGATGCGAGCGGGGGCCAGGACCTCGTCGAGCGCGAGCAGCGTCGCGCCGCGGATCCCTGCGACGAAGGGGTCTCGGGTGGCCCGGACCTCCAGGTCGTGTGCGGCGAGCGGCAGGCACTTCTGGAACAGCTCGGCCCGGATCGCCGCGACGAGGGGCAGCGACGCCGACATGGAGCCGGCCAGCACCACCTCGCGCGGGTTGAAGAAGTTGACGATCCCCGCGAGCGACTCGCCGATGCGGGCTCCGGCCTCGCGGATCGCCTCGAGAGCGAGCGGCTCGCCGCGGGCGCCGAGGGCGACGACGTCGCTCGCGGTCTCGGCGTCGAGCCCCTGCGCGCGCAGCTTCGCGACGAGAGCACCGCCGCTCACGACCGAGTCGAGGCAGTTCGGCACCCCGCAGGTGCACGGGATCACCGAGACGCCCTTGACCTCCATGTGGCTGATCTCGCCGGCGGCGCCGCCGATGCCCCGGTGGAGTCGACCGCTGGCCAGGATCCCGCAGCCGATCCGGGTGCCGAGCTTGACGGCGAGCAGCTGGTTCTCGTCGGTCCGGCCGCGCTCCGTGCTCTCGAAGAGGGCGATGAGGTTCGCGTCGTTCTCGACCAGGACCGGGCTGTCGGTGTGCGCGGCGAAGAGGCCGGGGAGGTCGGCCTCGTGCCAGGTCGGCATGAACGACGGGGTGACGATGCGCCCGCTCGGGTACTCGATGGGCGCGGGGATGCTGATGGCGACGCCGCGGAAGTCCGCCTCGGCGAGGCCGGTGGAGTCGGCGAGCGCGATGATCCTGCGCCAGAGGGCCTCGACGGTCTCTTCGGGGTCGTCGCTCACCGGAACTCCCGCGTGCCCGGTCTCGTCGCTGTCGACCAGGGAGCGGCCGGTGAGGTCGCTCAGGACGACGCGGACGTGGTTCGCCCCGATGTCGACGGCTGCGACGAAGCCCTGGTCGCCGGCCAGCTCGAGCCGTCGGGCCCGGCGGCCGCCGCGGCTCTCCTCTGCCCCGCTCTCGCGGACGAGCCCCAGCGAGATCAGCGACTCGACGCGCAGGGAGACGGTCGACGGCGCCAGCCCGGTGACGCGGGCCAGCGTCGATCGCGACATCGCGTCGCTGCCCCGGATGAGACGCAGGATGTCGCCGGCGGACCCGGCGGCATGGTCGGCGTCCTGCAGGTGGCGGTGGTTCATGGGGCAACCCTAACCTCAGAAATCGAACGAAGTGAAGCGAAAAACGAATGTTTACATTTGGTGATCGAACGGCAATGATCTAGAAACAAATCAAAACTAGCTTTCAACGAATAGATCCGGACAACGACGTCACGAGCAATTCGCGATGCAGCCGGGTCCCCTCACCTCAAGGAGCCCCGATTGCCGAGCGCCATCGACAGCACCCAGGCCCGGCCGGCCCGTGCGGCCGCGCCGCCCCGCCCCGCGGGCAGACGACGCACGACCGAGCAGATCGAGGGGCGGTCCGGCTACGCGCTGATCGCACCGACGACGATCCTGCTCGCCCTCTTCTATCTCTACCCGCTGGTCCAGACCGTCGGGTACAGCTTCACGAACTGGAACCCGGCCACCGGCCAGACCGGCGCCTTCGTCGGGGGCGCGAACTTCGCGGGGCTGTTCCAGAACGCCGAGTTCTTGAAGACGGCGGGCAACACCGGCATCTACGTCGTGGTCGTGGTGCCGGTGACGATGGCCATCGGCCTCTTCTTCGCAGCCCTGCTGGCCCAGCCGTTCCGCGGCCGCGGCCTCTACCGGGCGCTGCTCTTCGTGCCGTACATCGCGCCCATCGTCGGCAGCTCGCTCATCTTCAGCTTCATCCTGTCGCCGCTCGGCGGCATCGTGAACGGCACGCTCGGCGCGCTCGGCTTCGCCCCCATCGGGTTTCTCAACTCCACGCCGTGGGCGCTGATCAGCGTCATCGTCTTCTCGATCTGGCAGGGCGTCGGCTACCAGATGATCATCTTCTCGGCGGCCCTGTCGAACATCCCGCAGAGCTACCACGAGGCCGCGACCCTCGACGGCGCCGGGCCGATCCGGCGGTTCTTCTCCATCTCGCTGCCGCTCGTCGTGCCCACCCTCGGATTCCTCGCGATCACCGGGATCATCGGCGCCCTGCAGGTGTTCACGCAGGTCTACATCCTCACCGGCGGCGGACCGCTCCGGTCGACCGAGACGATCCTCTACTTCATCTACCAGCAGGGCTTCGTCTACTTCCACGGCGGCACGGCCAGCGCGGCCGCCGTCCTGCTGCTGGCGCTCGGCATCATCGTGTCGGTCGTCCAGCTCCGCATCCTCGGCCGCCGCGACACCATCGAACTGACCTAGGGGCTCACCGTGACCGAACTCTCCGTCCCCGGGACCACCCGGGCCACAGCACCAGCAGCCCCGCACGCCGTCGCCCGCCGCAAGCGGCCGCTCGGCACGCGCCTCCGGAGGCTGTCGCCCGCGGCGCTCCGCCACGTCATCCTGATCGTCGCGGTGATCGTGTTCTTCGGACCCTTCGTGTGGATGGTGCTGACGAGCTTCAAGTCGTCGGCCGAGGCGCTGTCGTTCCCGCCGACGTTCCTCCCGAAGGTCTGGCACTTCGACAACTACAGCCAGATCTTCACGGTGGCGCCGTTCGGCACCTACTACCTGAACTCGACGATCGTCGCGGTGGCCACCACGGCCGGGCAGATCGTCACGAGCCTCGCGGCCGGCTTCGCGTTCTCGAGGCTGAGGTTCCGCGGCTCGACGATCATCTTCGTCGTCCTGCTCGCGGCGCTCCTCGTGCCGTTCGAGGTCGTCTTCACACCGCTGATCAGCCTGCTGTCGCAGCTCGGCTGGCTGAACTCCTACCAGGGCCTCATCGTGCCGAACGTGCCGTCGATCCTGGGCGTGTTCCTGTTCAAGCAGTTCTTCGAGTCGTTCCCCACCGAGATCGAGGACGCCTCGCGCGTCGACGGCGCCGGCGTCTGGCGCAGGATGTGGTCGGTCGTGACACCCATGGCCACCCCCATGATCGGCGCCTTCGCCGTCCTGTCGTTCGTCTACAACTGGAACAACTTCTTCTTCCAGTTCCTGGCCGTCACGAAGACCGAGTTCTTCACGGTCTCGGTGGGCCTCACGCAGCTGCAGTCGACCAACGCCGCCGACAGCTTCAACCTGCTCATGGCCGGTTCGACGCTCGCGATCCTGCCGGTCTTCCTCGTCTACATCGTCTTCCAGAAGCAGATCATCTCCGCCATGTCCGGCGGTCTGCGCTAGCCCCACAGCACCCTCCCATCCCGCATCACTCCCCCACCGGTCGAGAGGACCACCATGCAGCTCCCGAAGTCGTCGTTCATCCGCCCCGGCAGGAGGCGCGCCATCACGGCACTCGCCATCACGGCCACCGCCGCGCTCGCCCTCACCGGCTGCTCCGGCGGCTCCGTCACCGGCAATACCGGCGGCGGCGGAGGCGGGAAGACCGACATCACCGTCTGGTACAACTACACCGGCCCGAACGTCACCAGCGCGAAGAAGCTGATCGACAAGTTCAACTCGTCGCAGGACAAGTACACGGTCACGCCCCAGTACGCGGCCAACAGCGACCAGTTCGACGCCAAGCTGATCAACGCGCTGAAGAACGGCACCGGCCCGAACATGGTGCTCGGCGACTCGACGCCGCAGAACATCGGCCAGGTGGTCCAGACGGGCAAGGTGCTGCCGCTCGACTCACTGCTGTCCGACTCGTCGTCGAGCATCACGAAGGACACCTTCACCGAGGGCATGCTCTCGACCGGCAGCTTCAACGGCAAGCAGTACACGCTGCCCACCGACGTCGGCGACTACGCCGTCGTCTACAACAAGCAGATGTTCAAGGAGGCGGGGATCACCGACACCCCCACCACCTGGACCGAGTTCGCGGCCGACGCCAAGAAGCTCACCAAGGGCACCACGCAGTACGGCGCCTACCTCCCCATCGGCACCGGCGAGTGGCCCGTCTTCACCTGGCAGGCGATGCTGTGGAGCGCCGGCGGCGAGTTCCTGAACGAGGACAACACGAAGGTCGAGTTCAACAGCCCCGAGGGTGTCGCGGCACTCACGGCCTGGACCGACATGATCAAGGACGGCTCCGCCTACCCGCAGAGCCTCCAGACCGCCAGCGACAACAACGGCACGCCCGGCATGACGGCGAAGAAGGTCGCCATGCAGATCAACGGCGCCTACAACCTGTCGGTGCTCGACGAGGGGCTCGGCGACGGCAACGTCGGAGTCTTCCCGCTGCCCGCCCTCAAGGAGCCCGCCATGAACCTCGGGACGAACAACTCGTACCTGATCAAGGGGACGAAGGCGCAGGAGGCCGGGTCGTGGGCGTTCCTGCAGTACTGGCTCAAGCCGTCGACGCAGGCCGTCTGGGACAGCGAGAACGGGTTCCTGCCGTCGAACAAGGCGACCGCCGACAACGCGACCTGGACCGCCTACCTCGACAAGAACCCGCGGATCGCGACCTTCGCCAAGGAGCTCGACTACGCCAAGGCCCGCCCGTCGATCACTCAGTACGCCGAGGTGAGCGACGCCCTGTCGCAGGAGCTGCAGAAGGCGATGCTGCTGAAGGAGAGCCCGTCCGACGCGCTCGCTGCCGCCGAGAAGGGGGCGCAGGCCGCGCTCGACAAGCAGTAGGCGTGGTCTGCTGCTGCTGCTGCCGCCTCGGGGGCCGCGGCGGCGTGTGACGGCACCGGCACCAGTCCGCGGACTGGTGCCGGTGCCGTCCTGCCGCGCCGTAGGCGAGCGGAGCTAGACGCGCGCACCGCGGAACGCGTCGGCGGTCAGCTCGACCGAACGCAGCCGCTCGGCGATGAAGGGGCTCTGGTGCGCGATGATCAGCTCGTCGGCGTGGGCCTCCTCGGCGAAGCGCGCGAGGTAGGCGGCGACCTCGTCGGGGTCGCCGACCGCGGCGTACTTCATCATGTTGGCGATCTGACGACCGTTCGGGGTCGTCAGGAAGATGTCGATCTGCTGGTCCGTGTACTCGGGCGACCCGGGGGTGCGCGAGATCATGCCGCGCACCCGCGTCCGGCGCATCGCGTCGAACTGCGCCTGCGCGTCGTCGTGCGATTCGGCCGCGACCGCGTTGACGCCGACGATCACGTACGGCTCGGCGAGCTGCGCGGAGGGCGTGAACTCGCGGCGGTAGAACTCGACGGCCTGGTGCAGGGCATCGGGGGCGAAGTGCGAGGCGAACGCGTAGGGCAGGCCGTACGCGGCGGCCAGCTGGGCGCCGAACATCGACGAGCCCAGGATGTAGAGCGGGACGTTCGTTCCGCGACCGGGCGTGGCCTGGACTCCTGCGACCCGCGACTCGTCGCCGAGGTAGGCCTGGAGCTCGAGGACGTCTTGAGGGAACGACTCGGCCGACATCGGGTCGCGACGCATCGCGTGCATCGTGACCTGGTCGCTGCCGGGCGCCCGCCCGAGGCCGAGATCGATGCGGCCAGGGTAGAGGGTCGCGAGGGTGCCGAACTGCTCGGCGATGGTGAGCGGCGCGTGGTTCGGCAGCATGATGCCGCCGGAGCCGAGCCGGATGGTGGAGGTCTTGCCGGCGACGTGGCCGATCAGGACGCTGGTGGCGCTCGACGCGATGGTCGCCATGTTGTGGTGCTCGGCGTACCAGACGCGTTCGTAGCCGTTCGCCTCGGCCGCCTGAGCCAGCGCGACGCTGTTCTCGAAGCTCTGCGCGACGGTTTCGCCGGGAGCGATGGGTGCGAGGTCGAGGATCGAGAGAGCAGTCATGCGGGGTGCAACACGGGAGGGCGCGGGAGTGTTCCCGCTTCGGCGGATGACCGGGGGCTGATCCTGCACCCCCGGCCCGCCCGCGTCAGCGGTTGTCGATGCGGTAGATCCGCGTGCCGTCGTGGTCGTAGGCGAGCTTCGACTCCGCGGCGACCGTCGCCTCGAGCTGGCGGACGTCGGCCTTCGTGAAGGCGCCGCTCAGGATCGCGGTGTGCTCCTGGTTCTCCGAGAACGCGACCCAGGTGCGACCGCCCGGGATCGTCGAGTAGCCGTGCAGGATGAAGTCCTCGATGTCGGCGTTCGTCACGTCCGGTCGGAGCGTGAGGAGACCGTCGAGCGAGTAGACCTGCGTGTACCGGAGCGTGTACTTCGGGTAGTTCGGCCCGATCAGTAGGGGGAACGAGTCGCTGAGAGTGGCGGCCGTGTCGTTCTTCTCGAAGTGCTCGTCCAGCCAGGTGGCTGCGGTGACGTCGCTCTTCGAGATGCGGAGGCTCGCCTCCGGCTGGTAGTAGGTGCCGACGAAGAGGACGAGCAGCACCGAGAGGGTCGCGATCAGCCCCGTCTTCTGCAGGCGCGGCAGCCCCTTCCCGCTCCAGAACAGCCAGGCGACCCCCATCGCGTAGAAGGGCAGGCCGAACAGGAAGACGCGGAACTTCCCCTCCCCGCCGTACGACTGACCGAACACCGTCAGGATCGGCGCAGCGGCGAACCACGCGACGACGAGCGTCATGCGGACGTGCCCGTTGAGGAGGTGCCGCACGAAGCCCGCGAGCGCGAGCAGGACGGCGAGGCCGGTGAGCAGCATGACGCCGTGACTCTGGAGAGAGGCGGCCTGCGACACCCCGACGGCCGAGACCGACGCGGTCGTGGCGTTGGCCACCGGGTTGAACGACGAGAACAGGCCGAAGTGCTTCTCGATGTAGCCGAAGTTCGGCACCAGGTACGCCAGCGGGAGCGCCACCACCGCGAGTCCGACCCAGAACGGCCGCAGGTAGCCGAGGACGAACAGCGGGAACAGCGTCAGGATCGCCATGTACGGGGTCAGCTGGTGGCTCGCGGCGATGACGCCCTGCAGCGCGAGCAGCGCGACGATCGCGACGACGCGCGCCCTCGACGACTGCGAGATGCCGAGGGTCTCGGTGTTGATCGCGCGGCCGAGGCGGCGGGCGGGTCGGGCGAGCTGGCCCTCGATCCTGGACATGATCCGTCGCGGCTCTCCGCCGAGCGCCATCATCGCGACCAGCGCCGCGGTCAGGTAGAGCATGAAGGCGAAGGCCTGCGGCGAGTAGTAGTTCTGCCCGACCCAGTTGCCGAACGTGAAGACGAGGACGGCGGTCCAGGCCCAGCGGCGGTGCCGCGAGATCGTGCGGGCGATGGCGAGCACCAGGACGCCGTCGACGAGCGCGAAGAAGACCTCGGCGAGCGACGCGTACGAGACGGCATCGTGCAGGCCGATGGCGGCGCCGAGCGAGGCGCTGAACGAGAACAGGCCGGGCCAGCGGTTGTAGAGGTCGATCGACGTGTCGACGTGCCCTGACGAGAAGAGGTAGTTCGTGACCGCGATGTGCTTGTAGACCCAGGGCAGGCGGGGCGCGCTCTCGACGAGGTTCGGCGTCGCGTACAGGATCACGGTCAGCAGCCCGATGGACGCGGCGAGGAGGCCGTGCGAGCGCCTCGTCGTGAAGAGGCCGAGCATCGCCACGACGAAGCAGATCGCGACCGCGAGATACCAGAACACGGGCAGGGCGGGCAGGAGGCCGAACTGGCCCAGATCGCCGGAGTTCGTGAGGGCCACGCCGACGCCGAAGAGGACAGCGGCGACGGCGAGCGCGACGAAGGGCCACACGGCGGTGCCCCGCTCCCGGTCGCGCCGACGCCGGGGTGCCGCGCTGACGACGCGGCTGTGCGAGTGGACGGTCGCCAGAGGGGCGAGCGGCCTCCGCAGGATCAGCGCCGCGCCGGCGAGCAGGACGACGACGGCGACCGCTCTCGGATGCCAGAGCCCCGTCCAGGCCATGACGAGCGAGAGCAGCGTGAAGACGACGATGCTCCCGACCGCGGTGAAGACCAGTCGCGCCGCCGGCTCGATCGCCGGGAACCTCCGGAGGACGGCCCAGCCGGGCACGAGGAGCATCGCCACGAAGTCGACGACGGCACGGACGACGCCGGGGGCGTCGACGGCGACGAGGACGGCCGCGACCACGCCGAACGCGGCGAGGGCGAGCTCGGCGGTGCGGAGCGGCGAGCGGCGGTCAGGAGCGGAGGTGTCGGCGGGCGAGCCGGGACTGTCGAGGGTGGCGCTGGCGGAGGTCATCGGGCGGTGGCTCCGGTCGTGCTCGCGGGGGCGCGGCGCGCGCCGGATCCCGACTCGGCGGGGGCACTGCTGGTCATCGCGCTGCTCTCTCGTGGTCTGCGGTGGGGTGGTCCGCGGCGGGGTGGTCCGCTGCGGGGTGGCCTACGTGCTGGTGGGGGTGGGCGCGGTCGCGCTCGGGCGGCTCGGGCCGCGGGTCCGGGGCGTCCGTGTCGTCGAAGTCGAGCGGCACGGTGCCGAAGAGGCTCGCGAAGGCGGCGAGGTCGTCCTGCTCACCGGGCTCCGGGTCGCGGCGGTGCGACGGGGCGGACGCGCGGACGGGGGCAGGATCGGAGCGGGGTGCGGGATCCTGCGCGGCCTGCTGCACACGATCCTGGGCGGCCCGCTGCTCAGCGTCCTGCTCCTCGGGCAGCTCCTCGACGGCGCCTCGCCGGGCGTCTCGCAGCCGCAGGAGGAACCAGGGCAGGCAGGCGAAGGCGACGACGGCGCGGCCGATGTTCCACGGCAGCGACTGGGGCAGCAGGATCGAGCCCGCGGCGAGCGCGACGGTCACGGCGATCATCAGCACGAGACGCCGCGGGGCGCCGTGCCAGCGCGAGCGGTCGGGCAGGAAGCGGAGCTGCAGGAACGACAGCAGCATGTACGACAGGAGTGTCGCGATGGCGGCCCCCGCGATCCCGAGGGGCTCGACGAGGATCAGGTTGACGACCACGTTGACGAGCGCGGCGACCCCGGCGATGGCGCCGACGGTCTTGCCTCGTCGGGCGATGACGAGCAGGCGTCCGGCCGCTCCGGAGGCGGCGACCGGGAACGCCGCCAGCGCGACGAGCAGTACGACGACCGCGAGTCCCTCGGGCCGGAACGAGGCGGGGGCCAGGATCCGGAGAGCCAGCGGCGCGATCAGCGTGACGGCGAGGACGATGGGCACCAGCAGGCGGAAGAGCTCGTCCCGCGACTTCAGGGCCAGCGCGTACCGGGCGCGGTCGTCGCGGAGGGAGGCGAAGTGGGGCGTCCAGGCGCCGTTGGTGAACGTGAGCAGCAGGATCACGGCCGAGCCGATCACGTAGGCGACCTGGTAGCGGCCGACCTCGGCGGCGCCGAGCTCCCGCTGGATGATGATGCGGTCGCCGGCGTTGAGGACGAAGTAGGCCAGGCTGCCGAGGGCCAGCGGGATCCCGAGGCGGACGGCCCGGCGCGCGATGTCGAGGTTCTTGAACGCCTGGAGGTTCGGCCGGACGATGAGGAGGCCGAGCCCCATGGCGAGGAACTGCGAGAAGACGCCGCCCCACGCGTAGACCGAGGCCGAGCGCTGGACGGTGAGCAGCAGCACGAGCCCGACCATCGACCCGCCGATCGCCGAGATGAGACCGACCACCGTGAACGGCTTGAGCCGGTCCTCGGCCACCAGGAGCGCGAGCATCACCGTGACGGCGGCGGAGGGGGCGGTCCACAGGATCACGGCCACCACGAGCAGCGGGTAGCCCGAGAACCCGAGCGGACCCGACCACAGCGGGATCGTCGCCATCGCGAGCCCCGACACGACGAACGAGATGCAGATGGCGATGGTGACGAGCCCGCGGGCAGAGCGGGAGTCGCGGTCCTCTGATCGCTGGAGGACGACGGCCTCGTCGATGCCGAGGAGAGCCGCGACGCTCAGGACCTGGTAGACCGCCAGCGCGCTCGAGAGGGCGCCGAACTCGGACGGGCCGAGCAGGTGTGTCAGGAACGGCGAGATGAGTGTCGAGACCAGCAGCTGCAGCGACCAGACGACGACATAGAGGAGACCTCGACCGAAGAGGGTCGAGGTGCCCGCCTCGGGCGTCTCGTGCGTGTCGGGGACGGCTGTCACGTTCTCCTCGGTGGGGGCTCCCTGGTCGGCGATGGCCTGACTCACGCATTCTCCCCGAGGGGGCGCGGGGCGGGGAAGACTCCCGTGAGGGGGCGGGCGGCGGATGCGGAGTCGCGGGACGCGGGGTCGGAGAGCGCAGGGCGTCGCTTCGAAGACCGCATGGGCGGATGGTCCTGTCGGGTTCGGGTCCGAGTCGGAGGATCTCGACCGGCGCAGGGGCGTGCCGGCAGGGCGGACCGGGGCATGGGCCGCTTCAGGGGGTGTCTCCCACGGTATGGGATGCGACTGGGAGATCACAATCACGTGTTGGGGTGACAGAACGGTGTGTCTACTTCTGTACCCCGAGTGTGCGTCGTCGAGCGGACCGGTTCGCTCGCGACACGCACTCCTGCTCGAGTCACGCGTCGCGTCGCGTGGGTCGAGCCGGGATGCGTGTCACGACGACGTCATCCTGCAGTCGACCGCACGGGGGCCGCCCGACGGACGCCGGGGCAGAGGGTCGTCCGGGAGGCTGGGAGCATGAGCACCGCGATCGACAGAGCGACGGCCCCTGAACGCAGCCGCAGCCGCGACCGCGCGGCGCTGGCAGGGACCGCGGCAGCCGTGGTCGCTGCCGGAGTCGCCGTGAAGCTGGGCGTGCCGGGCCTCGCCGGAGACATCGCAGGATCGGCCCTCTACACGGGGCTCCTCTTCGTCCTGGGGGCGTTCGTCGCGCCGCGAGCGCGCGGTGCCGTCCTGGCGGCCGCAGCGTTCGGGATCTCGGCGGCCGTCGAGATCCTGCAGCTCACGCCTCTGCCTGCGGCGGTCGACGCGGTCGTCCCGGCGGCGCACTGGGTGCTGGGCAGCACCTTCGCCGCGACCGACCTCGTCGGATACGCCGTCGGCGCCGCCCTTGCCCTGGGCGCGGACGTCGTCGTCGCCCGGGCCCGCCTCCACAGCCGTCGCCACCGCCGTCACGGCACCCGCCGTCCCGCCCGCCACGGCTAGGGTGAGGCGATGCCGACCCCGACCCCGACGCCCTCCCCCGCGACCGCCCTCGTGACCGGCGCCGGCAGCCCCGGAGGCATCGGCTTCGCCGCCGCCCGAGCGCTCGGCGCGACCGGTTGCCGCGTCGTCATCACCTCGACGACCGAGCGGATCCACGAGCGGGTCGACGAGCTCCGCGCGGAGGGCGTCGACGCCACCGGACACATCGCCCGGCTGGACGACGAGCGGGCGGTCGACCTCCTGTTCGAGGCTCTCGGCGCCGACGACCGCCTCCCCTCGATCGTCGTCAACAACGCCGGCATGATCACGGTCGGCGACGCCGACATGGAGTCGGGCGACGCCCTCGTCCCGCTCGACTCGTGGAACAGGTCGCTCGCGGTCAACCTCACGACGGCCTTCCTGACGACCCGCGCCGCTCTGCCGGCGATGAGGGCCGCAGGATGGGGCCGCATCGTCAACGTCTCGAGCGTCACCGGGCCCGTGATGGCCTCCCTCGCGGACGTCGGCTACGCCGCGGCCAAGGCGGGCATGGTCGGCTTCACCCGGGCGGTCGCGGTCGACGAGGCCCGCCGCGGGATCACCTCGAACGCCGTCGCCCCCGGCTGGATCGCCACCCCGTCGCAGCTTGCGAGCGAGGAGGTCGAGGGCCGCATCGTCCCCCTCGGCAGGAGCGGCACCGCCGACGAGGTCGCCTCGGCGATCGCCTGGCTGGCGTCGCCCGGCGCCTCCTACGTCACGGGTCAGGTGATCGTGGTCGACGGCGGCAACAGCATCGGCGAGGAGCGCAGGATCAGCCTGCACGACGCACCCCCGACGTGACGACGCCCCTCCTCCTGCTCCTCGCGGGCGCCCTGGCCGGCGTCATCGGCACCGCCGGCGGCATCACCTCCCTCGTCGCCTACCCGGCGCTCCTGGCCGTCGGGATCCCGCCACTCGCCGCGAACGTGACCAACTCGGTCGCGCTGCTCGGCAGCGGGGCGAGCGCCGCACTCCGGGCCCGACCCGATCTGGAGGATCACGCCGCGACCCTCCGCCGCTGGCTCCCTGTGACCGTGACCGTCTCGGCCGTCGGAGCCGGACTCCTCCTCGTCACGCCGAGCGACCTGTTCGACCGCATCGTGCCGTTCCTCGTCGCGGCGGGAGCGGTCCTGCTGCTCGCCCAGCCCCTGATCGACCGGCGACGGGCTCCCGCCGCGAGCGGCATCCCGGCGCGGCGCACGGCCGGGGCCACGGCCGGCATGGCGGGCGTGTCGCTGTACAACGGCTACTTCGGCGCAGGATCGGGCGTCCTCCTGATCGCGGTCCTGCTCCTGAACGGCGAGCCCGTGCTCCACCGGGCGAACGCGCTGAAGAACGTTCTGCTCCTGGCCGCCGACCTCCTCCCCGCGGTGCTCTTCGCCGTCTTCGGGACCGTCGTCTGGTCGGCGGCGCTGCCGCTCGGAGCCGGGGCCGTGGTGGGCGGGCTGATCGGGCCGAGCGTCGCGCGGAGGGTGCCGACCGCGATCCTGCGCGTCGCGATCGCCCTCTGCGGCTTCGCGCTCGCGGTGTACCTCTTCGTCGCCGCGTGAGGAAGGCCGCGGCTGGAGGCCGACGGAACTGCTCAGGTCGACCGCCCGTGTGAGTGTACGATCACTCGCATGTCGACGATCACCCTCTCCACCGCCGAACGGCGCCGCCCCGTGGTCGCCGACGCCGCCCTGACGGCCTTCGCGCGGGGCGGGTACCACGGCACGACGATCGCGGATGTCGCGGCCGAGGCCGGGATCTCGCCCGCGTACGTCTTCAAGCTCTTCTCCGGCAAGGACGCCCTCTTCGTCACGGCCCTCGAGCTGTGCTTCGAGCAGATCGGTGCGGCGCTGGCGCGCGGAGCCGACGGCGCAGCCGACCAGTCGCCGACGGGCGTCCTCGACGCGATGGGCGGCGCCTACGCCGATCTCGTGCGCGACCGGACGCTCCTCCTCCTGCAGGTGCACGCCCAGTCCGTCGCCGAGATCCCCGAGATCGGCCAGGCCCTCAGGACGGGGATCGGTGCCGTGACCTCGTTCGCCAAACGACGCTCCGGCGGCGACGACGAAGCCGTGCAGCGCTTCATGGCCTACGGCCAGCTCTGCCACCTGCTCGTCACGGCGGGTATCGACGACCAGGCGGGAGACTGGGCCGCGATCCTGAGTCGCGGCATCCGCCACCCGGACTGATCGGCGGAGCCGGACCGCCGCGCCGCCCGGCCCGAAGAACCGATCGCCGACGCACGGAAGCGCAGGATCGCCCGGACGCGGTGTGCGTCCGGGCGATCCTGCGTTGTCCGGGTCAGTGGCGCTCCCCCGCTGCGAAGCCGGCCACGACCGCGGCCACGAGCGCGATGCCCGCGGCGCCCAGGAAGAGCCACGAGAAGCCGCCGGTGAGGGCCACGGGAGTCGCTGCTCCCGCGTGCACCAGGGCCTCGGTGCGGGCGGCTGCGATGCTCGAGAGGACGGCCAGGCCGAGCGCACCGCCGATCTGCTGACTGGTGTTCACCAGGCCTCCGGCGAGCCCCGACTCCCCGCCCTCGACGCCGTCGACCGACAGCTGGGTCGTCGTGACGAAAGCGCCGCCCATGCCGATGCCGATGAGCAGGCTGGGGCCGAGCAGCTGCGCGACGAAGGTCGCGTCGGACGGTGCGGCCGCGAGCCAGACGAGCCCTGCGGCGAGCAGGACGAGGGATCCGATCAGCGTCGCCTTCGCCCCGAGACGTCCGATGAGAGCCGGAGCGAGACCCGCCACCACGACCAGGGCTCCCGCGAGCGGCAGCTGGGTCAGCCCCGTCGTCAGAGCGTCGTAGCCGAGGACGGCCTGCATGAACACCGACAGCGCGAAGAAGAGGGCGACCATCGCCGCGCCGAGGAGCAGCACCACGATGTTGCCGATGCTGAGGTTGCGGTTCGCGAACACGGTCAGCGGAACGAGCGGCTCGGCGGTCCGTCGCTCGATGACGACGAAGGACACGGCGAACGCGACGGCAGCAGCGGTGAGCACGAGGGTGAGAGGAGCGGACGCGCCGGCCTGCTGGACCGCGCTGAGGGCACCCACGGCCGAGACGAGTGCGCCGGTGATCGTCGCGGCGCCCGGCATGTCGAGTCGGCCGCTCGTGCGCGTCTCGTCGCGGCTGATGAGGAACGGGATCGTCGCCAGGACGAGGAGACCGATCGGCACGTTGACGAAGAACACCGACTGCCATCCGAGGGTCGCGGTCAGGACGCCGCCGAGGAGCACTCCGGCCGCGGAGCCGATCCCGGCGACCCCGCCCCACACCCCCAGCGCCTTCGTCCTGTCGCCGCTCTCCGGGAAGAGATGGGTCAGCAGCGCGAGCGCCGCCGGGGCGAGGAGCGCCGCCGAAGCGCCCTGGACCGCACGAGCACCCAGCAGCATCCCGCTGCTGGCGGAGAGTCCGGCGAGCGCCGACGCGCTGATGAAGCCCACGACACCGAGGAGGAACACCCGGCGGTGCCCGTAGCGGTCGGCCAGACGACCGCCGAGGAGGAGAAGACCTCCGAAGGGGAGGACGTAGGCGGTGATGACCCAGGCGAGGGCCGCCGTCGACATCCGCAGCTGGTCGCCGAGCACCGGAAGTGCGATGTTCACGATCGAGGCGTCGAGGACGACGAGGAACTGAGCGAGAGCGAGGACGCCGAGGGCGAGCCAGCGGCGAGAGCTCCGGGGAGGCGCAGGCGAGACGGGAGAGGAGAGCGGTGCGGTCGTGGTCATGGGAGGCTCCTTCTAAAGAGTGTTCAGTCACTCACTTGCGGGAAGAGAAAGGATTTTTTTGGTCGTCGAGCTCTGGTCGGGCTATGAGTGACTGTACAGTCACTAACCCACGTCATGCAAGGGGAAGAAGAAAAGGCCGGTACTCGCAGCAGCGGGCGGGACTCCGGAGACCCGCCCACGGCTGCGAGCACCCGCCCACAGAGGCCGGCAGAGCTCAGCCGTTCAGTTCAGGTAGCGCCCGAGGAGGCTCAGGTCGGCAGCGCTCGAGCGGCCGTCGGCCGTGTTGGCCTGGTGCCAGTACGGGTAGGGCAGCGGCGTCTCGCTGACCTCGTCGAGTCGCGCGATCTCGGCCTCGGTCAGGACGAGCTCCGACGCGCCGAGGCTGTCGGTGAGCTGCTCCTCCGTGCGCGCACCGACGATCACCGAGGTGACGCCGGGCTTCGCGAGGGTCCAGGCGAGGCCGACCTGCGTGGCCGAGGCGTCGTGATCCTGCGCGATCTGGACCAGCACCTCGACGGTGTCGTAGAGGCGGTCCTCGTCGTAGATGGGAGGCTCGGTCCAGCCCTCGAAGCGGCGCGAGCCCTCGGGGACGTCCTGGCCGCGACGGTACTTGCCGGTGAGGAGGCCGCCCGCGAGCGGGCTCCAGACCAGGATCCCGAGGCCCTGGTCGAGCGTGACCGGGACGAGCTCCTTCTCGGCGTCGCGCGACTGGAGCGAGTAGTAGATCTGCTGGCTGGCGAACTGCTCGAGGCCGCGCTTGTCGGAGGCCCAGAGCGCCTTCATGAGGTGCCAGCCGGAGAAGTTCGAGGCTCCGATGTAGCGGACCTTGCCCGAGCGGACGAGGTCGTCGAGCGCGGCCAGAGTCTCTTCGAGGGGGGTCGAGCCGTCCCAGCCGTGGAGCTGGTAGAGGTCGATGTAGTCGGTGCCGAGGCGGCGCAGGCTGTCCTCGGCCGCACGCACGATGTGGTGGCGCGAGAGGCCGCCGTCGTTGGGGCCCTCCCCCATGCCGCCGCGCACCTTCGTCGCGATCAGCATCTCGTCGCGCTTCGAGCCGAGGGCCTTGCCCAGGATCTCCTCCGAGGCGCCCTCCGAGTAGACGTCGGCGGTGTCGATGAGGTTCACGCCGGCCGCCTGGGCGATGTCGATCTGGCGGCGGGCGCCGTCGACGTCGATGTGGCCGATCGGGCTGGCCCAGCCGGTTCCGGCGAAGCCCATCGTTCCGAGGCTGACAGTGGAGACCTTGAGGCCGGTCTTGCCGAGTTGACGATATTCCATAGTCCGAATCCAACCACTCGGGGCACGGGAGGGCCGGGCGTGGCGGGTCGACCGGGCCGGGCCGACCGGGGCTCCTGCGCGGACGACGGCTGTAGCCTGGGCGGATGGCCGCCACGCTGACGATCCTCGACGACTACCAGTCGGTCGCCCTCTCCTCCGCCGACTGGAGCGAGGTGCAGAAGACCCACGACATCGACGTGGTGACCGAGCACATCGACGACGTCGACGCGCTGGTCGAGCGGCTCCGCGGCAGCGAGATCGTCGTCGCCATGCGCGAGCGCACAGCCTTCCCGGCCGCGGTGCTGGAACGACTGCCGAATCTCAAGCTGCTCGTCACCACGGGCATGGCCAATGCCGCGATCGACCTCGAGGCCGCGAAGGCGCAGGGCGTCGTCGTGTCGGGGACAGAGGGGTCGGGGCGGGAGGTCGCCGAGCTGACGATGGCGATGATCCTGAGCCTCGCCCGCCACATCGTGGCCGAGGACCGCTCGATGCACGAGGGCGGCTGGCAGCACACCGTCGGGGTGCGGCTCGAGGGCAAGACGCTCGGACTCGTCGGGCTCGGCAAGCAGGGCGCCTGGGTCGCCGAGCTGGCGAACGCCTTCAGGATGCACGTGGTCGCCTGGAGCCCGAGCCTCACACCCGAGCGGGCGGCCGAGCACGGCGTCGCCTCGGTCGGCAAAGAGGAGCTGTTCGAGACCTCCGACTTCATCTCGGTGCACGTGCCGCTGAACGACGGCACCCGCGGCCTGATCGGCGCCGAGGAACTCGCCCTCGTGAAAGACGGGGCCTTCTTCGTCAACACCTCCCGCGGCCCGGTCGTCGACGCCGAGGCGCTGCTCATGGCGCTCATGGTCGACACGCTCGCCGGCGCCGCGCTCGACGTGTTCGACGTGGAGCCGCTGCCCGCCGCCGACCCGCTGCGGAAGCTGTCGAACGTGATCCTGCTCCCCCACATCGGCTACGTGACCCGCGAGGTCTACGAGATCTTCTTCGGGCAGAGCGTGGAGGACGTCCTCGCGTTCGTCGCCGGATCCCCCGTCCGCACCCTCTGAGAGGCTCGTCGTGTCGTTCGTACTCCCCTCCCCCGCCGTGCCGAGCGTCGCGGTGGCGGCGAGCGACGACCGCTTTCCGGTGCGCAGGATCCTCTGCGTCGGCCGCAACTACGCCGATCACGCTCGTGAGATGGGTGCCGATCCCGATCGCGAGCCGCCCTTCTTCTTCGCCAAGCCCGGCGACGCCGCTGTCGCTGCGGCCGGCACCGTGCCGTACCCGACGGGCACGCACCGGCTGGAGCACGAGATCGAGCTCGTCGTGGCGATCGGCGTCGGTGGCTCGTCCATCTCGGCGGCGTCGGCGCTCGACCACGTCTGGGGCTACGGCGTCGGCGTCGACCTGACCCGGCGGGACCTGCAGCAGGAGGCGAAGGACGCCCGGCGCCCCTGGGACGTCGCCAAGGGGTTCGACGCCTCGGCACCCGTGTCGCCCCTCGTGCCGGCCCGATCGGCCTTCGGAGGCGGAGCGCCGGATCACGGGAGGGTCTGGCTCGCGGTCGACGGCGAGACCCGGCAGGACGGCGACCTCCGCGACCTGATCTGGCCGGTGGCCGACGTCGTCGCCGCCGCCTCCGAGTGGTGGCGGCTCGCCCCGGGAGACCTGATCTTCACCGGCACGCCCGCGGGCGTCGGGCCGCTGGAGCCGGGAGCCGTCGTGACCGGCGGGGTCGACGGGGTGGGCGGGTTCTCGTTCGTGGTGGGTGACGCGCGGTAGGCGCCTCCGATCACCCGACGCCGCCGCTGTCAAGGCCCGACGCCCAGAGCCCAGGCGGCGTACCGCTGGATGTTCCCAACGAAAGGAACACCCATGTCACGACGCAACACGCTCGTCCGCTCCCTCCACGACCTCGGAGCCGCCGCCTGGTTCGGCGGCAACCTCATGGGCGCCGTCGGCCTGAACGGTGCTGCGGCCGCTGCGAGCGACCCCTCGGAGCGCCTGCGTCTCGCCAGCGTCGGCTGGGCCAAGTGGGCGCCGCTGCAGTGGGCCGGGATCATCTCGCACGGGATCGGCGGCATCGGGCTCATCCTCGGCAACCGGCAGCGCCTCGCCGGCCAGAAGGAGGGCCGGTCGAACACCGTGATCAAGAGCGTGATCACGCTCGCCGCGGTCGGTACCACCATCGGCTCGGGCCTCGCCGGTGCAGCTCAGGCGAAGCACTCCGACGAGCCCGCGAGCGGCGCCACCGAGCCGAGCAGCGAGTCGTCCGAGACGCTGAAGAAGGCGCAGGCGCTGCAGAAGCGCCTGCAGTGGGTGACTCCCGTGCTCGTCGGGATCGTCCTCATCCTGGGCGCTCAGCAGGGCGAGCAGCAGCGCCCTGTCGCCGGGCTCGCCGCGAAGAAGAAGTAGCGCGGGGTCGCGCCGCGAGCTGCCGCGGGTCGCGTGTCGTGGGCGTGGGCTCGGGCCCGGGCTCGGTGGCGTCCCGGGGTGCCCGTCGCGTGCATACGGACGGAGATCCTGCCCCGGCGTACATATGGACGGAGATCCTGCCCTCGCGTACATATGGACGGAGATTGTGCCCCGCTGTGCACATATGGACGGAGATTCTCGGGCGATACCCTTCCGATTCGCATGAAGTCGACGACGAACCGCGGATCTCCGTCCTTATGTACCTGAAAGTCACGGACGACAAAGAATCTCCGTCCATATGCACCGAGAAACCGCACACGGGCGAGGATCTCCGTCCATATGCATGGAGAAACCGCACAGGGGCGAGGATCTCCGTCCATATGCACCAGGAGGCCAGGCACACGCAGAAGGAGGAGCGCCAGCACGGAGCTCAGCGCTCGCGGGGCACCGCCGTCAGCTCGACCACAGCCGCACTCGCCGGCAGCAGCACCGGCAGCTCGATGCCTGCGGTCGCGAGCATCCTGCCGGTCAGGCGCACCGGACGCTCGAGCCAGGCGAGCGGCGACTGGCCCGGGCCGTCGGCTGTGCCGGGCGAGAGCAGCGCGAGCTCGTAGAGCACGTCGGGATCGAGACCCGGCAGGATCACCCGCCCCACCGGCAGCGTGACGCTCGCCGTGCGCTGGGTCAGGACGAACACGGCCTCCGACGCATCGCGCGCGACGATCCCGCGGATGTCGACCGACGGGTCGATCACGTCGGCGCGGACACTGCGGCCGGTGTGGAAGAGACCGCGCTTGCGCTTGTACGTGGCGACCCAGGCGGCGAGCTCGTCGAGGTCGGCCTGCGACAGAGCGGTGAGGTCGGCCTCGATGCCGAGGTGACCGAACAGGGCGACGGCGGCCTGGAACGCGACGGGCGCCGTGCGCCCGGTGGAGTGCGACCGGAGCGACCCGATGTGCTGCCCCATCAGCTCATAGGGCACCAGGAGGTTCGTGTAGGCCTGGTTGTCGAGCCGCTCGAGCGGGTCGATGCAGTCGCTCACCCAGATGCGGTCGGTCCGGTCGAGGATCCCGAGGTCGACCCGCGCTCCTCCCGAGGCGCAGCTCTCGATCTCCACGCCGGGGTGCCTGCGGCGGAGCTCGTCGAGCAGGGCGTAGAGGGCGAGCGTCGACTCGTGCGTGGCGGGACGACCGGTGAGCGGGTGGGCGGCCTCGAGGAGGTCGCGGTTGTGGTCCCACTTGAGGTACGCGATGTCGTTCTCGGCGAGCAGGGAGTCGAGGCGCTCGAGCAGGTACGCGGCGCAGTCCGGGTTCGCCAGGTCGAGGACGTGCTGCTGCCGACCCGACACGGGGAACCGCGGCGCAGGATGCAGGATCCAGTCCGGGTGCGCCCGGGCGAGGTCGCTGTCGAGGTTGACCATCTCGGGCTCCACCCAAAGCCCGAACTCGAGGCCGAGGGCTCGCACCCGGTCGATGATCGGCGCGAGTCCGTCGGGCCAGACGCCCTCGTCGACGTACCAGTCGCCGAGGCCGGCCGTGTCGTCGCGGCGGTGCCGGAACCAGCCGTCGTCGAGCACGAACCGCTCGACGCCGACCGACGCGGCGACGTCGGCCAGCGCCGAGAGGCGGTCGAGGTCGTGGTCGAAGTAGACGGCCTCCCAGGTGTTGAGCGTGACCGGCCGGGGCGACGCAGGATGCTGCGGGCGCGCCCTCAGCTCGTCGTGGATCCGCCCCGCGGCCTCGTCGAGCCCCTCGCCCCAGGTGCCGACGATCCACGGCGTCTCGTAGGTCTGCCCGGGCTCGAGGAGCCCCTCGCCGGGAGCGAGGAGCTCGCCCGCGGTCAGGACCGCGTCGGCCGAAGCGGTGCGGACCGCCGAGATGCGGTGGTCGCCGCTCCAGGCGGGGTGGATCCCGTGGACGGTGCCCGACCGGAATCCGAAGCCGGGCGTGCCCGCCCACAGCAGCAGCGTGGCGTCGGCCCCGGGGCGCCCCCGGCGGGTCGAACGCACGTGCTCCCCCACCGTGAAGGCGTGCCGCTGCGGGCTCCGCTCCTTCAGGTGCCGGCCGGTGGCGTCCAGGATCTCGCGCGCGGTCGCGGGCAGCGGGAACGTCGCCTGGAGAGACGCCACCTGGTAGTCGTCGGCGCCCGTGTTCGTGAGCGCGAGGCGCTGCCGCAGCACGCCGCTCGCACCCAGGGCGACGTCGACCGCGATGCGGAGGCCGGCCGCCGCATCCTGCGCCTCGACGCGGAGCGAGGTGTCGGAGATCTGCGTGCCGGTCACGGAGAAGGCCGGGGTGAAGTCGACGCCGCCGCGCCGCGAGCCGGAGAGGCCGGGCTCGTGCTGCCAGCCCTCGGACTCGAGCGGCAGGGCGGTGGCGCGGGTCGGGAGGTCGATCGCTCCCGAGACCCGCTGCGGCAGGGCCGCCGTGGCGAGAGAGGCGAGCTCGTCGGTGGAGGCCTCGCCGAGGTCGGCGCCCCAGTGCACGATCTTCGGCAGGCTGTCGTCGCTGCTCGAGAGGACGACGCTCGTGCCGCCCGCTCGGAGGTGGACGATTCGGCTGGCGGCGACGGTCATCAGGGCTGCTCCTCGGAAGGGGTGGTCGGGTGACACGGCAGCGGCCGCCCCGGAAGGTTCCCGGTGCGGCCGCCGACTCGTGCGGTGCTGGTGCTACTTGACGGCGATCGACTGCGCCTTGAGGGCGGCGATCGTCTTGGTCTGGCCGGACTTCAGCGCATCGAGAAGGGTACCGTTCCCGCTGATCGCCGAGCCGAAGCCGTCCGACACGTCGGAGTAGGTCTGGGTCATGGTCGGGCCCCAGGTGAACGGCTTGATGTTCTCGGCCGCGGTGGCGAACTCCTTGTAGATGGCCTGGTTGCCGTAGAACTCGACGCCCGAGGTCAGAGCCGGGAGGTCGGCGCCGGTGCTGGAGGCCGGGTACAGGTTGGCCTCCTTGTTGAGAGCGGAGAGCGCCTCGGTGGAGGTGTTCAGCCAGATCAGGAACTTCGACGCCTCGGCGGGGTGCTTGCTGCCCTTGAAGACGACGTTCGACGATCCGCCCCAGGCGGCTGCCGCGTTGTCGCCGGCATTCCACTGCGGCATCGGAGCGACGGCCCAGTCACCGGAGGTCTTGGGAGCACCGCTCGAGATGGTGTTGGCGCCCCAGACGGCCGAGACCCAGGTCCAGTCCTGGCCGGTGTTGTAGGCGTTGTTCCACTGGTCGGTGAAGCTCGGCAGGGTGTTGACGAGCTTCTTCGAGATGAGGTCCTGCCAGTAGTCGGCGACCTTCTTCGAGGCGCCGCTGGTCATGTTGACGTCCCAGGTCCCATTGTCGGTGTTGAACCACTGGCCACCGGCCTGCGAGACGAGACCGGCGAACTGGTTCACGTCGCCCTTGGCGAAGTTGGTGATGTTGCCGCCCTTGGCCTTGATCTTCACGGCCGCGTCGGCGTACTCGGCCCACGTGGTCGGGACGGGGATGCCCGCCGCCTTGAAGAGGTCCTTGCGGTAGTAGAGGGCCATGGGGCCGGAGTCCTGCGGGACCGCGTAGACCGACTTGCCCTCGCCGAAGGTGACCTGGTTCCAGAGGCCGTCAGAGAAGTCGGACTTCGCCTTCGAGATACCGGAGCACGAGCCGATGTCGGCGAGGCCGTCCTGCACGCGGAACGCGGGGAGCGTGTCGTACTCGACCTGCCCGATGTCGGGGGCGTTGCCGGCCTTCAGCTGGTTGAAGAAGTTCTGGTAGGTGCCGCTGTTGCCGTTGGCGACGATCGAGACCTTCACCTGGATGTCCGGGTTCTCCTTGTTCCAGAGAGCGACGACCTTGTCCATGTTCGGGACCCAGGTGGTGAAGTTCAGGGTGACCTTGCCGGAGGAGGCCTTGCAGGCCGCCGCGCTGGTGCCCGAGCCGGAGCCCGAGCCCGAGCCGTTGGAGCTGCTGCCGGAGCTGCAGCCCGCGAGGGCGACGGTCGCCGCCACGGCGACAGCCGCGAGGCCGAGGAGCTTCGATTTCTTCATGTGATTTCCAATCGGGATGCTGCGACCGGGCGAACGCCCGGGCGCGAGGAGGGAACGACTCTGTTGCCTTGCTGGTGAGGGGTGGTGCGGGATGGGGGTGGGGCCGGCCGGCCTACTTGAGGCCCCCCGCTCCGAGTCCGCTCCGCCAGAACCGCTGCAGGCTGAGGAACGCGACCAGGAGGGGGATGATCGACACGAACGCGCCGACCAGGACGAGGGTGCGGAGCTCGGGGTACTGGCTCACGTTCGAGTTCCACGTGTAGAGACCGAGGGTCACCGGGAACAGCGTCTGCGTGCGGAGCATCACGAGCGGCAGGAAGAAGTTGTTCCAGATCGCCACGAACTGGAACAGGAACACCGTGACGAGGGCCGGCGACATCAGGCGGATCGCGACCGTGAAGAAGGTGCGCACCTCGCCCGACCCGTCGATCCTGGCTGCTTCGATGATCTCGTCGGGGACGCTCGAGGCCGCGTAGATCCGGCTGAGGTAGACGCCGAACGGGCTCACGATGCTCGGGAGGAACACCGCCCAGAACGAGTCGGTCAGCTGCACCTTGCTGAAGATGAGGAACAGCGGCAGGGCCAGCGCGGTGGCCGGGACCAGGACACCGCCGAGGAAGATGTTGAACAGCGCCTCGCGGCCCCAGAAGCGGTACTTCGCCAGGGCGTAGCCGCACATCGCGGACAGGATCGTGCCGAGACCGCCGGCGACGGTGGCGTACACGATGCTGTTGAGCATCCAGCGCGGGAAGATCCCGTCGTTGTAGGTGAAGAGGCGCCCGACGTTGGCGATGCCGTCTTGAAGCGACGTGGCCGTGAACCAGAGCGAGAAGCTCGAGTTGAAGTTGTCGAGCGTCTTGGTCGACGAGACGAGCAGCCAGAAGATCGGGATCAGGAAGTAGAGCGTGAAGACGCCCATGATGATCATCGCGGCGGATCGCGACATGACGCTCTCGCGGGGTCCGCGGCCGCGCTTGCGGGCCGGGGTGGTCTTGTCGTCGAACGACTGCGCCGGACGAAGGGGTGCGTCGACGGTCACTGGTCGGCCTTCCGCTGGGTCAACCGGAGGAACCCGATCGACAGGATGAACGTGGCAACCGCGAGGACGACGCTGAACGCGGCCGCGAGGTTGAAGTTGGGGACCGACGACGTCGAGTAGACGAGCATGTTCGGCGTGAAGGTCGACGAGATCGTCGAGGTGAACTGGCGGAAGACGAGCGGCTCGGTGAGGAGCTGCAGGGTCCCGATCACACTGAAGACCGCGGTGAGGATGATCGCCGGCACGACGAGCGGGATCTTGATCGACACGGCGATGCGCCACTGCGATGCCCCGTCGAGGCGTGCGGCCTCGTAGATCTCGGTCGGGATCGCCAGGAGCGACGAGTAGATGATCAGCATGTTGTAGCCGACGTAGACCCAGGTGACGACGTTCGCGATCGCCCAGAGCACCGTGCCGCCGCCCAGCAGGTTGATGTTCGAGGTGACGAACTTGAACGGCGAGAGGCTCGGCGAGTAGAGGTAGCCCCACATGATCGCCGCGATGACGCCGGGCACGGCGTACGGGGCGAAGAAGGCCAGCCGGAAGAAGCGCTTGCCGCGCAGCAGCGGCGAGTCGAGCAGCAGCGCGAACAGGAGCGCCAGCGCGAGCATCACCGGGACCTGCACGATGCCGAAGAGCAGCACGCGCAGGATCGACGACCAGAACTCGGTGTCCTGGAACACCAGGGCGTACTGGCTGAGCCCGCCGAAGACCTGCGTGGGAGCCCCGAAGGTGCCCACGCGCTGGATCTTCAGCAGCGACTGGAACACGGCGTAGAGGATCGGCGCCAGATAGAAGGCGGCGAACAGCACGCCGAAGGGCACGATGAAGATCGCGATCGCCTTCCGGTACCGGAAGCCCCCCTTCGGCTTCGGGGCGGCCGCTTCGCGGGTGCCCCGTCGGCGGGCGGTGGTGACGGTCATGATGCCTTCCTGTCCTGGCGGATGATGTGGGTCCCGCCCGCCTCGAGCTCGACGGCCCCGGAGACCCGCTGCTCGGAGACGAGGTCGAAGCCCTCGAAGTGGTGCACGACTGTCGCGTCGGAGTGGTTGAGGACGAAGACCCAGTCGCTCTGCTCTCCGATCCTGCGCACGATCTCGACCCCGCCCCGGGCGAGCGCAGGATCGACGGCGACTCCCGACTCGGTGACGGCCCGCTCCACCACGGAGGCGAGCGCCTCCGGCTCGAGCTGCGTGGAGACGTACCAGCCGAGGCCCTGGCCGTGGCGCTTGCTGGTCACGGCGGGGCGGCCGGCGAGGGCGCCGGAGGCGTAGTCGACGACGCTCTCGGCGCCGACGAGGTCGAGCGGCTCCGACCAGAGCGAGCCGGTGGTGCCGTCCGACAGCGCGACGGAGCCGCCCACAGGGAGCGGGGCGAACTCGTCGGCCCGGACCCCGAGCATCCTGCGGAAGGCGCCCGGGTAGCCGCCGAGGCGGACGCGGTCGGTCTCGTCGACGATGCCGCTGAAGAAGGTGACGAGCGCGGAGCCGCCGGCCTCGACGAACTCGTCGACGACGCGGGCGTGCTCGTCGCGGACGAGGTAGAGGCTCGGCACGACGACCATCGCGTAGCCGTCGAGAGACGCGCCGGGCGCGACGACGTCGACGGTCACGCCGAGGTCCCAGAGCGCGCCGTAGAGGCGGTGCACCTGCTCGATGTACGAGAAGTCGGAGGAGGGGTGCGCCTCGAGGTCGGCGGCCCACCAGTTCTCCCAGCTGAAGACGAGGGCGACGTCGGCGACGACGCGCGATCCGCGGACCTCGCCGAGGCGGGCGGTGAGGGCGCCGAGCCGGATCGACTCGTCCCAGACCCGCGAGTCGGTGCCGGCGTGCGGGAGGAGGGCGGAGTGGAACTTCTCGGTGCCCTTGACGGAGGCGCGCCACTGGAAGAAGCAGACACCGTCCGCGCCGCGGGCGATGTGGGCGGCGGTGTTGCGCATCATCTCGCCGGGCGTCTTGGCGATGTTCCGCGGCTGCCAGTTGACGGCGCTGGTGGAGTGCTCCATCAGGATCCACGGCTCGCGCCTGGCGAGGCCGCGCGTCGTGTCGGCGGCGAACGACAGCTCGACCGCGGGGCGCTCGAGGCGGTTGTCGAGGTAGTGGTCGTTCGCGATGACGGCCATGTCGTCGGCCCAGGTCCAGTAGTCCTGGTTCTGGATGTGGGCGGCGACCATGAAGTTCGTCGTCACCGGGATGGCGCTGGTCTCGCGGACGACCGCGGCCTCGGCCCGGTACTGCTCGAGCAGCTCGTCGGAGCTGAAGCGGTGGAAGTCGATCGTCTGCGCCGGGTTGATGAACGACAGGGTCGCGCGGGGCGGCAGGATCTCGGCGAACGCGGAGTAGCGCTGGCTCCAGAACGCGGTCCCCCAGGCGTCGTTCAGCGCCTGGATGTCGCCGTACCGGGCCTCGAGCCAGCGCCGGAACGAGGCTGCGGAGACGTCGCAGTAGCAGAGGGCGTTGTGGCAGCCGAGCTCGTTGGAGACGTGCCAGAGGCGGACGGCCGGGTGGGCGCCGTACCGCGTCGCGGTCTCGCGGACCAGCTCGAGGGCGAGCTGCCGGAAGACCGGGGAGCTCGGGCAGTAGGCCTGACGGCCGCCCGGCCAGCGCCTCGTGCCGTCGGCGGCCTCGGGCAGGACCTCGGGGTGGAGGGTCGTCAGCCACGGGGGCGGCGACGAGGTGCCGGTGCCGAGGTTGACGCCGATGCCGTTCTGGTGGAGCAGGTCGATGATCGTGTCGAGGTCGCCGAACTCGAAGCGGCCGGGCTCGGGCTCGACGTGCGACCAGCCGAAGATGTTGATGGCGACGAGGTTGACCCCGGCCTCGCGCATCAGGGCGACGTCCTCGCGCCAGACCTCGGGCGACCACTGCTCGGGGTTGTAGTCGCAGCCGAAGACGAGACCGTCGAGTCCGAGCCCCAGGGCGGTGGGCTGGGCGAGAGTCTGGGTGAGCACTGGTCCTCGGCTTCGTCGTCGGTGACCCTGCCGGACGAGGGCCGAGGCTCTTCGTCTGTGAAGGTTCACACATGGAAATCTGTGATCGTTCCCAGTTGCCGCGGACTGTCATCCGGGAGGAGTGTGTGGGAACGTTCACAGAGCTAATCCCATGTCGGCGGATTTGTCAAAGGCGAATTCGGGACGGCCCCGCGGGAGCGCTCCCAGGCTCGGCTAAGGTGACGACATGTCCACTCCGAGAACGGCGCGACGACGGGCCACGATCCACGACGTGGCAGCGGAGGCCGGCATCTCGAGGGGCACCGTCTCGCGGGTGCTCAACAACGAGCCGTACGTGTCCGAGACCGCCCGGCGGGCCGTCGAGGCCGCCGTGGCGAAGGTCGGCTATGTGCGGAACGCCGCGGCTCGCAACCTCGTCACGCAGAGGTCCAGGGCGATCGCGCTCATCGTGCACGAGCCGCACTCGGTCGTGCTCGACGACCCCAACATCGGCAACATCCTGATCGGCACCAACGCCGTCCTGTCGGACGCCGACCACCAGCTCGTCACCCTCATGATCGACTCGCAGCGCGACAGCGACCGGGTCATCGAGTACCTCCGCGGCGGATTCGTCGACGGGGCGATCATCCTGTCCGCCCGCACCGGCGACCCGATCTCCGAGGCGATCGCCGAGCTGGGCCTGCCGGCGTCGTTCGTGGGGCACCCGCCGGACGCCCCCGCGATCCCGTTCATCGGCATCGACAACCGGGCCGCCGCGGAGGCCATCGTCGAGAGGCTGGTCGCGACCGGCCGGCGCAGGATCGGGATGCTCGCCTCGGGCCTCGACCGCGACTCCGGCCAGGACCGCCTGGCCGGCTTCCAGGCGGCGCTCGGCGACCTGTTCGATCCTGCGCTCGTGGTCCGGCACCCGTTCTACAGCTACGCCGCCGGCGCCGAGGGGATGGCGGAGCTCCTGGAGCGCGACCCGCACATCGACGGGGTCTTCGCGGCCTCCGACGCCGTGGCGGCCGGGGCGATGGACGTCCTGCACCGGCAGGGGATCTCGATCCCCGAGCAGGTCGGGATCGTCGGCTTCGACGACAGCTCGTGGGCGATCCGCTGCACGCCGCTCCTGTCGACCGTGCGGCAGCCGGCCGAGACGCTCGGGCGGCGGGCCGCGCAGCAGGTGCTCGACCAGCTGCTCGACGGGGGCGAGGCGCCGGACGGCGTGATCCTGCCGACCGAGATCGTCTGGAGGGCGAGCGCGTAGCCCGGCGCCTCTGCGCTAGTGCATGAGATTCTCGCGACCCGGCGCCGTTCATGCGGATCCGGGGCCCTCGTTGCGAAGAATTCCTGCATCAGCACCGGCGACCTCGGCTGCCGAAGGCGCGGCACGGGTGGGCGTCAGCGGATGGTCGTCGTCACGTCGACGAGGGTGGGCGCCGCCGGAGCGGAACCGAAGCCGAAGCGGACCGGCGGCCAGAGACGCTCGAGCGAGCCGAGGTCGCGGCCCTCGAAAGCGGCCGTCAGCCCGGTGATGTGCCGCGCCAGCGTCACGCCGTAGTACTCCCGGCGACCGCCGCCGGCTGTGCCCGCCGTGGCCGAGCCCGGCACGATGAGCCGCGCGACGGGGTTGATCAGCCCCAGCCAGCCGGGCCGCGTCGCGAAGGCCTTCGGGACGAGCCGCAGCAGCATCCCGAGCCCCGACACCGGGCCGATGTCGAGGCGAAGGCGGAGCGTGTCGTCGCCGAGGGCGGAGTCGGTGCTCCCGACGGTCACGGCGATGCCGCCGTCGACCTTCCGCCACGAGACGGGCAGCACGCGCACCTCGTCGAACGTGTAGGTGCCGGCGATGAAGTCGGCGACCTCGCGCGAGGGGGCGAGCAGGATCCGGCGCCCCTCGCCCGTCTCCACCATGACGTCGGCGAAGCTCCCGAGCGGCGACCGGGCCCACATGCCGACGACCAGGCGGGTTCCGGAGGTGGTGCCGACGCCGACGATGCGGCCCTCGAAGCGGAGATCTGTCACGGGCACACCGTACGCCGGGCGCCTGCGCGGCCCGTGCATTTGCCCGGTCGAGAACGACCCGATGTGGGACTTTCTGCTTTTGTCTTGTTCTTTCTGCGAATGCGGCCTACAGTCATCGCAAAGCACAGGCACCACCACACGAGCAGGCGACGCGGAGGTCACCGGATGTACGCACTGGAGCGACACGACTCGATCGGCGAGCTGCTGCGCACCGAGGGCCGCGTGGTCGTGGCCGAGCTCGCGGAGCGGTTCGACGTCACCACCGAGACCATCCGCCGCGACCTCGACGCCCTCGAGTCGGCCGGGCTCCTGCAGCGGGTCCACGGCGGCGCGGTCGCGGCAGGCCACTCGAGCGTCACCGAGCTCAGCCTCGACGAGCGCGAGCAGCAGCAGACCCCGAGCAAGTCGGCCATCGCCAAGGCGGCCGCCCGACTCGTTCCCTCCACCTTCGTCGGCTCGATCGCCCTCGACGCCGGCACCACGACGGCCGAGATCGCCGCCGAGCTCGCCTCCTGGACCCCGGCCCGGGAGGGCACGCTCCTCACCGTGGTGACGAACGCCGTCCCGATCGCAGCGCTCCTCCAGCACAGCCCCCACATCGACCTGCGACTCCTCGGCGGCCGGGTCCGCGGGCTCACCAGCGCCGCTGTCGGCACCGCGACCGTCGAGCAGATCACGGCCCTCCGCCCCGACATCGCCTTCGTCGGCACGAACGGCATCAGCGCCGGCTTCGGCCTCTCCACCCCGGACGAGCTGGAGGGTGCCGTCAAGACGGCCTACATCCGCGCCGCCCGCCGCGTGGTCGCCGTCGCCGACGCGACCAAGCACGGCGACGAGGCCCTCACCCGGTTCGCCCGACTCGACGAGCTCGACACCGTCATCACCGACGCCGCTCCCCCGGTCGACCTGCAGGTCGCCCTCGACGAGGCCGGCGTGGAGGTGATCGTCGCGTGATCATCACCGTCACCCCCAACCCGTCGCTCGACCGGACGATCGCCCTCGACGCGCCTCTGGCCCGCGGAGCCGTGCAGCGCTCCGTCACGACCACCGACGAGCCGGGCGGCAAGGGCGTCAATGTCTCGCGGGCGCTCGCTGCCTCCGGGGCCGACACCGTCGCGATCCTGCCCGGCGCCCTCGACGACCCCGTGCTGGTCGCCCTCCGCGCGCGCGGCGTCTCGACGGTCAACCTCCCGATCGAGAGCCGCCTGCGCTCGAACGTCACGATCACCGAGCCCGACGGCACGACGACCAAGATCAACGAGCCCGGCCCCGATCTCGGCGGCCACGCGATCGCCCTCCTCGACCTCGTCGTGGAGCACTCCCGCTCGGCCGACTGGCTGGTGCTCGCAGGATCCCTCCCTCCCGGGCTCCCCGACGACTTCCTCGCCGGGGTGGTCCACGCGGTCCGTCTCGTCGCCGGAGACGCCGCGCCGCGCATCGCCGTCGACTCGTCGGGCGCGCCGTTCCGCGCGCTGATCGACTCGGGCGTGCGGGTCGACCTGGTCAAGCCGAACGCCGAGGAGTTGGCCGAGGTCGTCGGCGGCGACCCGGCCGTCTACGAGGCCGACCGCTCGGCCGCGGTGGCCGGGGCGCGCCTCCTGCTCGACCGCGGCGTCGGAGCCGTCCTCCTGACCCTCGGCAGCGCCGGGGCCGTGCTCGTCGACGCCGAGGGGGCCTGGTCCGCCGACTCCCCGCGGATCGTCGCCCTGTCGACCGTCGGCGCGGGCGACTCCGCCCTCTCGGGCTACCTGCTCGCCGAGACGTCAGGCGCGACGGCCCCCCGCCGTCTCGCCCAGGCCGTCGCCTCCGGCGCCGCCGCCGCCTCCCTCCCGGGCAGCATCGTGCCCACCCTCTCGCAGACCTCCCCCGACGACGTCCTCGTCGTCCCGGTCGCTCGCACTGCCGCCGGGCAGTTCTAGCGCCGACCCCTCTCGCACACACGTCCGCAGCAAAGGAGCTCACCCCCATGTCAACCCTCATCAGCACCGACCTCGTCGGCCTCGACGAGAACCTCGGAGACACGTCGTCCGACGTCATCCGGGCGCTCGCCCGTCGCGTGGCCTCCGTCGGACGCGCAGGATCCGCCGACTCCCTGGCGGCCGACGCCATCAAGCGCGAGGCGTCCGTCGGCACCGGCGTCCCGGGCGGCATCGCGATCCCGCACGCCCGCTCGTCGTCGGTCACCGAGCCGACCCTCGCGATGACGCGGCTCGCCCGGAAGGTGCCGTTCGGCGCTCCGGACGGCGACGCCGACATCGTCTTCATGATCGCGGTGCCCGAGGGCGCCGACGCCGACCACATGACGGTGCTGTCGACGCTCGCCCGGGCCCTCATCCGCGAGGACTTCACCGCGGCGCTCCGTGCCGCGAAGACGCCGGCCGACATCGTGAAGCTGGTCGACGACGAGGTCGGCGGCGAGGTCGACCAGGCGCGCGGCGTCACCGGCACGAGCACCGCTGCCGCCGCGGGTGCCTCCGCAGGCGCCGACACCGCCGCCAGGAGCGGACGCCGCCTGAAGCTCGTCGGCGTGACCGCGTGCCCGACCGGAATCGCGCACACCTACATGGCGGCCGACGCCCTCGTCGCCGCGGCCACGAAGCTCGGGGCCGACCTGCAGATCGAGACGCAGGGCTCCGGCCAGGTGACCCCCCTCGATCCTGCTGTCATCGCGGCCGCCGACGCCGTCATCTTCGCCGTCGACGTCGACGTCCGCGACCGCTCGCGCTTCGCCGGCAAGCCGCTCGTGCAGGGCCCCGTGAAACGCGGCGTCGACGAGCCCGCCCGCATGGTGCAGGAGGCCATCGCCGCAGCGTCCGACCCGCGAGCCGCCCGGGTGCCGGGCGACGCGAGTGCTGCGTCCGGCCCGGCGATGAGCCAGGGCCGCCGCGGCTTCGGCTCGTCGCTCAAGACCTGGCTGCTGACCGGCGTCTCGTACATGATCCCGTTCGTCGCCGGCGGCGGCCTGCTGATCGCGCTCGGCTTCCTGCTCGGCGGCGACGCGCTCGCCCTCACCGCCAAGGGCCACACCGTCAACAACGCGGTCTACGCGCTGACCAACTACTCCCTGGTGAACCTGCCGCCGGAGGGCCTCGTCTACTACCTCGGCGCCGCCGCGTTCCAGATCGGCGGGCTCTCGCTCGGGTTCCTCGTCGCTGCCCTGGCCGGCTACATCGCCTATGCGATCGCCGACCGGCCCGGCATCGCCCCCGGCTTCGTCGCCGGTGCCGTCGCCGTCTTCCTCGGCGCGGGCTTCCTCGGCGGACTCGTCGGCGGTCTCCTCGCCGGCTTCGCCGCCTACTGGATCGGCCGCCTGCGGGTGCCCCGCTTCGTCCGCGGCCTGATGCCCGTCGTGATCATCCCGCTCGTCGCGTCGATCTTCGCCTCCGGCCTGCTGCTGCTCGTGCTGGGCGGCCCGATCGCCTGGCTGACCAAGGAGCTGTCGCTCTGGCTCAACTCGCTCACCGGGTCGGGCGCGGTCCTGCTCGGCGTGATCCTGGGCCTCATGATGTGCTTCGACCTCGGCGGACCGGTCAACAAGGTCGCCTACGCCTTCGCGGTCGCCGGCCTCTCGGCGGGGTCGCTGTCGAACCCCGCACCGCTCGAGATCATGGCCGCCGTCATGGGCGCCGGCATGGTCCCGCCGCTCGCCATGGCGCTCGCCTCGACCGTGCTGTACCGCAAGGGCTTCTCGCAGGTCGAGCGCAACAACGGCGCGGCCGCCTGGCTCCTCGGCGCCTCGTTCATCTCGGAGGGCGCGATCCCCTTCGCCGCCGCCGACCCGCTGCGCGTGATCCCCGCCTCGATGGTCGGCGGTGCCCTCACCGGCGCGATCTCGATGGGCGCCGGAGTCACTTCGCAGGCCCCGCACGGAGGCATCTTCGTCTTCTTCGCGATCGGCAACATCGGGATGTGGGTCGTCGCGATCCTGGCCGGCACGGTCGTCTCGGCGCTGGTGCTCGTCGCGCTCAAGCGCTTCGTCCGCCGCGGCGACCCGGTCGACACGCTCGCCGAGGCGGACGCGACCGCGCTCGTCGGGCAGCAGGCGCCGGTCGCCGTCTAGCCCGGGAGCTGCCCGGGAGCTGCGTCGAGATCGCAGTTCGACACGGTCGCGGAGGTCGCGAGCGTGTCGGGCTGCGATCTCGGCGTCTGCAAGCGTGGGCGCAGAGCTGAGTCAGCGCAGGGCTGAGTCAGCGCAGGGCTGAGTCAGCGCAGGATCGCGGCCACCGCGGCGACCGAGTCCCGCACCGCCGTCGCCACCGGCACGAGCTCGGCCGCGGTCACGTCGGCCTGCCAGGTGAAGCGGACGGCGGTCTGGGCGACGTCGTCCGGGTAGCCGAGCGCCGTGAGCACGTGCGAGGGCCCGTCGTCGCCGGCCGCGCAGGCCGAGCCGCTCGACGACACGACGCCCCGGCGTTCGAGCTCGAGCAGGATCGCCTCGCCGTTCGTCCCCGGGAACACGAACGACGCGTTCGCGGGCAGCCGCGAGACGGGCGCCCCGGTGAACTCCGCCCCCGGAACGAGCTCCAGCACGGCGCCGACGAACGCGTCGCGCGCCTCGACCGCGGCGGCGGCTCGCGCCTCGCGGGAGGCCTCCGCCAGGCCGACGGCCACCCCGAGGGCGACGGCCCCGGCGACGTTCTCGGTGCCGGAGCGCCGGCCGCGCTCCTGCCCGCCGCCGTGGACGAGCGGCTCGATCGGCAGGCGGCCGGCGAGGTACAGGGCCCCGACTCCCTTGGGCGCGCCGACCTTGTGGCCGGAGATCGACAGGGCATCGACGCCGAGGTCGCCGACGCGGGTGGGGAGCCAGCCGGCGGTCTGCACGGCGTCGGAGTGGAACGGGACGCCCGCCCAGCGGCACACCTCGGCGAGCGCCCGGAGATCCTGCGTGGTCCCGATCTCGTTGTTCGCGTGCGCGACGCTGACGAGCGCGGTGTCGTCGCGCACGACGGCCGCGAGCGCCTCCGGGCTGACGACGCCGTGCCGGTCGAGGTCGACGTACGACACCTCGAAGCCGTGCAGGCGCTCGAGGTGGTCGACGGAGGCGAGGACGGCCTCGTGCTCGATCCGCGTGGTGACGAGGTGGCGGCGGCGCGGGTCGCCGAGGGCGATCCCCTTGACGGCGAGGTTGGCCGCCTCGGTGCCGCCGGCCGTGAAGACGACCTCGCCGGGCCGGCACCCGAAGAACGCGGCGACCTGCGCCCGGGCTGCCGTCAGGGCTCGGGCCGCGGACTCCCCCACGGTGTGACGGCTCGAGGGGTTGCCGAAGTCGCTCGTCAGGTACGGCCACATGGCCTCGAGGGCCTCGCGGCGGACGGGCGACGTGGCGGCGGCGTCGAGGTAGAGCACGGCGGTGGTCGGCGGGCCGGGCTCAGACGGCGGCGAAGCCGGTCGCGAACCCGCGGCCTCGCGAGGCGACGTCGATGGCCACGTCGAGGCCGAGGTCGAGGGCGCGGACGCTGTGCGTGAGAGCGCCGACCGAGATCAGGTCGACTCCCGACCTCGCGATCGCGGCGACGGTGTCGAGGCTCACCCCGCCCGACGCCTCGACCAGGGCCCGCCCGGCGACCTGCTCGACGCCGCGCACGAGGTCGTCGGGCGAGAAGTTGTCGAGCATGATCGTGTCGACCCCGGCGGCCAGGACGTCCTCGATCTGGTCGAGCCGGTCGACCTCCACCTCGACGTGGGTAGTGTGCGACAGCCTCGCCTTCATGGCCAGCAGGGCCTCGGTCGTCGAGAACCCCTGCGCGAGCAGGATCGCCAGGTGGTTGTCCTTCACGAGGACCGCGTCCGACAGCGAGAACCGGTGGTTGCGCCCGCCGCCGGCGACGACCGCGTCGCGCTCGAGCGCCCGGAGGCCGGGCGTGGTCTTGCGAGTGTCGACGATCTGCGCGCTGGTCCCGTCGGTGAGGGCGACGTAGCGAGCGGTCAGCGTGGCGATGCCCGAGAGCCGCTGCACGAGGTTGAGCGCGATGCGCTCGGCCCGCAGGATCGACCGCGCCGACCCCCGCAGCGCGGCGAGCGTCTGCCCCGCGGCGAAGCGGTCGCCGTCGGCTGCCAGCACGTCGACCTCGACGAGCGGGTCGACCTCGCGGGCGACGGCACGCAGCACGCGGACCCCGCTCAGCACGCCCTCCTCGCGGGCGACGATCGAGGCGGTGGCCGTGGCTTCCTCCGGGATCAGGGCCTCGCTCGTGACGTCGCCCCAGGGCGCGTCCTCTCGGAGTGCCAGGCGGACGACCTCGGTGATCGCGTCATCGGTGAGCATGCTCGGGAACCTCTCGTGCCCACGTCAGAGCGTGGGCCGTCTCGTCTCGGGTGTCGG
This sequence comes from Frondihabitans peucedani, assembly GCF_039537585.1. NCBI lineage: Bacteria > Bacillati > Actinomycetota > Actinomycetes > Micrococcales > Microbacteriaceae > Frondihabitans > Frondihabitans peucedani. Next base: position 1,482,669 of record NZ_BAABAU010000001.1, read on the forward strand.
GGAAGTCGGATCGGAAGTGCGCGCCGCGCGACTCCTCGCGGGCGAGGGCGGCGGTGACGACGAGCCGGGCCACGTCGAGGAGGTTCGCGGCCTCGCGCCCCTCGGCCGACCCGTCGTCGGGAGCGGACGCCTCCGCGAGCGTCTGCGCCGCGGCCAGGAGGTCTCTGCCGTTCCGCTCGACTCCGGCGGCATCCCACATCAGGCGCTGGAGATCGCCGCGCAGGATCACGGAACCTCCGCCTCCCGAGGCCGGCGGCGTCTCGACCGCGGCCCCGGCGAGCACGCCGCGCTCGGCCGTCTCGTCGGCGTCGAGCGCGGCGACGGCCCGCCAGCCGAAGACGGCGGCCTCGAGCAGCGAGTTCGACGCCAGGCGGTTCGCTCCGTGAACGCCGGTGACGGCGACCTCGCCGACGGCGGAGAGACCGGGGAGCGACGTGCGGCCCCACAGGTCGGTGCGGACGCCGCCCATGAAGTAGTGCGCCGCCGGAGTGACCGGGACGGGCTCGCTCGCCCAGTCGAGCCCCGCGGCCCGCGTCGCCGCGGTGATCGTCGGGAAGCGCGCCTCGAGGGTCGCCCGTCCGAGGTGGGTCGCGTCGAGGAGCACGGGGAGTCCTGCCTGGCGCTTCATCTGCTCGGCGATGGCGCGAGCGACGATGTCGCGGGGGGCGAGCTCGGCCCGGCGATCGACGCCGGCGAGGAACCGGCGGCCGCCCGCGTCGAGCAGCACGGCGCCCTCGCCGCGGACGGCCTCCGACACCAGGAAGCTCCCGGGCACGGCCAGCGCGGTGGGGTGGAACTGGTAGAACTCCAGATCGGCGACCTCGGCGCCGGCGCGCCAGGCGGCGGCGAGCCCGTCGCCGGTGGCGCCCTCGGGGTTCGTGGTGAACTCGTAGAGCTGACCGGCACCGCCGGTCGCCAGGATCACGGCGTCGGCGAGGAGCGTCTCGCGGTGGCCGTCGCGCAGGATCTCGGCCCCCGCGACCCGGCGCTCGCCCGTGACGGTGAGGACGAGGTCGGTGAGCACCGCGTGCTCGACGACGCGGACGCGGGAGGCCCGGAGCCGCTCGACGAGGGCGACGACGATGGCCCGCCCGGTGGCGTCGCCGCCCGCGTGCAGGACCCGCGCTCGACCGTGCGCGGCCTCGAGGCCGCGGGCCCAGCCCTCGGGGTTCGCTGCGGACGGCTCCGTCTCGTCGAAGACGACGCCCCAGCGCACCAGGTCGCGGATGCGGTCGGGGCCGTCGGAGCAGAGCGCGTCGACGGCCGCGTCGAGCGACAGCCCGGCCCCCGCTGCGACGGTGTCGGCGGCGTGCAGGGCCGGCGAGTCGTCGGGGAAGACGGCCGCGGCGATGCCGCCCTGGGCCCACCGCGAGTTGCTGTCGTCGAGGGCGCCCTTGGTGACGAGCGTGACGGCGTGGCCCAGGGCGTCGGCGCGGAGGGCCGCGGTCAGGCCGCCGAGCCCCGAGCCGACGACGAGGAGGTCGCGCCCGGTCACACCGACACCGTGTGGTTCGGCTTCGCGGCGAGCATCCGCTCGAGCGCGACGCGGGCCGGCTCGGCGACGTCGTCGGAGACGGTGATGCGGTTGAGCACCTCGGCAGGACGGTCGGCGGTGCCGATGAGCGCCTCGAGCGCCCAGGCGATGTAGCCGGGGTGGATCCGGTACATCGTCGAGCAGGGGCAGACGACCGAGTCGAGGCAGAAGATCGTGTGCTGCGGGTACTCGGCCGCCAGGCGGTTGACGAGGTTGATCTCGGTCCCGATGGCGAACGTCGATCCTGCCGGGGCCGCCTGGATGGCCTTGACGATGAAGTCGGTCGAGCCGTACGAGTCGGCCGCGTCGACCACCGGCATCGGGCACTCGGGGTGGACGATCACCTGGACGCCGGGGTGCTCGGCCCGGGCGGCCGCGATCTGGTCGACGGTGAAGCGCTTGTGCACCGAGCAGAAGCCGTACCAGAGGATGACCTGCGCGTCGTCCAGCTGCTCGGGCGTGGAGCCGCCGAGGGCCTTCCGCGGGTTCCACATCGGCATGCGGTCGAGCGGGACGCCCATCGCCTTCGCCGTGTTGCGGCCGAGGTGCTGGTCGGGGAAGAACAGCACGCGGCGCCCTCGGGCGAACGCCCACTCGAGCACGGTCTCGGCGTTCGACGAGGTGCAGACGATGCCGCCGTGGCGCCCGCAGAAGCCCTTGAGGTCGGCGGCGGAGTTCATGTAGGTGACCGGGATCACCGGCACGCGGCCGTCGGCGTCGACCGCGGTCAGGTCGCCGTAGAGGCCTTCGAGCTGCTCCCAGGCCGCCTCGACGCTGTCGATGTCGGCCATGTCGGCCATCGAGCATCCTGCGGCGAGGTTCGGCAGGATCACGGCCTGCTCCGGCGTCGAGAGCAGGTCGGCGGTCTCGGCCATGAAGTGCACGCCGCAGAAGACGATCGCCTCGGCCGCGGGCGAGGCCTTCGCCTTCACCGCGAGCTGGAACGAGTCGCCCACGTAGTCGGCGTACTGCACGACCTCGTCGCGCTGGTAGAAGTGCCCGAGTATCAGCACCCGGTCGCCGAGGATCGCCTTCGCGGCCAGGATGCGGCGGTGCAGCTCGTCGGCCGACGCCTCGCGGTACTCGAGCGGGATCTCGCCCTGCAGCGGCGCCCGCGGCGGGATCACGTCGAACATCGACGAGCCCGGGCCGTACGAGGGCACGCCGGTGTCGAAGGCCCAGGGCGCCTCGCGGAGGTCGGTGGTGCAGACCTCGCCCGGGGCCCGGCCGTTCGTGATGTGCTGGATCGTGGTGTCGACGCTGGTCATCGTCTGCGCCTTTCGCAGGGAGAGGGACGCAGGATCACGCCCGGGGTGAGGATCACGACCGGCCCAGCGGGCTCGGGTCGAGGTCGATGGGGCTGTTGTAGCGGTAGAGGCGCGGCGGCCGGTGCTTGGTGCCGGTGAGGTACTCGCCGGTGGGCACGACGGCGTCGCTCGCCTCGACCATCCGGCGGAAGTTCGCCGGATCGAGGTCGCGGCCGAGGACGGCCTCGTGCACCTCGCGGAGCTGGCTGAGGGTGAAGGTCGAGCCGACGAACGCGCCCGCGATCCTGCTGTACTCCATCTTCGTGCGGAGCCGCCAGAGCGCGTAGTCGACGATCGTTCGGTGGTCGAAGGCGAGCGCGGGGAGGTCGTCGGCGTCGAACCAGCAGACGTTGGGATCGCCCTGCACGAGGGCTGCGGCCGGGCCCGCTGCGGCGTTCTCGCGCGAGACGAGGGCCCAGTAGACGATCGACACGACGCGCTCGGCGGCGCTCCTCGACCTCGACCCGAACGCGTAGAGCTGCTCCAGGTAGCTCGGAGAGAGGGCGGTCGTGTCGAGCAGGTGCCGCCTGGCCGCGTCGGAGAGGTCTTCGTCGGCTCCGAGCGGGCCGCCGGGGAGCGCCCACAGGCCGCGGTAGGGCTCGCGGATGCGTCGCACGAGCGGGATGTGCAGGGCCGTCCGGCCGGTCTCGCCCTGCGGCAGGAGCGAGAAGATGACCGTCGACACCGCGAGCGCGGGCGTCGCGCCCGGCGCATCTCCGGTGCTGGAATCGGTCATGACGGGCTTCTCTCGTTAAGGTCAGAGTGACTCTAACCCTTAAAGTCAGTTTGACCTAGTGGATTCTCCGAAGCCGGGAGGACGCGGCGCTAGGGTCGGGTCATGTCCCTGCTCCTGACCGCGACCCGGCGCCTCCTCGTCCTGCGCCCGCGCACGACGACGACGGAGCAGACCCTCGATCGCGCCATCGCCCGACGAGGCGGTCCGGCTCCGGTCAGCCGGGCGGTGAAGCGCGTCGCCGTGGTCGACGAGCGGATCGTCGACGGCCGCCGCGTCGTGCGGCTGACGCCCCGACAGAAACCCCGCGGAGGCCACCTGATCTACACGCACGGCGGCTGCTACACGTTCCCGCTGATCGGCGCGCACTGGGGCATCCTGGCCACCCTCGTCCGGCGGGCGGGCATCACGATCGACGTGCCCCTCTACGGCCTGGCGCCCGAGCACACGGCGACCGAGGCGGCCGACTGGCTCGAGACGATCTACGACGACGCCGTCGCCGAGTTCGGACCGGTCGTGTCGCTCGCGGGCGACAGCGCCGGCGGCGGCCTCGCCCTCGCCCAGGCCGTCCGCTACCGCGACTCCGGTCGACCGGCGCCCCGCCACGTCATCCTGATCTCGCCCTGGCTCGACGCCACGCTGATCAACCCGGGCGCCGCCGCCGTCGCCCCGCTCGACCACATGCTGGCCGTCCCGGGCCTCGTCCGGGCCGGTCGCCTCTGGGCAGGAGACCTCGACCCAAGCGACCCGCTCGTCAGCCCGCTGTCGTCCGACCTCGCCGGGCTCCCTCCCATCCACATCGAGCAGGGCGACCACGACCTCTTCTACGCCGACGCCGAGGAGCTCCACCGCAGGATCACGCGCGCGGGCGGGCGGAGCGACTTCCGGCTCACGCGGGGCGGGTTCCACGTCTTCGTCGGCGCCCCGTGGATCCCGGAGGCGCGGGCGGCCCTCGCCCGCATCGCCGCGGTGCTCCGACAGGGGTGACCCTGATCCTGCGCGCCTCTCAGTAGGGTGAGACGGTGAAGCGTCTCGCCGTCCTCGGCTCCCCCATCGCCCACTCGCTGTCGCCCGCGCTGCACACGGCGGCCTACCGCGTGCTCGGGCTCGACTGGGAGTACGGCCTCGCCGACGTAGCGACCGGAGGCCTCGCCGCGTTCCTCGAGAACCTCGACGACTCCTGGGTCGGGCTGAGCCTGACGATGCCGCTCAAGCGCGAGGTCATCGCGCTGCTCGACGAGGCGTCGCCGCTCGTCGAGGAGCTCGGCGTCGCCAACACGCTGCTGCTCGCGCGCGACGGAGCCGAGCTGCGTCTCGCGGGGTTCAACACCGACGTCGACGGGATCGTCCGCGCGATCGAGTGGCGGGCCGGGCGGTCTGCGGGCATCGCGGCTCACGCGGCGATCCTCGGCGGCGGTGCCACGGCGAGCTCGGCGCTGGCGGCGGCCGTCCGGCTCGGCGCGACGCGCATCGCGCTGTACCTCCGCGACCCCGCGAGGGCGAGCACCCAGACCGAGCTCGCCGCGCGGCTCGGCGTCCCGCTCGAGGTGCGACCCCTCGACGAGCTGGCGGAGTCCGGCCCCCTCGGCCTCGTGCTCAGCACCCTGCCCGGCGGCGTCGAGCTGCCGCCGGTCCTCCCGAGCGGCCCCGACGCGATCCTGCTCGACGTCGCCTACGACCCGTGGCCGAGCCGGCTCGCCGAGGCGTGGGAGTCCGCCGGCGGCGTGGCGGTCAGCGGCCTCGACATGCTCCTCGAGCAGGCGGTCGGCCAGATCCGGCTCTTCACCGGTGGAGCGCAGGATCAGCCGCTCGCCGACGAGGCCGACGTCAGGGCGGCCATGCGCGCCGCCGTCGACCTCCCCGCCTGACCGGGTCGAGTAACCTCGCACTCGTGACCGAGACCTTCCGCCCCGCCGTGATCCGAGGCGTCGAGTTCGGCCCCGGGCGCCCGAAGATCTGCGTCCCGCTGACCGGCAGCACCGTCGAGGAGCTCCGCGACGGCGTCGCCGCCCTCGACGGCTCGTTCGTCGACCTCGTCGAGCTGCGCGCCGACCACTTCGACGACGTCGACGACATCGACGAGGTGCTCCGCGCCACCGAGACGGTCCGCGAGAGCCTGCCCGACGAGATCCCGCTGCTCTTCACGTTCCGCTCGAAGCCCGAGGGCGGCCAGCGCGACATCGACCCGGTCGCGTACGAGCGGCTGCTCCTCACCACCGTGCGCTCGGGCGCGATCGACGCCGTCGACGTCGAGATGTTCACCGAGCTGGCCTCCCTCGAGCGGCTCGTCAACGGCGCACACGAGCGCGGCGTCGCCGTGATCATGTCGTCGCACGACTTCCAGCACACGCCGCCGCTCGAGCAGATCGTCGCGCGGCTCCGCCTCCAGCAGGATCTCGGCGCCGACATCGTCAAGATCGCCGTCATGCCGGAGGCGCCCTCCGACGTGCTCACCCTGCTGCAGGCGACCGGGGTGTTCGCCGAGAAGGCGACGAGACCCGCCATGACGATGTCGATGGGCCCGCTGGGCGTGGTGACGCGCCTGGCCGGCGAGACCTTCGGATCCTGCGCGACCTTCGGCTCCGTCGGCGAGGCCAGCGCCCCCGGCCAGGTCGAGGCGAGGTCGCTGCGGGTCACCCTCGACCTGCTGCACGACGCACAGGTCGGCTGATGTCGCACGACCACGCGGGCCCCGGAACCTCGACGGCGCGGCTCGGCATCGCCCTCGGGATCACCACCGCCATCCTGATCGCGGAGGTCGTCGGCGCCGCGGTGACCGACAGCCTCTCGCTGCTCGTCGACGCCGGCCACATGCTGACCGACGTCGCCGGCCTCACCGCCGCGCTGGTCGCCGCCTCGCTGATCCGTCGGCCCGCGACGTCCGCCCGAACCTGGGGGTTCCGTCGCGCGGAGGTGCTCGCAGCCCTCGGGCAGGCGGCCGTGCTGCTGGCCGTCGGCATCTACGCGTTCGTCGAGGGCGTGCAGCGGCTGTTCGCGCCGCCCGACGTGCCGTCCGGGTCGCTGCTGGTCTTCGGTGTCATCGGCCTGGTGGGCAACATCGCGTCGATCGCCGTGCTGGCGTCCGCACGCGGCGCGAACCTCAACCTGCGGGCGGCGTTCCTCGAGGTCGTCAACGACGCGCTCGGTTCGGTGGCCGTCATCGCGGGCGCACTCGTCATCGCCGCCACCGGCTGGCTCCAGGCCGACGCCCTCGCCGGCATGCTGATCTCGGTGCTGATCGTGCCCCGGACCCTCGCCCTCCTCCGCGAGACGACCGGCGTGCTCCTGGAGTCGACGCCGAAGGGGCTCGACCTCGACGCCGTGCGCGAGCACATGCTCGAGCTCCCCCACGTGCGCGGCATCCACGACCTGCACGCGTCGCAGATCGCCACCGGGCTGCCCGTCATCAGCGCGCACATCGTCGTCGAGCAGGGCTGCTTCGAGGACGGCCACGCGCCGCGGATCCTCGACGACCTCCAGGCGTGCGTCCTGGAGCACTTCGCCGTGCAGATCGAGCACTCGACCTTCCAGCTGGAGCCTGAGACGCACCAGCAGCACGAGCACGTCGACCACGCCTGAGCTTCGGCCTCTGCCCTCGGCTGCTGCGTGTGCCGCTGCTGCGTCGGCGACTGTCTACATCTCTGTGTATCGTGTGTGAAACACGAATACACAATGGAGTGGAAATGATGCGATCTCGAACTGCTGCACCCGTTCTGACACTGGCCCTCGTAGCGGCGAGCTTGACGTGCACCACAGAAGCCCGGGCAGCCGCCCTCCCCTCGGACGACGCTTCTGCCCGGACAGCCGCTGCGGAATTCACCGTGCTCCCGCGATCGGTGCGCCGTCCGATCACCGCACTCGTCGTGTCATTGGCGGCAATGACGGTAGGACTCTGGGCTGTGGCCTCGGATCCAGGCGGGGCGTTGTTCTGGGTTGCACACATCGGGCTCGTCGTCGCCACCGGGGCTGCAGGGATCAGCACCACCGCTTCGATCCGCCTCTCACTGCGGGCCCGACGCGGCACGTGAGAAGGAGGAGCACGACGCAGGATCAGGCGGGGACGTCCACCCAGGCCGACGTCGCCGCGCTCTCGAGCACCGCGTCGATGAGCCGCGCCGCCCGCAGCCCGTCGGCGAAGGTCGGCAGCCCCTCGGGCGACCCGCCGCGGACGGCGGAGTAGGTGTCTTGGAGGAAAGCCGCGAACGCGTCGCGGTAGCCCATCGGGTGCCCGGCGGGCACGAGGTTCAGCCTCGCCTGGTCGGCCGAGACGTCGCCCTCGCCCCGGTTCAGGATCGTCGACCCGGCCTCCGCCCCCAGCCACACGCTCTCGGGAGACTCCTGGTCGAACACCGCGGAGCCGCGCGATCCGTCGACCTCGATCCAGAGGCGGTTCTTGCGGCCCGCCGACACCTGCGAGATGACGGCGTTGCCGACCGCGCCGGAGGTGGTGCGGAAGGTGGCGGTGGCCGTGTCTTCGGTGGTGACGTCGAGCACGGGTGCGTCGGCGGATCCTGCGCCCCCGAAGGACCGGCCCGTGGGCGCCGGGCGGGCCGGGTAGGCGATGGTGGTCACGGCGTTGACGGCGGTGAAGCGCTCCCCCGAGACGAACTCCGCCAGGTCGCACCAGTGCGAGCCGATGTCGGCGAAGGCCCGCGACGGACCGCCGAGGTCGGGGTCGACCCGCCAGGACGAGGCCAGGGGGTCGAGGAGCCAGTCCTGGAGGTAGGAGCCGTGGACGAGGTGGATCGCGCCGAGGTCGCCTCGGATCCTGCGCGCGCGGAGCTCGCGGACGAGCGGGTGGTACCGGTAGGCGAACGGCACGGTCGCGACCACTCCCGCGGCGGCAGCGGCGTCGACGAGCTCGGAGGCCTCCTCGGCCGTCAGCGCGAGCGGCTTCTCGCAGACGACGTGGAGCCCGGCCCGGATCGCCCGCAGCGCGTAGCCGTGGTGCGTCGCGTTGGGCGTGCAGAGCTGGACCACGTCGGGCCGGTCGGCGACGAGGTCGTCGAACGAGTCGTAGGCCGACGGCACGCCCCAGGCCTCCGCGAATTCGGCTGAGCGGGCGGGCGTGGAGCCGAGGACGCCCACCACCTCGGCCCCGGCGTCGCGCGCCGCCCGGCGGTGCACCTCGCCGATCATGCCCGTGCCGACGATGGCGACGCGCAGCGGGGTGGTGGCCATGGTGCTCCCTAGCGGTCGGCGATTCTCCCGTCTCGATCTAACCGAGACTTCTGACGGGTGTCAAACAAAAGCACCGCTCGTATCGGCGAAAGCCCCTCGACGCCGCGCGGCACCCTCGACGGCCGGGGTGGTTTCCCCGCGACCCTGGGGCATGATCGGCTCATGCGTTCTGTTCCGAGCACCACCGCGTACCGCGAGGCGCGCGACCACCTGTTCGCCGTGGCCTCCGGCGACACCAGCGCCGACGCCTTCCGCTGGCCCGACATCGGCGACACCTTCAACTGGGCGACCGACTGGTTCGACGTCGTCGCGAGCGGGAACGACAGGATCGCGCTCTGGATCGTCGAGGAGGACGGCTCCGAGTCGAAGACGACCTACGCCGAGATGTCCCGCCGCTCCGACCGGCTCGCCGACGCGTTCCAGGGGCTCGGGATCGGCAAGGGCGACCACGTCCTCCTGATGCTGGGCAACCAGTACGAGCTGTGGGAGACGATGCTCGCCGTGATGAAGCTGGGGGCGGTGATCCTGCCGACCTCGACCATGCTCGAGGCGCACGACCTGCAGGATCGCGTCGAGCGCGGCCACGTGGCTCACGTCATCGCCGCCGTCGACGAGACCTCCAAGTTCGGCACCGTCGAGGGCGGCTTCACCCGCATCTCGGTGGGCGGGAGCGCGCCGGGCTGGACCGACTACCCCGACTCGCTCACGCCCGCAGCGGACAGCACGGCAGACCCCGCCACCCGACGCCCCGACGTCGCCACCGCCCCCGACGACCCCTGCCTGATCTACTTCACCTCCGGCACCACGTCGAAGCCGAAGATGGTCGTCCACACGCAGGCGTCGTATCCGGTCGGCCACCTCAGCACGATGTACTGGCTGGGGCTGCGACCCGGCGACGTGCAGCTCGCCATCAGCTCGCCCGGCTGGGGCAAGCACGCGTGGAGCTGCTTCTTCTCCCCCTGGATCGCCGAGGCGACCGTCTTCGTGTACAACTACGGCCGCTTCGACGCGTCGGCGCTCCTCGCCCAGCTCGAACGCGCCCAGGTGACGACGTACTGCGCTCCGCCGACGGTCTGGCGCCTGATGATCCAGGCCGACCTCGGCGAGCGCCCGTCGGCCCTCCGCGAGATCGTGTCGGCCGGCGAGCCGCTGAACCCGGAGGTCATCGCGCGGGTCGAGGAGGCCTGGGGCCTCACCATCCGCGACGGCTACGGCCAGACCGAGACGACCGCGATCATCGGCAACCCGCCGGGGGGCGAGCTGAAGCCGGGCTCGATGGGGCTGCCGCTTCCCGGGGTGACCGTGATCCTGCTCGACCCGCTGACCGGTGAGGCGGGTGACGAGGGCGAGGTGTGCCTCGACCTGACCGAGCGGCCGACGAACCTGATGGCGGGCTACTTCGGCGATCCTGCGCGGACGGAGAGCGCCCTCCGCGACGGCTTCTTCCACACCGGCGACGTGGCCGTGCGCGACGCCGACGGGTTCATCACGTTCGTGGGCCGCACCGACGACATCTTCAAGTCGTCCGACTACAAGGTGTCGCCGTTCGAGGTCGAGAGCGTCCTGCTCGAGCACCCGGCCGTCGCCGAGTCGGCCGTGGTGCCGGCTCCCGACGACGTCAGGCTCAACGTCGTCAAGGCGTACGTCACCCTCGCCGCCGGCTGGGAGCCCACAGCCGAGACCGCCCTGGCCGTGCTCTCCCACGCGCGGACCGGCCTCCCCGCCTACGAGCGCGTGCGGCGCATCGAGTTCGGACCGCTGCCGAAGACGATCTCGGGCAAGATCCGCCGGGTCGAGCTCCGCGAGCGCGAGGCGCAGGCCGCCCTGCCCGGGAGCGAGCCGCTGACCGGCGAGTGGCGCGACGGCGACTTCGCCGAGCTGTCGAGCGGGACACGCAGGATCACGCCCCGGCCCTGACGGATCGACGCCGCCGGCGCGCTAGGGTCGGGTCCATGAACGACGTCGTCACCGCGGGTCTGATCGAGGCTGGGCTGATCGCTGCGGAGGCGTCGCTCGACCACCTGTCCGACCAGTCGACCTGGGCCGAGGGCCCGTGCTGGATCCCCGAGTCGCAGAGGCTCCGCTGGAGCGACATCATCGGGAACCGCGTGATGGAGTGGTCGTGGGAGACCGGCGAGACCGTCGTGCAGCTCGCCGGAGCGGAACACGCGAACGGCCGGATCCTCGACCGGAACGGCGACGTCGTCCAGTGCTCGCACGGCAGGCGCCGCGTCGAGAGGGTCCGAGGCGACGAGATCACCTCGATCGTGTCCGACTGGCAGGGCGTGCGGCTCAACTCCCCGAACGACCTCGTGGTGACACGAGACGGGGCCGTCTGGTTCACCGACCCCGACTACGGCCTCACCTCGCCCGGGGAGGGGCACCCCGGAGACCTCGAGTACGACGACCACTGGGTGTTCCGCATCGACGAGGCGACCGGCGACTACCGCCCGGTGATCCTGGATGCCGACCGGCCGAACGGGCTGGTGTTCTCGCCCGACGAGTCGATCCTGTACATCGCCGACTCCGGCACGGCCGACATCCGCGCCTACGACGTCGTGAACGGTCACCGCTGCAAGGACTCCCGCATCTTCGCGAAGATCGAGAGCGGCGTCCCCGACGGGATGCGCGTCGACGAGCACGGCAACCTGTGGTCGACGCACCGTCACGGTGTGATCGTCTTCGCCCCCGATGCGACCGAGATCGGCAGGATCGCGATCCCCGAGGTGACGGCCAACCTCTGCTGGGGCGGACCGACCGGCCAGACCCTCTTCTTCACGGCCACGACCGGGCTCTACCGGCTGGAGACGCTGACGCGCGACGCGCACCTTCGACGCTGACGCGCTCCGCGCACCTAGGCTCGCGACACGACGAAGCGCCCGCCACCTCGGGGTGACGGGCGCTTCGGCTGGACCGGGACGACCTAGAAGACGAGCAGGCCGTCGGTCTTCGTGGTCGCGGCCGTGTAGCGGGCCTGGACGTTCTCCCACGACACGATGTTCCAGAACGCCTTGACGTAGTCGGCGCGGACGTTCTTGTAGTCGAGGTAGTAGGCGTGCTCCCAGACGTCGAGCATCAGCAGCGGCACGAGGCCGAGCGGCACGTTGCCCTGCTGGTCGAACAGCTGGAAGATCGCGAGCTTCTTGCCGATCGAGTCGTAGGCGAGGACGGCCCAGCCGGAGCCCTGGACGCCGAGCGCGGTGGCGGTGAAGTGGGCGGTGAACTTGTCGAACGAGCCGAACTGGTCGTCGATCGCCGCGGCGAGGTCGCCGGTGGGCTTGTCGCCGCCCTCGGGCGACAGGTTGGTCCAGAAGATCGAGTGGTTGACGTGGCCGCCGAGGTTGAAGGCGAGGTCTTTCTCGAGCTTGTTGACGTTGGCGAGGTTGCCCGAGTCGCGGGCCTCCTGCAGCTGCGCGAGGGCGGTGTTCGCTCCCGTGACGTAGGTCTGGTGGTGCTTGGAGTGGTGCAGCTCCATGATCGTCCCGGAGATGCTCGGCGCGAGGGCCGAGTAGTCGTAGGCGAGGTCCGGAAGAGTGTATTCAGCCACGTTCGTCACTTTCGTTAGAGGAAGCAGTGTCTCGAGGGTTCCGTGAGGTGCGGAGCCGACCCCAAGCCTAGGATCCCAGGCCCACCTCGGGTCAAGCTCGCTCCCAGGAAGGCCCTCGCGGGGCGTCATACTCTGCACGGACGACCCCCGAGAGAAGAGAGATCCATGTCCGTCGTCAAGATCAACGCCATCCACGTCCCCGAGGGCCAGGGGGCCGAGCTCGAGAAGCGGTTCGCCGCTCGCAAGCACTCCGTCGACGGCTCCAAGGGCTTCGAGGGGTTCCAGCTGCTGCGTCCGGTCAAGGGCGACGACCGCTACTTCGTCGTGACGACGTGGGACTCCGAGGAGAGCTTCCAGGAGTGGTCCGCGAACGGCGCCGAGGCTGCTCACGCTGCCCCTGCGGGTGGCGGACACGGCGGCGGAGCATCCGGCGGCCAGTCCGCGGGCGAGGGCGCCCGTCGCCCGGTCGCGACCGGCGCCGACCTCCTCGAGTTCGAGGTCGTCGAGCTCTGAGTCGGAGCCGCTCCGGGGCCCGCCGGTCGCGCTACTGTGAACCCGTGAGCGACCGCGCGGAATTCCTGGGGGCCCTCCGAGACCTCTCGACCCGGAGGCCGGGTTCCACCGACCTCTGCGGCGCGTTCCTCCGGGTCCTGCCGGTCACAGGAGCCTCGGTCTCGACCCTCGGCGACCCGATCGGCACCGCCACCGTGTGCGCGAGCGACGCCCGGTCGGCGCGGCTCGACGAGATCCAGATGGACCTCGGCGAGGGGCCCTGCTGGGACGCCCTCTCGACCCGCTCCCCCGTCCTCGAGCACGAGCTCCAGCGCTCCACGCACGAGCGGTGGCCGGTGGCGTCGTCCGCTCTCCGCGAGACCGGCATCGCCGCCGTCTTCGCATTCCCGCTCGCCTACGGCCGGCTCGGACTCGGAGCCGTCGACCTGTACTCCGACGATCCCGTGCCGCTCAGCCCCGACGACGTCGACGACGCGTCGGCTCTGGCGGGGGTCGCGGCCCGGCACGTCCTGCACGACGCCCTGCGGTCTCTCGATCCTGCGCCCGAAGACGACGTCGACGCGTTCTCGCGGCGCGAGGTGCACCAGGCGACCGGCATGGTCTCGGCGCAGCTCGACATCGGCGTCGACGACGCCCTGCTCGTGCTCCGCGGCCACGCGTTCGCCACGTCGACGCCCCTCCGCGAGGTCGCGGCCGACGTCGTGGCCCGTCGACTGGACTTCAGCGAGTGACCGAGAGCGACAGAGACGGGGACGACGGCGTGACCAGGACGACGAGAGAGACGAGACTCCTCGAGACCTTCGTCACGCTGGCCGACACCCTCGTCGCCGGCTTCGACACGATCGACCTCCTTCAGATGCTGGTCGACCGCTGCGTCCAGCTCTTCGACGCCACCGACGCGGGCATCATGCTCGACAACGGCCGCGGCGAGCTGGAGGTCATCGCCTCCACCAGCGAGCGCAGCCGACTGATCGGCGTCCTGCAGCTCGGTGCCGGCGAGGGTCCGTGCGTCGAGGCCTACGCCGCGGGCCGGGCGGTCTCCGTGAGCGACGTCAGCGAGCTCGTGGACCGCTGGCCCGTGTTCGCCGCCCGCTCGGCCGAGTCGGGCTACGCCGCCGTCGACGCCGTCCCCCTCCGCCTCCGCGACACGTCGCTCGGGTCGCTCAACCTGTTCCGCGAGCGGACGGGCGCCCTGTCGCGTGCCGACACCGACGCGGTCCAGGCGCTGGCCGACGTGGCGACCATCAGCATCCTGCAGGAGCGGGTGCTGCGGCAGACCGACGTCGCACGCGACCAGCTCCAGCGCGCCCTCGACAGCCGGGTCGTGATCGAGCAGGCGAAGGGCATCGTGTCGTACACCCTCGATGTCGACATGGACGAGGCGTTCAAGCGCCTCCGCGATCACGCCCGGTCGCAGCGCCTCCGCCTGTCGGATGTCGCGACGGCCGTGGTCGAGAAGCGCCTGAGGCTCTGAGGCGCGTTCCGCCGCTTCCGGCCCGGCCCCGGGCCTGGCACCATGGGGCGATGCCCCTGATCACCGCCGTCTGCCGCGTGGCCGCCCTCCTGCCCGACTCGGGTGCCGTCGGCGTGACCGCCATCGACAAGCGTCCGCTCGACGGCCCGGTCGAGGTGAAGAAGCTCGGCGTCTACGGCGACGTCCAGGCCAGCCGCAAGCACCACGGCGGGCCCGACAAGGCGGTGTACGCGTTCGCCGACGAGGACGCCGCCCACTTCACCCGGCTCCTCGGGCGCGAGGTCGTGCCAGGTCTGTTCGGCGAGAACCTCCGGACCTCCGGCCTCGACGTCACCGGCGCCGTCCTCGGCGAGCGCTGGGCCATCGGCGAGCGCCTGGCCGTCGAGGTCACCATGCCCCGGACGCCGTGCGCCACCTTCGCCCGCCGCATGAGGGAGCCGCGCTGGGTCAAGCGGTTCGCCGACGAGGGGCGTCCGGGCGCCTACCTCCGGGTGATCCGAGCAGGATCGGCGGCCGACGGCGACGAGGTCGTCGTCACGTCCCGGCCCGAGCACGGCGTCACCATCGGCGAGTGCTTCGCCGGGCTCTCTCCCGACCGCGCGCTCCTGCTGCTCGACCTCGCCGACCGCGGCGGCTTCGTCGCGGAGCCGGTGCTCGACGAGGCCCGGCGGGCCAGCGCTCGGGTCGGCGTCTGAGGGTCGGTGCCTGAGCCGGTCGGCGCATGAAGGTCGGTGCCTGAGCGGCTGCGCCTGGGTGTCAGGCTCCCGCGAGCATCGCGTTCCGCGCGTCGATCGCCTCCTGGGTCTCCGGGAAGAACGCGGGGAGACCGAAGGCGAGCGCCTGATCCTGGATCCGCTCGGCGACCGGACGGAAGCTCGTCTCGTACTCGCGGAAGGCGGCCTCGATGTCGCCGCCGGCCGTCGCGAAGGCGTCGTGAAGGGCGGTCGCACCGAGGATCGCCAGGGAACCGCCCATTCCGGCGGCCGGGGAGGCGCAGTAGCCCGCATCCCCGACGAGGGCCACGCGACCGGACACCCAGGTCGGCATCCTGGTCTGACTGAGCTTGTCGAAGTAGAGATCGTCGGCGCTCTCCGCCTTCTCGACCATCCTGATGAACGCCTCGCCTCCGGCAGCGGAGCGCTCGCGCAGGATCCGCCTCTGCTCGTCGGCGTCGCGGTGGTCGTAGGCGATCTCGTCGTCGGCGTGGAACGTGACGACGATGTCGGTGCTGCCGTCGTAGGCGTTCAGCATCAGGGTGTGTCCCGGAGTGCTCAGGATGCGGGTCACGCCCGGCTCGAGGAGCTCCTCGTCGACGATCGCGACGGAGAAGTAGTTCTGGAGGAAGTGCGTGTACCGGCCCTCCTCCCCGAAACGCAGCCGTCGGACGGTGGAGTGGTTGCCGTCGCACCCCAGAACGAGCGCGAAGTCTCTCTCGGAGCCGTCGCGGAATCCCACCCGCACACCGTCCGGAGAGTCGACCATCGAGGTGATCGAATCGTCGAAGAGCACCTCGACCTCGCCGTCGATCCGCTCGAACAGGATCTCGAGGAGGTCGTCGCGGTGGATCTCATAGCCGTCGCCCGGGGCGTCGGTCGGGCCGTCGGCATCCGCCGCCTCAGGGTCCATGCGGGCGACGATCGTGCCGGCCGCGTCCACGAACTCCGTCGTGCGCGGCGGCAGGCTCCTCGCGCGGACGGCGTCCAGGAGGCCCATCCGCCGCACGATCTCGATCGTCTCGTCGCGGATGTCGACGGGCGTCCCGCCCTTTTTCAGGCCCCGAGCGGTCTCGACCACGGTCACCTCGTACCCGAGCTCCCGCATCCAGAACGCCGCCGTGAGCCCGGCGAACCCGGCCCCCGAGATCAGTGCTCTCCGCGCGTCCGCCTGTGCTTCGGTCATCGTCGTTCTCCTCAGGGTCCGATTCGCTTTTATGTAGTCACTCAATGTTTCGAGTCACACTAGCACGCGCGTTCCGAGGGTTGCGTTCGTGGGACACTGCTGGCATGGAGAGGTCGCTGGGGCTGCGCGAGCGCAAGAAGCTCGAGACCAAGCACCGCCTCGGGGACGTCGCCGCGCGGCTGTTCGCCGAGCGGGGCTTCGACGCGGTGTCGGTGTCCGACGTCGCCAGGGCCGCGGATGTCGCCGATCAGACCGTCTACAACTACTTCCCGACGAAGCCGGAGCTCGTCCTCGACCGGGCCGACGAGATCCTGGAGAGGTCCAGGCGGGTCGTCGCCGAGCGGGCAGAGGACGAGACGCCTGCCGACGCCGTGCGCGTGCTCGTGCACGAGGACATCGAGCGGTTCACGACCGGCGATCCTGCTCTGGCCCGCGGCGAGTTCCCCGCGCAGAGCCTGCAGAGCGACATCCTGCGCCGCTACGCCCTGGAGTTCCGGCACGACCAGGCGGAGGCCATCGCGGCTGCCCTCGTCGAGACCGATCCTGCGCTGCCCCTCCTCGTGGCCCGCATCCACGCCGGCTCGCTCGTGACCGTCGTCCACGCCGTCACCGAGCGAATCGGTGCTGCCGTCCTCGACGACGCCGACCGCGAGACCGCGGCTGCTGAGCTGCGTGCCGACGCGGACACCGCCCTCGACGACGCCGCGGAGAACTTCCGGGCGACCGTGACGCGGGTGCGATCCAGGCGGCCTCGGGCCTGATGCGGCCGGGCGGCACGACCTATCGCCGCAGCTCCACCACCGTCGCCCCGTGCGCCGGGTACCACGCGACCCGCTCGAAACCGATCCGGGCGAGCGGCTCGAGGCCGTAGTCGTCGGTCCTCGCCTCGACGACCCAGACGCGGGTGACGCCGTCGAAGCGTCCGAGCGCCACGGCCCGGTCGACGGTGTAGGCCGTCGACGACCACCAGTCGGCCTCGGCGAACGGGGTCTCGAGCGTGACGTCGCGGAGGCCGCGGAAGCCGTCGGGGTAGGTCGTGAGTGCGAGCCGAGGACGCATCCAGGTCGGCGTCGACTCGTCGAAGACCACCGCGTCGCCGGGTGCCGCGTGCGCCCCGACGACCCGGCTGACCGACTGCCAGCCC